>NZ_JAYXBQ010000050.1:0-344000 GCF_039668335.1 Mycobacterium sp. SM3041 | reverse complement strand
CCGTTCGAGCTGCGGGCCCGTGCCCGTCGTGACCAGGTGCGCGCCACCGGCCGCGCCATCGCGTCCGTCGACCGCCTCTTCGAGGCGGCCGGCGCCACGGCGCTGGCCAACGGCACCCCGCTGCAGCGCTTCTGGCGCGACGCCCATGCCGGCCGGGTGCACGCGGCCAACGAGCCCGAGCGCGCCTACCTGATCTTCGGTAACAACGAGTTCGGTCTGCCCCCGGCCGACACCATGGTCTGATGACCGCCGCGGTATCCGAGGTCACTTTCGAGTCCACTTCGCGGTATGCGCAGGTGAGCGATGATTTGCGCCTGCACTACCACGAGGCCGGCGACCCGGCCGCCGAGACGATCGTGCTGCTGCACGGCGGCGGCCCGGGTGCGTCGAGCTGGTCGAACTTCTCGAAGAACATCGCGGTGTTGGCCGAGCGGTTCCACGTGCTGGCCGTCGACCAGCCGGGCTACGGATATTCGGACAAGCCCACCGACCACGTGCAGTACCACCGCCACAGCGCGGCGGCGCTGCTGGCGCTGTTCGACCACCTCGGTATCGAACGGGCGGCGCTGGTGGGCAATTCGCTCGGCGGTGGCACGGCGGTCCGGTTCGCGCTGGATCATCCGGAGCGGGCCGGCCGGCTGGTGCTGATGGGCCCCGGCGGGCTGAGCGTCAACCTGTTCGCGCCCGATCCCACCGAGGGCGTGAAGCTGCTCGGCAAGTTCGCCTACGCACCGACGCGCGAGACCCTCGAGGCGTTCGTGCGGATCATGGTCTTCGACCAGAGCCTGGTCACCCCGGAGCTGATCGACGAGCGGTTCGCCATCGCCAGCACACCCGAGTCGCTCGCCGCACTGCGCGCGATGGTCAAGTCCTTCGCGGGGCCGGACTACGAGCTCGGCATGATGTGGCGCGAAGTGCACAAGCTGCGGCAGCGGGTACTGCTGATCTGGGGCCGTGAGGATCGGGTCAACCCGCTCGACGGCGCGTTGGTGGCGCTCAAGCAGATTCCTCGGGTCCAGCTGCACGTGTTCGGTCAGTGCGGCCACTGGGCACAACTAGAGAAGTTCGACGAGTTCAACAAGCTGACCCTCGATTTTCTGGGCGGCTAGAGGAGACATGGCATGACGACGATCAAGGCCCTTGGTTACATGCGCATCGAGGCCACCGATGTGGCGGCCTGGCGCGAGTTCGGGCTCAAGGTGCTCGGCATGATGGAGGGCGAGGGCACCAATCCCGATGCCCTCTACCTGCGGATGGACGACGTCGCGGCGCGTCTGGTGATCGTGCCCGGCGAGAAGGACCGGCTGCTCGCCTCGGGCTGGGAGGTCGCCGACGCGCCTGCCCTCGAGCAGCTGAAGGAAACCCTCAGCGCCCACGGCGTCCCGTTCAAGGAAGGGACCAAGGAAGAACTGCTCGACCGCAAGGTCGAGGGCATGATCAGCTTCCAGGACCCGGCCGAGAACACCCTCGAGGTGTACTACGGCATCCAGTACCTGGGCCGTCGCTTCGTCAGCCCCTACGGCCACAAGTTCGTCACCGCCGAGCAGGGCCTCGGCCACGTCGTGCTCACCTGCAATGACGACGCCGCGGCGCAGGCGTTCTACCAGGACGTGCTGGGCTTCCGGCTGCGTGACTCGATGCGGCTGCCCCCGCAGATCGCGGGCCGCCCGGCCGACGGCGACCCGGTGTGGCTGCGCTTCTACGGCTGCAACCCGCGCCACCACGCGCTGGCGTTCATGCCCATGCCCAACCCGACGGGCATCGTGCACCTGATGGTCGAGGTGGAGAACTCCGACGACGTCGGCCTGTGCCTGGACCGCGCCAACCGTAAGAAGGTCAAGATGTCGGCCACGCTGGGCCGGCACATCAACGACAAGATGCTGTCCTTCTACATGAAGACGCCGGGTGGCTTCGACATGGAATTCGGTTGCGAGGGACTCGAAGTCGAGGACGAGAGCTGGATCGCGCGCGAGAGCGTCGGCATCAGCCTCTGGGGTCACGACTTCAGCGTCGGGTTCAAGTAGGCTCGCGCGGCATGACTTCGACCCCGCAGATCGACCCCCGCACATTCCGTAATGTGCTCGGGCAGTTCTGTACCGGCATCACCGTCATCACCACCGTGAATGACGGTGTGCCGGTCGGTTTCGCCTGCCAGTCGTTCGCTGCCCTGTCACTGGACCCGCCGCTGGTCCTGTTCTGCCCGACAAAGCAGTCCCGGGCCTGGAAGGCCATCGAGGCCAGCGGCAAGTTCTGCGTCAACATGCTGCACGAGAACCAGCAGCACGTCTCGGCGCAGTTCGGCTCCAGGGCCGAGGACAAGTTCGCCGGGATCGATTGGAGCCCTTCGGGATTGGGCTCCCCGGTGCTCGACGGCACGCTCGCCCACATCGACTGCACGGTGCACTCGGTGCACGACGGCGGTGACCACTTCGTGGTGTTCGGCGCGGTGCAGTCGATGTCCGAGCCACAGGCCATCAAGCCGCGTCCGCTGCTGTTCTACCGCGGCGAGTACACCGGCATCGAGCCGGACAAGAACACCCCGGCGCAATGGCGCGACGATCTGGATGCGTTTCTCACCACGACGACCGAGGACACCTGGCTATAGTCGCGCAATGAGCGCGCCGATCCGGTCCGGATTGCGTCGGGTCGTCCTGGCTTCCATGGCCGGCACCGTCGTCGAGTGGTACGAGTTCTTCCTGTACGGCACCGCTGCCACGCTGGTGTTCAGCAAGGTGTTCTTCGGGCAGAGCGGCAGTGATCTCGACGCGATCTTCGCCGCCTTCGTCACGTACGCGGTGGGCTTCGTCGCCCGGCCGCTGGGTGGCGTGGTGTTCGGTCACTTCGGCGACAAGTTCGGCCGCAAGACCCTGCTGCAGTTCTCGCTGCTGCTGGTCGGTTCGGCCACGTTCCTCATGGGCTGTCTACCGACCTATGGACAGATCGGCTACTGGGCGCCGGCGCTGCTGGTGGTGCTGCGGTTCATCCAGGGCTTCGCGGTCGGCGGCGAGTGGGGCGGCGCGGTGCTGCTGGTGGCCGAGCACAGTCCCGCGCAGAGCCGGGGTTTCTGGTCCAGTTGGCCACAGGCCGGCGTGCCGGTCGGCAACATCCTGGCCACCGTCGTCCTGCTGACGTTGACGAAGACGTTGTCCGAGCCGGAGTTCCTGTCGTGGGGCTGGCGGGTCGCGTTCTGGCTGTCGGCGGTCGTGGTGCTGGTCGGCTACTACATCCGCACCAAGGTCACCGATGCGCCGATTTTCGTTGCGGCACAAGAAGAAGCCGAACGCGTCAAGGCGTCGTCGATGAGCGTCGTCGAGGTACTCCGGTACTACCCGGGCAAGGTGCTGACCGCCATGGGGCTGCGGTTCGCCGAGAACATCATGTACTACCTGGTGGTCACGTTCTCGATCACGTATCTGAAAGTGCATGCGGGCGTGGGCACTTCGCTGATCCTCTGGTACCTGCTGGTGGCCCACGCGGTACACCTGGTGGCAATCCCGTTGGTGGGCAGGCTCTCCGATCGGATCGGCCGTCGCCCCGTCTACCTCATCGGGACGCTGCTGACCGCCGCCTGGGGCTTCGTCGCGTTCCCGATGATGGACAGCAAGCACTACTTCGTCATCATGACGGCGATCACCGCGGGCCTGGTCGCGCATGCGTTCATGTACGCGCCGCAACCGGCGCTGATGTCGGAGATGTTCCCGACCCGGATGCGCTATTCCGGTGTGTCCCTTGGCTATCAGGTGACGGCGATCTTCGCCGGGTCACTCGCGCCGATCATCGCGGTGCGGTTGCTGAAGGACTACCACTCGTCGGTGCCGATCGCGATCTACCTCGCCGGGGCCTGCGTGGTGACGCTCGTGGCGCTGGCGTTCGCGCGCGAGACCAAGGGCATCGACCTGGCGGATGTCGATCGGGCCGACAATGAGCGCGTGGTTGCCGCCGGCGTGCCCCGTCCGTGACAGTTCGCGCGCCGAGTGTGCCCACAGATCGTCAGATCCGCGGTTGCGCCGCTCTGGCTGCACATTCGTGTGCGTGAATGTGCTGGGCACTTGACAAGCAAATGCCTTGTGGGCGTTGACCGTGCGCGGGCGCATGCAAAGTGCGAGAAGCAAAGACCCAGGGTGCACGATCAACGTGTGGCCGACCGGGAAAAGTGACCTACGACTCGTCCTGCATCGCGGCTTCCCACAGCCCGCGGCCCAGCTCCGACAGCCGCAGCGCAAGCTTCTCGACGCGCGCGGGGAAGGGGCCCCGCGAGGCGTCCTTGATGGCCTTCAACACCATCGACTCCGCGCTGAGAATCTCGTAGTCGGCCTTCAGCTCGGGGTCCTCGGGAACGGTCTCGACCAGCCCGAGCGCCAGCAGGTGGCTGACGTATTGCGGCACCATCTGCGGCAGCGCGACGTTGGCGGTGCGGCCGATCAGGCACGCGTTCTCCAGCGTCGCGACGCTGCGGTTCCGCGGGTAGAT
This sequence comes from Mycobacterium sp. SM3041, assembly GCF_039668335.1. Lineage (NCBI taxonomy): Bacteria > Bacillati > Actinomycetota > Actinomycetes > Mycobacteriales > Mycobacteriaceae > Mycobacterium > Mycobacterium sp. SM3041. The sequence goes on along the minus strand of NZ_JAYXBQ010000050.1, from coordinate 339,530 downwards.
GTTCACCAGCGGCGACGACTCGTTGTCGGACAGCGCGCCGATGATGCGGGCCTCGTCGGCAACCAGCTGATCGAGCAGCCGGTGGTAGAGCTCGGTCTTCCCGTCGGCAGTGCTCTGGTCGAGGGCGCGGTCCAGCAGGCCGCCGAGCTTGCCGTGCAGGGACTCCTTGGCCGGCTGTTTCTGCGGGGCGGGAGCCGGTGTGCGTTCGGGGGCCATCTCGATGGCCTCGACGGTGGTCTTGGTCGCGATCGCAATCTGCTCGCCACCCCAAGCAGCAAGCTTGAAACCGAACTTAGCGACGCCGAGGGCGCGGTTGGCCAGGCCGAGCGGGTCGAATCGCTTCGGGATCGCCAAACCACCGCGCGGCGTCGAGATCGCGATGGCGATCTCACCGATGGGCGTGGACAGCTTGATGCCGTGCCGTTCGAGGCCCTCGCGGTTCACCGGTAAGTCGTCGGTAACTTCCGGTTCTGGGTTGTCGGTTTCCTGGGACATTGCGGACCGATGGTACCGGCCTGCCGATTGTTCTCGCCCCTTGTGTGGCAAACGCGACAGCTACCCCTGCCGGTATGCGGCGAGCCAGGGACCCAGGCGACGCAGCGCTTCTTCGATGTCGGACTTCGGTCCGGCGAACGACAACCGAACGAACGATCCGCCGTGCCGGGTGTCGAAATCCACGCCCGGCGCGATCGCCAGGCCGGTGTCGGCCAGCAGCTTCTCGCAGAAGGTCAGGGAGTCCGTCGAGTACGCCGAAATATCGGCGTAGACGTAGAACGCGCCGTCGGCGGGTGCCAACTTGTCGAGCCCCACGTCGGCCAGCCCGGCGAGTAGCAGCGCGCGGTTCTCGGCGTAGTGGTGGACGAGGGAATCGGCTTCGGCGATCGCCTCCGGCGTGAACGCCGCGACGGCCGCGTACTGGGGGAGTGTGGGAGGGCAGATGGAGAAGTTGCCGGTCAGGCAGTCGACGGCCCGGCGCAGCGGCTCGGGCACCAGCAGCCAGCCCAGCCGCCAGCCGGTCATGGCGAAGTACTTCGAAAAGCTGTTCACCACAATGGCGTTGCGCGAGGTCTCCCAGGCGCAGCTGGTCGCGGGCGCGTCGTCGTAGATGAGCCCGTGGTACAGCTCGTCGCTGATGAGCTGCACCGAGTTGTCGTCGCACCAGGTGGCGATGGCGGCCAGATCCTCGGCCGGCAGCACCGTCCCCGTCGGGTTGTTGGGGCTGGCGATGATCAGACCCTTCACTGGCGGGTCCAGCTGCTCCAACATGGAAATGGTTGGGTGGAAACGGGTTTCGGGACCACACGGTATTTCGACGACCTCGCAACCGAGCGCCGACAGGATGTTCCGATAGCAGGGATAGCCGGGGCTGGCGACCGCGACGCGGTCGCCGATGTCGAAGCACGACAGGAACGCGAGCAGGAATCCGCCGGTGGACCCGGTGGTGATGACGACGGCGTCCGGCTCCACCTCGACGCCGTACCGGTCGAGATACGACTTGGCGATGGCCTCCCGCAGCTCGGGAATGCCCAGCGCGACGGTGTATCCGAGGTTGTCATTGGCCAGCGCCTCGGCGGCGGCGGCCCGGATGGGCGCCGGTGCCTGTGCGGCGGGTTGTCCCGCCGACAGGTTCACCAGGTCGCCGTGGCTGCGCTGGCGCTCGGCCGCGGCCAGCCACACGTCCATCACATAGAACGGTGGGATGCCTGCGCGCAGCGCTACCGGATTGGTCATACCTCGACGTTAGGCCAGAACTTCGGCTTCGAGGCGACGCAGGTGCTCCCGCGACGACCCGAGCAGCTGCGCACTGCCGTGCGCGCGCTTGAAGTAGAACTGGATGTCGCTCTCCCAGGTGATCGCGATGCCGCCGTGCATCTGGATCGCTTCGCCGGCAACGGCATTGAATGCCTCGGTGGCCATGTAGCGGGCCAGCGACGCATTCGTCGGGGTCGGGTCGGCGAGGGCGTCGTTGACGATCGAGCGGGCGGCCGAAACCTTGACGTACAGGTCCGACATGCGGTGCTTGAGCGCCTGGAAGCTGCCGATCGGCCGGCCGAACTGCACGCGGTCCTTCGAGTACGCGACGGTCAGGTCCAGGCAGCGGCTCGCGGCGGCGACCTGCTCGACGGCCATCAGGATGGCCGCGGTGTCCGCCAGGCCGGGGTCGGCGCCGAGGGCGGTGGTGCTGCCCGGGCTGACGGCCGCGAGGCGACGCGTCGGGTCCATGGTGGTGGCCGGGGCGACGGTGTTGTCGGTCCAGCGGGTCAGCTGACCGTCCTGCGCGGCGATCACCACATCGGCGACGTCGCCGTTGATGACATAGCCGGCATCGAAAACGACGGTGCCGATGGACGTGCCCTCGGCCAGGCCCTCCAGCGGCTCTTCCGCACCGACGGCGAGCAGCGCCAGTTCGGCCAGCGTGGTGCCGAGCAGCGGTGTCGGGACCAGGCCCTTGGCCAGTTCCTCGAGAACGACTGCGGCGTCACCCAATTCGCCGCCGGCACCGCCAAGCTCCTCGGGCACGACCAGCGCCGCGGCGCCGACCTGCTCGCACAGCATCTGCCAGAGCTTCTCGTCGTAGCCCTTTTCGGACTCGATGGCGGCGCGCACGGCCTCAGGGCCTGCGTGCTTCTCGACCAGCGCTGCGACGGTGGCGCGCAGCATCTCCCGTTCTTCGCTCATGCTCACAGCCCTTCCAGTACGCGGGTCCGGTGCCACGTCGAGTCGCCCCACGCCGAGCGCAGCGCCTGCGTGCGCAGCAGCAACAGGGACAGATCATGTTCTTGCGTGAAACCGATGGCGCCGTGCGTCTGCAGCGACGACCGGGCGGCCAGCAGCGCGGCTTCGTTGGCGGCCACCTTGGCGGCGCTGACGTCGCGGGCCAGCGTGGGCGACCCGTCGGCCAGGGCCAGGGCCGCGCCGTAGAGCAGCGGACGGGCCAACTCGACGGCGATGTGCACGTCGGCCAGCTTGTGCTTGATGGCCTGGTACGAGCCGATCACGGTGCCGAACTGCGTGCGCTGCTTGGCGTACGCGACGGCCATGTCGAGCATCGCCTGGCCGGCGCCGACCAGCTGCGCTGCGGTGGCCAGCGCGCCGAACTCGAAAGCCTTTGCCGTGTCGGCCGATTGGGCCTCGCCGGTGGCGGTTACGTCGAACAGGTGACGGGCCGGGTCGACGGACTGGTGCTCGGTACCCGCGGTCGCGTCCTGCACCTGGCCGCCTTCTGCATCCGAGGCCAGCAGGATCAGGCCGGCGGTGTCGGCGTCGACGGCCCGCGGGGCCAGCGGCGGCAGGGCGACGGTGGCGATGAGCTCGCCCGAGGCCAGGCCTTCCGCACGCTTATCCGAGGCGAGCAGCACCGGGGCCACGGCAATGGATTCGGTGACCGGACCCGGCACGGCCCAGTAGCCCAGACGCTCAAGGGCGACAACCAGATCCACCGGATGCGCGCCGATGCCGTCGAACTCTTCCGGCACGTTCAGTGCGGTGACGCCCAGGTCGGCCAGGGTCGACCACACCTTGCGGCCGGGTGCGGCGTCGGCCGCCTTCTCTACCCCGCCCCACGCCCGAACGGCGGCGGGCACGTCTGCCGCACCCAGCGCGGCGTCGATGCTCGCAGCGAAATCGCGCTGCGATTCGTCCAATTCAAAGAACACGTGAACAATCCCTCTTATTTGCGGGGCAGGCCCAGCAGGCGCTCGGCGATGATGTTGCGCTGAATTTCGTTGGTACCGGCGTAGATTGGGCCGCCCAGGGCGAACAGCAATCCTTCGGTCCAGTGGTCGTACAGCTCGGCGTCGGGGCCGCGCAGGTCCAGTGCGGTCTGGTGCAGGGCGACGTCGAGGTCGGACCAGAACACCTTGGTCACCGAGGACTCGGCGCCCAGCTCGCCGCCGTTGGACAACCGGGTGACGGTGCCGAAGGTGTGCAGGCGGTAGGCCTGGGCCTTGATCCAGGCGTCGGCGACGCGCTCGGCGTAGGCCGGGTTCTTGTCGGTCTTCCATTGCGCGACAAGGCGTTCGGCCGGGGCGACGAAGCGGGCCGGGCTGCGCAGCGACATGCCGCGCTCGTTGCTCGACGTGCTCATGGCGGCGGTCCAGCCGCCATGCACCTGACCGATGACGTCCTCGTCGGGCACGAACACGTCGTCGAGGAAGATCTCGCCGAAGCCGGTCTCACCACCCAGCTGGGCGATGGGCCGGACGGTGATGCCCTCGGCCTTGAGGTCGAACATGAAGTACGTCAGACCCTTGTGGCGCTGCGCTTCCGGGTCGGAGCGGAACAGGCCGAAGCCGCGCTCGCCGAACGGGGCGCGCGAGCTCCAGATTTTCTGGCCGTTGAGCTTCCAGCCGCCGTCGACCTTGGTCGCGGTCGAGCGCAGGGACGCCAGGTCGCTACCCGACTCGGGCTCGGACCAGGCCTGGGCCCAGATCTCTTCGCCGGAGGCCATTTTCGGCAGCACGCGCTGCAGCTGCTCCTTGGTGCCGTGCGCGAACAGCGTCGGCGCCAGCATCGCGGTGCCGTTGGCCGAAGCCCGGCCGGGGGCGCCGGACTTGAAGTACTCCTCCTCGTACACCACCCACTGCAGCATGGTGGCGTCGCGGCCGCCGTACTCCTTGGGCCACGCGATGACCGACAGGCCGGCGTCGAAAAGCACCTTGTCCCAGACGCGGTGCTGCTCGAAGCCCTCGAGGGTGTCGTAGGACTTGGTGGGGAACTTGTCCCTGTTGGCCGCCAGGAAGTCGCGGACCTCGGCCCGGAACTCCTCGGTTTCGTCGTCGAATGTCAGATCCATTTACCGATTCATCTCTCGCAGTTGTGGTTTGACCACTTTGCCCCCAGGGTTGCGTGGCAGCGTCTCGAGGAACGCCACCGAACGCTGCGTCTTGAAGTTAGCCAAATGTTCTTTGGTGTAGGTCTGCGGTGGGGTCTGCCGACCGGGCTGCTGGGTGCCGTCGGACCCACTCATTGGAACTCCCTCTAACAAAGCAAGTGCTTGGTAGGTTAGCCTATAAGGGTGATAGAGGTCCAGACGTTCCGGGCGGAGGTCCGGCAATGGCTCGCAGACAATCTCGTCGGTGAATTCGCAGCTCTCAAAGGTCTTGGTGGCCCCGGCCGTGAGCACGAGGCATACGAAGAACGACGCGCGTGGAACCAGCACCTGGCCGCGGCAGGCCTGACCTGCCTGGGCTGGCCGGAGGAGCACGGTGGCCGCGGGTTGTCGGTCGCGCACCGCGTCGCCTTCTACGAGGAGTACGCCAAGGCGGACGCCCCGGACAAGGTCAACCACCTCGGTGAGGAACTGCTCGGGCCGACGCTCATCGCGTACGGCACCGAAGAGCAGAAGAAGCGCTTCCTGCCGAACATCCTCAACGTCACCGAGCTGTGGGCTCAGGGCTACTCCGAGCCCGGCGCCGGCAGCGACCTGGCCAACGTCTCGACGTCGGCCGAACTCGTCGGCGACGAGTGGGTCATCAACGGTCAGAAGGTCTGGACCTCGCTGGCGCACTGGGCGCAGTGGTGCTTCGTGGTGGCCCGCACCGAGAAGGGCTCCAAGCGTCACCACGGCCTCTCCTACCTGTTGGTGCCGCTGGACCAGCCGGGCGTCGAGATCCGCCCGATCGTCCAGCTGACCGGCGACTCCGAATTCAACGAGGTGTTCTTCGACGACGCCCGCACCGAGGCGTCGCTCGTCGTCGGTGAGCCCGGGCAGGGCTGGGGCGTCGCGATGGCGACGCTCACGTTCGAGCGCGGCGTTTCCACACTGGGCCAGCAGATCCGTTACAAGCGCGAGCTCGAAGGCCTGATCGGTGTCGCCAAGACCACCGGCGCCATCGACGATCCGCTGATCCGGCACAAGCTGACCGAGTCGTGGACCGGCCTGCAAGCCATGCGGTCCTACGCCATGGCGACCATGGACGTCGAGCAGCCCGGCCAGGACAACGTGTCAAAGCTGTTGTGGGCCAACTGGCATCGCGAGCTCGGTGAGATCGCCATGGACGTGCAGGGCATGGCCGGGCTGACGCTGCCCGGCGGCGAGTTCGACGAGTGGCAACGCCTCTACCTGTTCTCGCGTTCGGACACCATCTACGGCGGGTCCAACGAAATTCAGCGCAACATCATCGCCGAGCGCGTGCTCGGCCTACCCCGAGAGGCCAAGGGCTGATGGATCTTTCAGTTGCTCCTACCGAGGTTGAAGGCCACGGCCTGCTGAAGGGCAAGGTCGTCCTCGTCACGGCAGCCGCCGGCACCGGCATCGGCTCGTCCACCGCCCGTCGGGCGCTGCTGGAAGGCGCCGACGTCGTGGTGTCCGACTACCACGAGCGTCGCCTGGGCGAAACGCGTGACCAGCTGGCCGCTCTCGGCCTGGGCAAGGTCGAGGCCGTCGTCTGCGACGTCACCTCGACCGAGGCCGTGGACGCCCTGATCACCGCGGCCGTCGAGAAGATGGGCCGGCTGGACGTGCTGGTCAACAACGCCGGCCTGGGCGGCGAGACCCCGCTGGTCGACATGACCGACGACGAGTGGGACCGCGTCCTCAACGTCACTCTGAACTCGGTGATGCGCGCGACCCGCGCCGCCCTGCGGTACTTCCGCGGCGTCGAGCACGGCGGTGTGATCGTCAACAACGCCAGCGTTCTGGGCTGGCGCGCGCAGCACTCGCAGTCGCACTACGCCGCCGCCAAGGCCGGCGTCATGGCGCTGACCCGTTGCAGCGCAATCGAAGCCGTCGAGTACGGCGTCCGCATCAACGCGGTGTCGCCGAGCATCGCGCGGCACAAGTTCTTGGAGAAGTCGGCGTCCGCGGATCTGCTGGACCGGCTGTCCTCGGACGAGGCCTTCGGCCGCGCCGCCGAGCCGTGGGAGATCGCGTCGACCATCGCCTTCCTGGCCAGCGACTACTCCAGCTACCTGACCGGCGAGATCATTTCGGTGTCGAGCCAGCGGGCGTAGTTTTCATCCGGCCGCGAGGTTCGGATATGTGCACCTGCCCGCCTGATTGCGACAACGTTGTCGCAATCAGGCGGGCATTTTCATGTGTGGCTGGCTCGCGATCTCGTAAGCCTGACCTGGTGGCGGACCCTCTCGATCAGATGATCGCCTGCTCCTGCAATTCCGCGATCTGCGCCGCGTCGTAGCCCAGTTCTTCGAGTATCTCCGCGTTGTGCTCGCCGATCACTGGCGGGGCGAGGCGGATCGTCGCTGGCGTGGCACCCATACCCGCCAGCGGGCTGCCGATCAGATCGACCGATCCGGCCGCGGCCCATGCATGCGGCGTCGTCGCGCGCAGGCCCCGGTGCTGCACCTGCGGATCTTCCCAGACCTCCGCCAGATCGTTATAGCGCGCGGCCGGGATGCCCACGCTGTCGAACTTTGCCTGGAGCTCCTCCGTCGTGAACTGCCGGCTCCACTCGTTGATGATGTCGATCAACTCCGCGCGATTGATCTTGGCCCGCTTGGCGTTGGTGTCGAAGCGCGGGTCGTCGTAGAGCTCGGGCTGGCCCATCAACTCCGACATGCGCCGCCAGTGAGCGTCGCTGCCGGCCGTGATGTACGTCATGCCGTCGCGCGCATGGATGAGGTCTGCGGGGCCGCCGCCGTTGCCACCATTGCCCAGACGCTCCGCCTGGACGCCGCTGATCAGATAGTCCTGCATGATGTGGCAGACCATCGCCACGGAACTGTCGAGCAGCGCCATGTCGATGTATTGGCCCTCGCCGGTGTTGTTGCGATGGTTCAGCGCGGCGAGGATCGCGATGGCGCTGTTGTGGCCGGTCACGAAATCGACCAGGCTGGGACCGGCTTTCACTGGCCCCGCGCCGGGCTGGCCTTCGGGGATGCCGGTCACGGCCATCATGCCGCCGCTCGCCTGGAACAACCCGTCGTAGCCCGCGCGCGCCGCCATTGGCCCGGTCTGGCCAAAGCCGGTGATCGAGCAGTAGATGAGGCGGGGATTGATCGCCTTCAGGCTCTCGTAGTCCAGCCCGAACCGCTTGAGGTCGCCGACCTTGTAATTCTCGACCAGGATGTCCGCGGTCTTGACCAGGGCACGCAGGATGTCTTGCCCCTCCGGCTTGGAGTGGTTGACCGTGATCGACCGCTTGTTGCGGTTCGACGCGGTGAAGAAGCCGGACTGGCGAAGGTCCTTGCCGTCCTTGCCCTCGACCGAGGCAAGACCGTAACCGCGCCCTTCGTCACCGCTGCCCGGTCGCTCCACCTTGATGACGTCAGCGCCGAGGTCGCCCAGTATCTGCGCGCTGATCGGGCCGGCGAAGACGCGGGTCATGTCGATGACCCGGATACCCTCCAGGGCACGCTGTGTCGTGCTCATGATCTCCTGCTACTCATCCATTTCAAGTCGTGCTGCGCGCAAGCATAGGGCTCGAAATCGAAGCGCCCGACGCTTTACGCACCCCATCTATCGGTCGCGGTCGAGGACCGCGCTTGTGACCTCGCCCGCTCTCAGAGCCGCGATCGCCTCAACGCGCGCGACCCCTGTGAGCACTCGTTCTTTGTGTACGTAGTGGCCAAGTCAACACCGGCCCGACCTACCCTAGCAAGCGCTTGGTTTCCATGCTGTTGCGATGGCGTCTGAATCGCCCAGTCAACCCGCGAGCAGGCGCGACGAGCTTCTTGAGCTCGCCGCGGCGATGTTCGCTGAGCGTGGGCTGAAGGCAACCACTGTCCGGGACATCACAGACTCGGCCGGCACCCTGTCAGGCAGTCGCTACCAGCACTTCAAATCGAAGGAACAGATGGTCGAGGAGGTCACGCGGGACTTCCTTGATTGGTTGTTCAGCCGGTACGAAGAAATCATCGCCACCGAGCCGTGGGAGATCGCGTCGACCATCGCATTCCTGGCCAGCGACTACTCCAGCTACCTGACCGGCGAGATTATCTCGGTGTCCAGCCAGCGCGCTTAGTTTCAGCTTTCGGCAACTGGGGTCGGCGCGGTATGCGTCGGCCCCAGTTCGTTTTCGCCGAAAATGAGCCTGTGTGCGAAAAATCTGCGATTCTTCGCACACAGGCTCACATTCGACGGCGCGATTGTCGTTCGTACGCTGCAGTTTTCGTGATCCAGTGCCGGCAGCCGAAGTACATCGCCAAGTAACCCGCGGGGAATAGTCCGAGCGTCAAGATCGAGACGAGCGCGAACTGGACGTATTGTCGTGCCGCGAATGAGTGGGCAAGTAGTAGGTCGGCGTAACCGAAGCGTGCGCCGACCAACAGCATGAACGCGACATAGATGCTCAGCGTGAAAACGGGGTAGCGCTGGTTGGCAAAGTCGTACACCGGGTACGCGAACAGTATCGCCGCGAGAACAAGCAGCCACCACGTCTTCGGCGTGCTGAGGCCCCACCCGTACGCCTCGGGGCCGTCGCTGAACAATCGACGTGTTTTTCCCCGAAAACGGAGAAATGGCGTTCGGGCGTATGCGGCGAGAATGCACATGCTAGCCATTCCGGCCCCCGCGCTGAGTGCGGACATCCGTCCTTGAGGTAATACCGCGAAGGACGTGGCCGTCGCCATGGTCACTGCCCCGCCCCAGTACAGTCTGCGCGCATACTCAGCTTCTTGATTGAAGCCGGCGATGGCTATCACCGCCAGCCCGAGTAGACCTACGGCAAGCGCCATGTCGCCCGCGGTCACCCAAAGACTTTCTTGTAGAGAGCCTCCGCGCCAGACTCTCCGATGAATGAGCCCACGGTGCCGCCGATGAACCCGCCTATTACTACTCCTGGGGGTCCCGCCACAGCGCCGACTTCCGCACCGACTGAACCCATCACCCATGCGCCTGCCATGCCGCCGCCCATCTTGGACAGCGATTGGCCGGCCGGCATTCCGTGCGTGATCTCGTACATGGCGACACCAAGATCCAGCACATTGCCGACATAGCCAACTCGGGAGCCGATCTTCTCGAGGGCTTTGATATCAGCCGCGTCAAATATCTGGCCTGACGTGTTCCAAGGATGACCAGGTTGCATTGATTTGACCGTCTGGTTCACAGACGCTTCTGAACCGGATATGCCTTTCCCCGCAAGCGACGCGCTGTCGACCAGTTCTTTTGGAATCTGGCCGTGCGACATGCCCGCAGCAACTTGGGCTGCCCCTTGCGCTGACATGCCAGCTTGTTGCAACTGTTCCTGTACTCGGGCAATTACCATGGTTCGGGCCTGTGCCTCGGACTGGTCCAGTGTGGCTGTGGCTTTATCGGGAGTCACCCCAGCCTTGCCGAGCAAGCCTTGCTCCAGCCTTTGCTGCATCTCCAACCGAGCGCGAGCACGCGTGCGAGCATCGCCGCCCAGTACTGGATCGGTAGGCAATGGGCCCACGGTTTGGGCCATCGTGAAATCGTCGAGTCGTTCGCTTGCGTAGCGCTTCGCTTCCGGTGAGGCGTTTGGATTGTTGGCGGTTGCAAAGTCGCGCAGTCGGTTTGACGCGGCCTGTTTTTCAGGGGTCCACGGCCCGGGTGCATTTACGAGAGCGTCGTCGGCAGCACGTTGGCTGGAGCCGTACTTGTCGGGCGCCGACGGCGCCGGCCCAGCGCCGATGCCGTCGGCACCCTTGGTGGGGTCGGCTGCGTAGCCTTCGGCGACCATTGCGTTCCGGGCCTTGCTGAGTTCGTCCGTGTAGGCCGTACGGATTGCCTTGGCTTCGTCGACCGCGGTGCGAGTGCGACTTTCGGCAGCACGTTTGAGATCGTCCCAGTCCGCGTTCTCGCCTGCCCTCGACGCTTCCGCGATCCGCGCATCGATCTGAAGGTCGTAGGACTTCAGCGCGCCTTCCAAGAGAGAAATCGATGTGGCGGAGCTGCGCTGGGACTGTGCTAGTGCGGCAGCAATGCTCTCGAGGCTGACCGCGAGCTTAGAGATCTGCAATTTGCTGAGGTGGAGACTATCCGTGACACGAACGACTTCGGCGGCGTCGTTGATCGGGTGACCGCCACCGTCCTGGCGGTCCCACGCTGATCCGAAGCGCTGTTTGGCGATGGTGAAATCGTGTTCGGTTTCGGTGATACATCCACTCGCATTTCGGAATGCTGTTGCCAACTCGTCGATTTCACCGGGTGCGCCGCTTTGGATGGCACTGTTCATTTGCCATGGGTCACCGCCGGCGGCACTGACCAATTCTTGGATGCTGAGATGTTTTAGTTCAATCGACATGCGGGCTAGATCGAATCGGCGGCCGCATTGATCGAGCCTGCCCCCGCTGCATCCTGGGCCTCAAAAATCGTTGCGGCTGAGTTGGTGCGTTCCGCCAGCGAATCCAGATGCGTACGGAAGCCACTCAGAGTGGTCGCATGGGTTTCGTGGCAGTCGACGAGTGATCGGTGGAAGTCGTGGGCGTCATCGAAATCCCCGAAGATGCCCGCTGATATCGAGGCGTCAGCAAAACGGCTCGCCCCTTCATGTGCGATAGCGCCAGCGCTCTGGGCGAAGGCTGCGCCCATGCGGAGCAGCGCAGGATCGACAAACATAAGGCCCCCCTTTTTTTGTCCTACAGCCAGCCTACCGTGTATTCACAGACGCAAACGACACAAGTTTGCGGGGTCAGTGGACGACAAAGCCGTGCCGTTCGAGTGGCCGCAGTGATGCCGGGTCGGTGCTTTCGACGAGAAATATCCACGTCAACTCTCCATCGGTATGCGTGGCGAACCGATATTTGCCAGCGGTCAGCTGCGATGTGTCGTGCGTGAGACTAGACGGTGCTGTGTATACCCCGACCAAAGTCGGCTGAAGGCCCGGACCGCCCATACAGATGGCCCAATCAGTTGCGCTGGGCAGCAGCGTGTTCTTGCCGTCACTCGGAATGGTCGCGGGACTACCGCACGCGGCGGTGATCCACACGAAGCCGTTCTCCGATTGGAACGGAGACGATGCCGGCGCGACCGACGATGACGGGGCTGCTGACGATGTGGTTGATGTCGACGACACCGACGTGGATGAGGCTGAAGTTGATGCTGCCGGAACCGCCTTCCCGCCCGTCTGCCCGCAGCCCGCAAGGCATGTGGTGACGGCCAAACCCAGCACAGCCAGCGACAATCTGACAGCGGAACGCGGTACGCGACTTTCCTTCACGACCACAATCCTAATTGGCGCCGATCTCGGCAAGTCTCCACAGTTTCTTCACAATCGCTGCCGGAAAGCCCCACAAACCGCGCTTACAGTCGGAAAGCGTGAAGCGAATCCTGGTGGTCGACGACGAGCCGACCATCCTGTCCTCGGTCGCGACCCGGCTGCGGGCTGAGTCGTTCCATGTGGAGACGGCCGTCGACGGGCCTTCGGCAGTGGCCGCGGCGGCAGCGACACAGCCCGACCTGGTGGTGCTGGACGTCATGCTGCCCGGCTTCGACGGGTTGGAAGTCTGCCGGCGCATCCAGGCCGAGCGTCCAGTGCCGGTGCTGATGTTGACCGCCCGCACCGACGAGACCGACATGCTGATCGGTCTGGGGATCGGCGCCGACGACTATCTCACCAAACCGTTCAGCATGCGCGAGCTGGTTGCGCGGGTGCGGGTGTTGCTGCGTCGCGTCGAACGTGCGACCGCGGACCAGCCAGTGTCGGTGGGGGAGTACCGCGTCGATTTCGCCGAGCGCCGCGTGCACCAGGGTGATATCGAAATCCATCTCACCCGAACCGAATTCGACCTGCTGGCCTTTCTCGCCGGACGGCCCCGCGCCGCGGTGACCCGCGAGACGCTGCTGGAACACGTCTGGGGCTGGGGCTCTGGAGCCGAGACCCGTACGGTCGACAGCCACGTCAAGGCGTTGCGCCGCAAGCTCGGTGCGGAACTGATCCGGACCGTGCACGGGGTCGGCTATGCCCTCGAGGTGCCGCGGTGAGCGCGCTTGGCGAACTGTGGGATCGGCTGCCCAGGCCCCTCGACCCGTTCGCGTCCTTCAAGATCAAGATGGGACTCCTGGTGGGCGGGGCAATCCTGTTGGCCTCGTTCACCTTCTGGATCGGCGCGAGTTGGCAGTTCCGGTACGCACTGTTGTCCGCTCTGCTGACCTCACTGCTCTTCACCCAGTTCATGGCCCACGGCATGACGTCGCCGCTGCGGCAGATGACCGCCGCGGCCCGCGCGATGGCCAAGGGCGACTACAGCATTCGTGTCCGTGCCACCTCGCGTGACGAAATCGGTCAGCTGGCAACGGCGTTCAATCAGATGGCAGCCGACCTCGGTGCTGCGGACGAATATCGGCGCGGACTGATCGGCAACGTATCCCACGAACTGCGCACGCCCATCACCGCGTTGCAGGCGGTCCTGGAGAACGTGGTCGACGGTGTGGTCGAGCCGGACGCGCAGACGATGCGGTTGGCACTGTCGCAGACCGAACGGCTCGGTGAGTTGGTTACCGATCTGCTGGACCTGTCGCGCCTCGAAGGCGGGGCAATTCCCTTGCGGATCAACCGGTTCGACGTCGAGGCCTTCCTACGTGCCGCCGTCGAGCACGTCTCGGTTTCCGCCGATGACGTGTCGGTCACGGTCGAGGTGTCACCGCGCGGGCTGACGGCGCTGGCTGATCCAGCGCGGCTGCGGCAGGTGGTTGTCAACCTGGTGGACAACGCGATTCGGCACAGCCCGCCCGGCGGCAGCGTGACGGTGCGGGCGACGCGCGACGCGACGGGCTTGCGGCTCGAGGTGGCCGATCAGGGTCCGGGTATCGCGCCGGCTGAACGCGAGCGGGTATTCGAACGGTTCACCCGCGGCGCCACGTCTGATGGCGGCACCGGTCTGGGACTGGCGATCGCCCGCTGGGCCGTCGAGTTGCACGGCGGGGTCATCGATGTGGTGGAGACGACGGTGGGATGCCGCTTCAGGGTGAGCATTCCGGAATCAGAGGAGCGGTCCGCATGACGATGTTGATGGGATATCCAGGGCCGCCGGTGGTCCCGCCGCTGATCGGGCCGGCACTGCCGCGCCGCGGTGAGCCCGGCTGGACGATGTTGCCGCGACGGGTGTGGCCGATCAGTCCGCTGGCGACTGCGCCGCACCGTGTGGTTGTGCTCGCCGTGGTGGCCGGTCTGCTCGGTACTGCGCTGTGGCGGCCGTCGTCTTTGAGCGTCGGCTACGTGGTCGTCGGGGTGGTGGTCTTCGCCGTCGTCTACGGCACCGCCGAGCGCCGACCGACGCGCACCGAATGGGCCGGTATCGCACTGACGTTGGCGCTGCTGGCAGTTCCCGCCTTACTCGCCGCCGACTGGCTGGGCGTGCTGTGCATCATGGCGGCCTGGATCGTCGGGTGGTGCACGCTGTTCGGCGGACGTACCTGGACGGCGGTCCTGACCGCGCCGTTCCTGGCGTGGGCGCTGCCGGCCCGCGTGCTCGGTTGGACGCGGCGTGGGCTGTCGGGTCGGGTGGGTATCGCCAATCCGATTCGCGTCGCGGCCGTGGTCGGTCTCACGGTGCTGCTGACTCTGGTGTTCGGCGCGTTGTTCGCCTCGGCGGACGCGGCTTTCGCGCATCTGGTGGGCAAGCTGGTGCCGCGCTTTGACGGTGTCGATGTCGTCGCCCGTGTCGTCGTCTTCGGCATGGTCGCCGCGTTCGTCCTCGGTGGTGCTTACCTGACCCGGTTCGCGCCGCGGTTGGATGTCCTCGCGCCCAAGCCGATGAAGCCGGTGCCGCGCTGGGAGTGGGCCGTCCCGCTGGGCGTACTGGATGCGCTGTTCATCGCGTTCGTCGCGGTGCAGGCAGCGGTGTTGTTCGGTGGTCACACCCACGTGCTGGAAACCGAGGGGCTGACCTACGCTGAGTACGCGCGGCAGGGCTTCTGGCAGTTGCTATGGGTGTCGGCGCTGACGCTGTTGGTGCTGAGCGGCGTGATCCGGGTGGCGGGGCGTGTCTCTGCGGGTGACCGCCGTGTACTTCGAGTGCTCGCCGGAATCCTCTGTGCCACTTCAGTTGTCGTCGTCATCTCCGCGATCCACCGCATGTGGCTCTATCAGCAGGCGTACGGCTTCAGCACCGACCGGCTGATGGTGATCACCATCGAACTCTGGTTGGGTGCGGTGTTCCTCCTCGTCGCGGTGGCGGGTGTGCGGATGTCGGGGCGTTGGCTGCCGCACGCCGTGCTGGCGGCCGGGGTAGTGGCGCTCTTGGGGCTGGCGGCACTCAATCCCGAGCGCCTCGTCGCCGATCGCAACATCGACCGCTTCGAGCAGACCGGCCAACTCGATGCGGAGTACCTGTCCCGGCTGTCGTCGGACATCGACCCGGCGCTGCATCGGCTACCTGAGCGTGTCCGCGCGTGCGTCCGCGCGAACTACCCGCATGACGACCCGTGGTACCTGTTCAACCTGTCCCGCTCGAACGCGGACCGGCCGGTAGGCACCGACCTGCCCGACTACTGCTCGCAGTACGGGACGTACCGCTACTAACAGACCGCCGAACCTGAGCTTGTGTGCGAAGAATCGCCGATTCGTGGCACACAAGCTCATGTTCGTCGACGCGAATGTTGGCCGTAGCCAACACTTTTTGCGATTAGGCGCCGTCCGCCGTAGTACATCGCCAGATAGCCGACGGGGAAGACGCCGACCGTCAGGATTGATATCAGAGCGAACTGGATGTACTGACCGGCCGTAATCGGGTTTCCGAGGAGTCGGTCGAGGTAGCCGAACCGCATGCCGACGAGGACCGTGCCTGCGACATAGGCGACCAATTTCCAATCGCGCACACCGTCGTCGATGAGGGCGAGCACCGGGTATATGAAAACCATCGCCACGACCACGAGCAGCCACCACGTCTTCGGCGTGCTGAGGTTCATGCCGTAGGGCTCGGGCTCGGCGCTGAATAGGGTTCGGGTCTTCCCTCCGACCTTGAGATACGGCGTCCGGACGTACGTGCACAACAGGATCAAGCACACGGAGAGGAGAAGCCCCTCGAGCGCTCCTGACCAGCCGCGCGGGATGCCGATGAGGGTTGCCGCCGCCGTGGTGATCGCCGCACCGGTCCAATAAATGCGGGCGGCCGTGGCTGGATCGTCACGGAACGCGGCGACGGCCATGGCGACAAGCCCGAGCAAGGCGATCCCGAAACCTGTTTCCCCCACGCCGACAGACTATGGCCGCGCCGACGGGCCGAAGTGGATTGCCGGCGACGCGGTACCGATAGCTTGATACTCGTGGTCGGTAAGGACGAAGCGGCGTTCAGCGGAGAAGGTTGGCGCGAGCTTGTGGGCCGCGTCCACGCCGAGCTCGACGAACTGGTGGCCGCCCGGGACCGCATGGAGCAACTGGTGCGGCTCATCGTGGACGTGGGCTCCGACCTGGATCTGGATGTGACACTGCGGCGGATCGTCAGTGCCGCCTTGGAACTCACCGAAGCGAAGTACGGGGCACTCGGGACCCGTGCCGCCGACGGAACCCTGGGCGTTTTCGTCGGCGCGGGCATCGACGCTGACACGGCGCGCGAGCTGGCCGATCTCCCTGTCGGTGAAGGTCTGCGTATCGACGATCTGCAAGCCCATCCGCTGGCTGCCCGGCTGCCGGCGCACGACCCGCCGATGCACGCACTGTTGGGACTGCCGATCCGCGTTCGGGACAGCGATTTCGGCAGCCTGTACCTGATCGACGACCGGCCTGACCGGGTGTTCGCGCCGTCCCAGGAGGCGGCCGTCCGCGCGCTGGCGATGGCCGCGGCAGCCGCTATCGACAACGCCAGGCTTTTCGAGCGGGAACGTGAATCCGCCAAATGGATGAAAGCCAGTCGCGAGATCACCGCCGCGCTGCTGTCCGGTAATCCGCAGACGAGGCCGCTGCAGCTCATCGTGAACCGCGCACTCGAGCTGGCCGACGCCGAGCAGGCGATCCTGCTGGTGCCGAACGAATCCGATCTCCCCACCAGCGGCGCCGACACCTTGGTCGTCGCCGCTACGGCGGGGCGGTACTCGTCGGAGGTGATCGGCCGGCAGGTCCCGATGGACGGCTCTACGACAGGAAGTGTTGCGCGTCGGGGGCTGCCGCTGATCACTGACTCATTCCAGTATCCGATCGAGGGGTTCACCGATGTCGGTGAACGGTCGGCGATCGTCATGCCGCTGATCGCCGACGATGCGGTGCTCGGAGTGATCGCGGTGGCACGCCGACCGCATCAGCCGGCATTCGACGAGGTTTACCTGGATCTGGTCAACGACTTTGCCCGCCACGCGGCCATCGCCCTCGCGCTGGCCGCCGGTCGCGAGCACGCGCTCAACCGAGAACTGGCGCAAGCGGACACCGTCGACGGAGCGCTGCTTGCCGCGGCGGAGGAACTGCGCCGGCTGTGGCGGGCACGTCGGGTGCTGACGGTGACCTTCCCGACTTACAGTTCGTCGGCGGGGACCGCCTACGGTGAGCCGCACATCTTGGCGGCCGGTGACTCCACCCGGTGGTCAGACCTGCCAACTGAAACCCGTCAGATTCTCGTGTCACTGCGCGACGGGGATTTCTTGACGCCGAACGCTGCGCTGCCGGGTTCGGCAGGTATCGCGTTGCAGCACCCCGACGGGGTGCTTGTCGTCTGGATCGAGCTCAGTGAAGAGCGACCGTTCACGCTCGAGGACCAGACCCTGTTGACGGTGCGTGCGGGGCGCCTGGGCCAAGGTTTGCAGCGCGTGCATCGAGTCGATCAACAACGCGAAACGGCGTTGGCGCTGCAGCATGCCATTCTCGGACCCGCTGATCTGCCAAAGGGTTTCGCGGTCCGCTATCAGGCGGCGAGCCGGCCGCTGCAAGTGGGCGGTGATTGGTACGACGTCTTCAGGCTCGATGACGGACGCATTGCGATGGTGGTGGGTGACTGTGTCGGTCATGGTTTGGCCGCCGCCACGGTGATGGGACAGATTCGCAGTGCCTGCCGCGCACTGCTGTTCGAGAATCCCAGCCCCGCTGTCGCGTTGGCGGGCCTGGACCGCTTCGCGGCTCGACTGCCCGGTGCCCAGTGCACGACAGCGGTGTGCGCGGTGCTCAACCCGGATACCGGGGAGTTGGTCTATTCCAGTGCCGGGCATCCGCCGCCCGTGTTGATCGAGCCCGATGGTGCGCAGCGAACACTCGATGGCGGCCACACCATCGCGCTCGGGCTCCGGCACAACTGGCAGCGTCCCGAAGCGACGATCACTGTGCCGGCGAGGGCCACCCTGGCGTTCTACACCGATGGGCTGGTCGAACGTCGCAATCATCCTTTGGAGCACGGGATTTGCACTGTTGGTGGCCTCATTCGCGACGCCCAAGGGTCCACGCTGGACGATTTGGCAGACCACGTGATGGCCAACCTCGCGCCGCCCGACGGTTATCAGGATGACGTCGTTCTCCTGCTCTACCGCCAGCCGGCCGCCCTGGAACTGGAGTTCCCGGCCGATGCTGCCCATCTGGCCGAAGCTCGTACCACCTTGCGCGACTGGCTCTCTCGAGCCGGGATAGACGCCCAGCAGGCCATGAACGTGCTCGTCGCTGCCGGGGAAGCCATCACCAACGGCATCGAGCACGGGTATTGCCGCGGTTCCGACGGCACGATTCGACTGTCCGCAACGGCGTCGGCCGATCAGGTTCAGGTCGCCGTCGCCGACAGCGGACGGTGGAAGTCCGCGCCGGCTGCGGTAGGTACCAATCGCGGTCGGGGCATCGCACTCATGCGCGAGCTCATGGACGACCTTGTCATCACCCGCAACACTGCCGGAACGACAGTGCACCTGACCATGAGGATCACTTGATGTCCACGGCGCTCACGCTGACCAGCACACGCAGCAATGACGGGACATCCGTTCTGGCTGTGGCCGGAGAAATCGACATGAGCAATGTCGGGGCGTTCGACGACGGTCTCACGGCCGCCATCGCGGACTGCGACGGCGGCCGGCGGTTGACCGTCGACCTCAGCGCCGTGCAGTACCTGGACAGCACGGCCATATCCGCGTTGTTCAGCCGCGCCGACCGCATCGAGATCATCGCCCACCCCCATCTGATGGGCGTGTTCCGGGTCAGTGGCCTCACCGAACTGGTTTCGGTCGAGCCCGCGTCGTCGGCGACGGAGTCCGCACGGGACTAACCCGGTGCCTCGAGGTGCCAAAGCAGGAGCACCCGGGTTCCGGTCGGGGTGGCCGTGATCTCGGCGCGGTCGGTGAGCGCATGAATCAGGGGAATGCCGCGCCCGTGGGCCGCGCCGCGCAGTTGTGGATCGGGAGCTCGCCAGGCGCCGTCGTCGCTCACCTCGACGGTCAGCGTCGCCAGGGCGGGGTCGTAGCCGGCGTGAACGTGCATGGCCCCGGGCGCGGGAGCGCCGCTGTACGCGGACTCGGCCGCGTTGGCCATCGCCTCGTAGACGGCCAGGAGGATGTCGTTCCTCTTGGTCGGGTCCAGGTCGAAGGTACGGGCCAGCCAGGCTGCGAATTCGTCGCGGAGCAGCGCGGCGTTGGCGGGGTCCGCGCCGATACCGGTCTTGGCGAAGCTGGTCGCCGGCTGCTGTGCATCGATCATGTCGGACTGGTCAGTACCCACTGGCGCAAGGCTTTATGTCGCTACAGCCGCGAGAGCTTCGTCGCGGGTGGCGAAAAGCTCGACGATCTCGGCAATTCCGACGAGCTCGAGGGGGCGGCGGGTGGCGGGGCCGTCCGCAACCAGCACGAACCGGATACCGGGCGCCAGTTCTTCGTTGGCGGCCGCCAGCGCTCCCATGCCGGCGGAGGCCAGGAAACCCACCTCGGTCAAGTCGACAAGGAGGGCGGCGGGGCTGTCGTCCTGGGCTGCAGATCGGATCGCTGCGGCAAGCTGCGGTGCGGTGAGCATGTCGACGGTTCCCGTCACCGCCACCACGGCGACCTGCCCGCTGCGATGGTGCTCGATGGTGCATGCCGGCGGCGCCAGGTCGCCCGGGTTGTCGCCCGCTGGACTCGATTGACCGGTCATTTCTCCTCCCGAGGGGTCAACGCCTTCAGTGGCAGCGGACAAGATGATATCGACCGCGGGCGGGGTCGCGTATAGACCGTGTTCGCCGTCTACGCTCCCACGAGGGGCGGGCGAGCCCGCGAATCGAGCCGCCAGCAGGGCGGATATCGACCTAACAAGCGCTTGGTTGCTATGCTGTCCCGATGGTGTCTGAATTGCCCAGCCCACAGGCCAGCAGGCGCGACGAGCTTCTCGAGCTCGCCGCGGCGATGTTCGCTGAGCGTGGGCTGAAGGCAACCACTGTCCGGGACATCGCAGACTCGGCAGGAATCCTGTCAGGCAGTCTCTACCATCACTTCAAATCGAAGGAACAGATGGTCGAAGAGGTCATGCGTGACTTCCTCGATTGGCTGTTCACCCGGTACGAGCACATCATCGCCACCGAGCCCGATCCGCTGGCGCGTTTCAAGGGTTTGTTCATGGCGTCGTTCGATGCCATCGAGCACCGGCACGCGCAGGTCGTCATCTATCAGGACGAGGCCAAGCGGCTCGGGGTCCTGCCGCAGTTCGCCTTCGTCGACGAACGCAACCGCCAGCAGCGCAAGATGTGGGTCGACGTTCTGAAGCAGGGCATGGCCGAAGGCGTCTTCCGGTCCGACCTCAACGTCGATCTGGTCTACCGCTTCATCCGTGACACCACCTGGGTCTCGGTGCGCTGGTACCAGCCGGGCGGCAAGTTGACCGCGGAAGACGTCGGGCAGCACTACCTGACCATCGTGCTCGGCGGCGTCGCGGTAGCCCCATAACGCCTTGCCGCCAAATGAGTTTCACCCAAAGAAGGAGATGAGAAATGGCCGCATCTGAGGCGTACGTCATCGACGCTGTGCGCACCGCCGTCGGCAAGAAGGGTGGTGGCCTCTCCGGTTACCACCCGATCGATCTCGGCGTGGAGGTGTACCGCGGGATCTTCGCGCGCAACGACGTCGACCCCGCCGCGTTCGACGACGTCATCGTGGGCTGCGTCGACGCCATCGGTGGGCAGGCCGGCAACATCGGCCGCCTGACCTGGCTCGCCGCCGGCTACGACGAGGGCGTGCCCGGCACCACGGTCGACCGGCAGTGTGGTTCCTCGCAGCAGGCCATTTCCTTTGGCGCGCAGGCCATCATGTCCGGCACCGCCGACCTGATCTTGGCCGCCGGCATCCAGAACATGAGCCAGATTCCGATCAGCTCGGCGATGATCGTCGGTGAGCAGTTCGGCTTCACCTCGCCGACCAACGAGTCGAAGCGCTGGGTGGAACGCTATGGCGACCAGGAGATTTCGCAGTTCCGCGGCGCCGAGATGATCGCCGAGCAGTGGGACATCTCCCGCGAAGACATGGAAGAGTTCGCATTCAACAGCCACCAGCGGGCGTTCACCGCGATCCGTGAGGGCCGCTTCGACAACGAGATCATCCCGGTCGACGGCTTCAAGGTCGACGAGGGCCCGCGCGAGAGCACCCGCGAGAAGCTGGCCTCGCTGAAGGTCCTGGTCGAGGGCGGCCGGCTGACCGCCGCGCTGGCCAGCCAGATTTCGGATGGCGCGTCGGCAACGCTGCTGGCCTCCGAGGCAGCGGTCAAGGCGCACGGCCTCAAGCCGCGGGCCCGCATCCACCACATCAGCTGCCGCGGCGACGACCCGGTGAAGATGCTGACCGGCCCGATCCCCGCGACCAAGTACGCGCTGGAGAAGACCGGCCTGACCATGGACGACATCGACGTCGTCGAGATCAACGAGGCGTTCGCATCCGTCGTACTGGCGTGGGCCAAGGAGCTCAACGTCGACCTGGCGAAGGTGAACCCCAACGGCGGCGGCATCGCGCTGGGCCACCCGCTCGGCGCCACCGGTGCCAAGCTGTTCGCCACCATGCTCAACGAGCTGGAGCGCACGGGCGGCCGCTACGGCCTGCAGACGATGTGCGAGGGCGGCGGCACCGCCAACGTCACCATCATCGAGCGCCTCTGATATCACGCACGACGAAGCTGCCCCTTTCCTCCGGGAGGGGGCAGTTTTGTGTCTGTCCGGGTTTACCGGTTCGAATGAACGGGCATTCGGCAATCATGTTGAGGTCCATCGTCGTCGTGTCCGTGGCAGCAGTTGCTCTCGGTGCAAGCGCCTGTTCGGACGAGTCGCCACCGCCGTCGCAGCCCACCTCCAGCACGAGCACGACGGTGACTTCGACGGAGATCATCCCGGGAGTTCCGGTCGGTCCGTCGACGCCGCCGACGACCCCGTCGACGCGGGCCAGCACCAGCACCGTCACCGTCACGGTGCCGCCGCCCAGCGTGACGATTCCCAATCCACCGCCGGTGCCGGCTGTGCCCGGGCCCATGGGCCCCGGCCGGTAGGGATTACCCGGGTCGGTGGCCCAGCAGCGCGCCGATGGCCTGCTCGGCCTTGCCGACCTCCAGCGGTTCGCCGGTGATGATGTCGGCGTAGAGGAACGACTCCACGATGCGGACGATGAGGAACGCGAGGTCGCGCGGGGGCAGCGGCGGGTCCAGTTGACCCGTCGCGATCTCGTCGTTGAGTAGCTCTTCGATCGCGCCGACGAGGCGGCCCTGCAATGTCCCGGCACGGGTGGCCAGAATCCGCAGGGCGCGTTCGGGTTCGCGCCGCAGGAACGCCTGGAAGAAGCCGGCCTCGTCGATCACGGTGGCGAAGTGGCCGACGGCCCGCGCGATGTGCGCGGCGCCGTGCCCGGGTGCCGCGTCGATAGACGCCTGGAGTGTGGGCTCGGCCAGCGACCACAGGATTTCCGCGATCAGTTCGTCACGCCCGCCGACCCAGCGGAACAGCGTGGCCCGGTTGATGCCGAGTTCGGTTGCCAGTTCCTGCATTTCGATGCGGCGACCCTCGATGAACCAGCGGCGCGCGATGCGGAACGCCTCGAGTGGGTCGGGGCGCCGGTCTGTCGACGCGAGCATGCGACCCAACGGTGTCTCGCTGATGGCACACCTCCTGTTCATCTCGCCGTCTCCGCATCATGGTAGCGGCTGATGTCTGAGTGAGATATATCTCGATCAGTCTCGTCTGTGCAACATATCTGGATATGATGCACGAGTGACCCAGAGCGACGCAGCTTCGATCCTTGATCTCTTCCGTCTCGATGGCCGCGTCGCGGTCGTCACCGGCGCCTCGAGCGGCCTCGGCGTCGGATTCGCGCAGGCATTGGCGCAGGCCGGCGCCGACGTCGTGCTCGGTGCGCGCCGCGAAGACCGGCTGGCCGAGACCAAGGCGCTGGTGGAAGCCGCTGGTCGCCGGGCCGTCGCCGTGCGCACCGACGTCACCAATCCGGACGACTGCAAGGCCCTCGTACAAGCCGCGGTCGAATCCTTCGGACGGGTCGACATTCTGGTGAACAATGCGGGAGTGGGCACGGCCGTCCCGGCGACGCGCGAAACGCCCGAGCAGTTCCGGTCCGTCATCGACCTGAACCTGAACGGGTGTTACTGGATGGCGCAAGCATGTGCCGCCCACATGCAGCCGGGCAGCTCGATCATCAACGTCAGCAGCATTCTCGGCCTGACCACCGCGGGCCTCCCGCAGGCGGCCTACGCGTCATCGAAGGCGGGCCTGATCGGCCTGACGCGCGACCTCGCCCAGCAGTGGACGGGACGCAAGGGCATCCGCGTCAATGCCCTGGCGCCGGGATTCTTCGCCTCTGAGATGACCGATCAGTATGCGGACGGCTACTTCGAAACCACCGTCCTGCCCCGGACCCTGGCCGGAAGGCTCGGGCGCACAGAGGAACTCAGCGCCGCACTGATCTTCCTGGCCAGCGACGCCAGCAGCTACGTCACCGGAATCACCCTGCCCGTCGAGGGTGGCTTGCTCACCAGCTGAGCTGGAAACCCAACAAGGAGAAGAACACTCGTGAAGCAGCTCAGCGGCATGGACGCCACCTTCCTCTACCTGGAGACGCCGACGACGTTCGGTCACGTCACCGGGCTGATGATCTTCGAGCGGCCCAGCGAGGAGTTCGACCCCTACGCGGCCGTGCACGCCAAGTACGCGTCGCTCATCGGTGAGCTCGAACCACTGCGGCGGCGACTGGTCGAGGTGCCGCTGGGTCTCGACCATCCCTACTGGGTGGACGACCCGAACTTCGATCTGGACTTCCACATCCGCGAAATCCATTTGGCCCGACCGGGAATGGTCGATCAGCTGGCCGATCAGGTGTCGCGCATCGTCGGCCGCCCGATGGACCGGAGCCGGCCGCTGTGGGAGGTCTACGTCATCGATGGCCTGGACGACGGGAACTGGGCGATGCTGACGAAGTATCACCACGCCACCATCGACGGCGCCGCCGGGCAGTTGATGCTCAACATCCTGACCGACACCGATCCGAACGCCACGCCGCCCGCTCCCGGCCGGGCGTGGGAAGCCGAGCCGCTACCCAGCGATATCGATCTGCTCCGCCGCGCCGTCATCAACCTGGCAGGCCATCCGGTCAAGGCATTGCGGTTCCAGACCCGGCTGGTCGGCCAGCTCGCCGACGCGGCCGGCATCGACAGCATCGGCAGCGCCGCCAGCAAGGCCGGTTCGGCCATCAAAGCCATTGCGCGCCTTGGCAAAGAAGACGGCCCGAAGATTCCGCTGCCCACCTCGGCGGCGCCGCCGACGCCGTGGAACAAGCCCATCACCGGGCATCGCCGGTTCGCCATGCGCACCGCGTCGCTGGAAAACGTCAAGCAACTCAAGACCGCAACCGGCGGCACGGTCAACGACATCGTCATGGCGATCTGCGCCGGCGGCCTGCGCAGCTACCTGCTCGCCCACGACGCGCTGCCCGACGGTCCGCTGCGCGCCATGGTGCCGGTGTCGATCCGTACCGGCGACGAGGAGGACCCGTGGACCAACCGGGTGTCCGCGATCTTCCCCGAACTGCCGACCGACTGCGCGGACCCGCTCGAGCGCGTGGCCCGCTGCCGCGAGGCCATGCTCGACGCCAAGCGTCTGCTGGACCTGGTGCCCGCCAGCCAACTCGGCGACATGGCGCAGGTGTCGGCACCGGTGCTGTCGACGTCCGCCATGCGGCTGGCGTCCCGCTTCGGGCTGGCGCACCGGATCGCGGCCACGCCGTTCAACCTGGTGATCTCGAACGTGCCCGGTCCGCGCAAGCCGCTGTACTTCGCAGGCGCGCAGCTGGTCCATCAGTTCCCGGTGTCGATCGTCACCGAAGGACAGGGACTGAACATCACCGTGGTGAGCTATCTGGACCGGCTGGACTTCGGCTTCATCGTCGACCGCGAGCTGGTGCCCGACGTGTGGGACCTGGCCGACATGCACATCGATGAGATCGGCCGGCTGATGGCGGCCAGTGGCGCCGAATGGGTGCAGGAGCCGCAACCCCCGGCGCCGCGGCGTGGACCGGTCCGCATCGTGCAACCCGGCGACGCCTACTGACGGGCTCTAGTGTTCAGGGCATGAGTGGATCGGACGACAACAGCTTCCTCACGGTGGTCGTCGCACTCGGTGCCAACGCCCTGATCGCGGTGGCCAAGACCGTCGCCGCCGTCGTCACGGGCAGCGCGTCGATGCTCGCCGAGTCCGCGCATTCCTGGGCGGACACCGGTAATGAGGTGTTCCTGCTCATCGGCACCCGCCAGTCGGACAAGCCGGCCGATGCCCAACATCGGCTGGGTTACGGCCGCGCGGGCTACATCTGGTCGATGTTCGCGGCTTTCGGCCTGTTCACCGTCGGCGCCGTGGTGTCGATCTGGCACGGCATCCAGTCCCTCAAAGGCGAAGCCGAGGCGACGTCCTACGGCTGGGCCTATGCGGTGCTCGCGGTTTCGTTCCTGTTGGAGGGATCGTCTTTCCTGCAAGCGTTTTCGCAGACGAAGTCCGGCGCTCTCGAACGGCGGATCCATCCGTTGCGCTATATCCGCGTCACGTCGAACCCCATGCTGCGGGCCGTCTTCGCCGAGGACCTCTCGGCCCTCATCGGCATCGTGCTCGCGACGTGCGGCATCTTGGCGCACCAGCTCACCGGCAACGCGGTCTGGGACGCCATCGGCTCGATCCTGGTCGGTCTGCTGCTCGGGGGCGTGGCGCTGTTCCTCATCGAGCGCAACATGGATTTCCTGACGGGGGAGACGGTCACGCCGCTTGCGCGCAACAACGCGCTGCTGGCCCTGCTGGACCATCACGACATCGAGCGGGTCAGCTATCTGCACATGGAATGGGTTGGGGCGAACCGGATCTACCTCGTCGCCGCCGTCGACCTCGTCGGTGACGCGGCCGAATCGAACGTCGCCGCACGGCTCAACGCCATCGCCGACGCGTTGGCCGCGCGCCCCGAGATCGTGCGGGCCGTGCTGACGCTGACCCGGCCGGGGGACACCACCGATCTGCGGCCCAGCGAGCTTCCCGGGTGGTATCGCTAGTCGGGCTTCATCGGCGCGCGGTGCGCCGTCGCGACCAATGCTCGCGCCAGCACCGAACCGGGTTCGGCAGCGCTGGTGACCAGCGCGACCGTCGCCGTCACCTGAGGTTCCTCCAGCGGCACCACTCGCACGCCGTCCGGCGGGCGCAACGTGTGCAGCCAGGTCTGGGGGACGATGCTCGCCCAGCGGCCACCGCTGACCTGCGCCAGCAGGGACACCACCGAGTCGGCTTCGAGCCGCGGTGTGGCCGTCAGGCTGTGCGCCGCCAGGACATCGTCGAGCAGCTGCCGGCCCCGCATCCCCGTGTTCAGCAGGCACAGCGGGAGTTCCAGGGCGTCGGACCAGGTCAGCGGATTCGGCTGGCTGGCAAGCAGTTCGGCGCCCGCGATCAGCACCTGCCGTTCTTCGTAGAGCGGTGTGACGGTCAGGCCTGTGGTGTCGACGCCGTCGGGGTAGATGATGCCCGCGTCGAGTTCGAAGCGGCGGATGCGCTCGACGATGCCCGCCGAGCGCAGGCTGCTCTCCAATTGCACTCGTACCAAGGGGTGTTCGAGGCAGAACGGATCGGTCAGCAGGGCCACCGTGCCCGACGCGGCCGGGATGACGCCGAGCCGCAGCTCGCCCGTCAGACCCGTCTGCAACGCGGTGACCTCGTGGATGAGGGCATCGTGATCGGCCAGGATCCGGCGCGCCCACAACACCAGCCGTTCACCTTCGGGCGTGAGGCCCTCGAAGCTCTGCCCGCGCCGCACCAGTGGGACCTTGAGTTCGTTCTCGAGCTTGCGGATGGCCTCGGACAATGCCGGCTGCGAGACGTAGCAGGCGGCAGCGGCGCGCGCGAAGTGCTTCTCGCGGGCGAGCGCCACGAAGTATTCGAGCTGGCGAAACAGCATGGACTATTCGACCACGGTCGATAGGCGATGCCTATCAGGCTCACGGAAATTGCCCTTGGACTCAGGCGTCGGTTTCCGAGCAGACTTATCGCATGACCGACCGGAGCATTGAGCAGCGAGTCGATACCGAGGGACACGGCGAGCCCGAGTTCCATCCCTACCACCATCCCGCGGCCGGCTGGGGCGCGGCGATCAGCGTCACGAAGTTCCTGGCCCGCGAGCGCGAACCCATCAGCGGACCGCACGCGATCATGAAGATGAACCACGAGGACGGTGGCTTCGACTGCCCGGGCTGCGCCTGGCCCGACGACATGAAGGGCCTCAAGCTCGACATCTGCGAGAACGGCATCAAGCACGTCACGTGGGAGATGACGCACAAGCGCTGCGGGCCGGAGTTCTTTGCCCAGCACACGGTTTCGGAACTGGCGGGGTGGAGTGACTTCGCGCTCGAAGACACCGGCCGACTCACCGAACCGATGGTGTACGACGCCGAGACCGACCGCTACAAGCCCATCAGCTGGCGCGACGCCTTCGACCTCGTCGGCCGGGCGCTGGCGGAACTCGACGACCCGAACCAGGCGTCGTACTACACGTCGGGCCGGCTCGGTAACGAGGCGACGTTCCTCTATCAACTGATGGCCCGCGAGCTGGGCACCAACAATCTGCCCGACTGCTCCAACATGTGCCACGAGGCCAGTGGCCGCGCCATGCAGGCGGCCCTCGGCACCGGCAAGGGCACCGTCGACCTCGAGGACTGGGAGACCGCCGACGCGCTGTTCGTCATCGGCGTCAACGCCGCCTCCAATGCGCCCCGCATGCTCACCGCGCTGTCGGAGGCCTATCGCCGCGGCGCGCAGATCGTGCACATCAACCCGCTGGTCGAGGCCGGCGCCACCAAGACCATCATCCCGCATGACTTCCTGCGGATGGCGACCTTCAAGTCCACCAAGACGAGCACGCTGAACCTGCAGCCCCGGATCGGCGGCGACATGGCCCTCATCCGTGGCATCGCCAAAGCTGTTCTGGAACAAGCAGAAACGGATCCGAAGGCGCTCGACATCGAGTTCATCGAGCGGTACACCACCGGGTTCGAGGCCTATCGGGCCGCGGTCGAGGCGACGTCGTGGGACGAGATCGTCTACAAGTCCGGGGTGTCGCAGCGCGATATCCGCAGGGCCGCCAAGATTTACCGCGACGCGGACCGCAGCATCATCAGCTGGTGCCTCGGCGTCACCCAGCACGAACACGGCGTCGACAGCGTCCGGGAAATCGTGAATCTGCTTCTGCTGCGAGGCAATCTGGGCCGTGAGGGCGCCGGACCGTCGCCGGTGCGCGGGCACAGCAACGTGCAGGGCAACCGCACGTGCGGTATCGACCACCGGCCGACCGAGGAGTTCCTGGACCGGCTGGCCGAGGTCTGCGGCATCGACCCGCCCCGTGCGCACGGGCTCGACACCGTCCACACCATCGAGGGCATGCACAGCGGTGACGTCAAGGTGTTCATCGGTATGGGCGGCAATTTCGCCAGTGCCGCACCGGATACCGCGTACACCTTCGAGGGCCTGCAGAAGTGCGACCTCACCGTCCAGGTCAGCACCAAACTCAACCGCAGCCACGTGATTCACGGCCGTCAGGCCCTGATCCTGCCGTGCCTCGGCCGCACCGAGAAGGACCAGCAGAAGGAGGGCATCCAGTCCACGTCGGTCGAGGACTCGATGAGCATGGTGCACCTGTCGGTCGGCATGAAGAAGCCGGCGTCACCGCACCTGCTGTCCGAGCCGGCGATCATCGCCGGTATCGCCGCGGCCGCGCTGCCGAACAGCCAGACGCCGTGGCACTGGTACGTCGAGGACTACGACCGCATCCGCGACACGATGGCCAAGGTGCTCAACGGTTTCGAGGACTTCAACCGCCGGGTCCGGTTGCCGCTCGGCTTCCGGATCAAGCAGCCCGCACGGGAACTGATCTTCCTGACGCCGTCGGGCCGCGCGGAGTTCTCGGCCGTCGAGCTGCCCGACGACACTGTCAGCGAAGGCACGCTCATCCTGGCGACGCTGCGCTCGCACGACCAGTGGAACACCACCGTGTACTCCGACAACGACCGGTACCGCGGCATCAAGAACCTGCGCACGCTCATCTTCATGAACGAGCGCGACATGGCCGACCGCGGCATCAAGGAGTTCGACGACGTCGACATCGTCGCCACCGCGCGCGACGGCAGCGTCCGCTCACTGCGCCGCTACAAGGCCGTGCCCTACGGCATCCCGCGCGGCAACGCGGCCGGCTACATGCCGGAGATGAATGTGCTCTGTGCCATCGGCGATTTCAGCTCGCAGAGCGACCAGCCCATCATGAAGAACGTCAAGGTGACGGTGACGAAGTCTGCCTAGTCGAACCTGAGCTTGTGTGCCAGATTCCCCGCGGGACTGGCACACAAGCTCAGGTTCGCGCTACTCGCGGGCACCCGGCAACAGCATCGCCACCGCGATCGCGGCGGTGACGCCGATGATCGTGTCGATGCCACGAGCGGTCAGCAACACCAGCGGTTCGGTGGGCGCGGCAAGGTCGGTCATCAGCATGATCAGCGGCGTGAAGAAGCCCAGCGCGACCGCGTGGTGGTGCGCCATGAACAGTTCGGTTGGGAACAACAGGACCATGACGCAGATCGCCAGCACATACTCGCTGGGCCCCGGCACGAGCAGTGCGGCCGCCACGGCCAGGCCGATGAAAGTGCCACCCAGGCGGTGGATTCCGCGCCTGATGCGACCACTGGCGTCGGCGGCCGCCAACGGTCCGGCCGCGGCCGCGATGGCCCAGTTGGCGTGGTCGACGCCCAGCGCCAGGCCGGCGGTACCGGCGGCGGTGATGGCGAGCGCGTAGCGGCCGGAGTGGATCAGCACATCGCGCCGGTTCGGCAGGGAAAGCCGGGCGGGTGGCGTCACGGCTCGCGGCGCGTCGAGTACACCCAGCAGGACGCACAACAAAGCCGTTGCGGCACAGAGCAATATCGCCGACGAAGGCGCGACGCGGCCCGCGGGCACCGTGGCAATGGCACCCAGCGCGAAGACACCGTAGAACGGCCCCTCTGGCTTGAGCGCGAGGTAGTCGGTCACCACCGAGCCGATGGATGCGAATGCCACGGCGGCGATGACCAGGACCGCCGGTGGCACATGGGAATTGGCGAGTGCCACGCCGATGGCCACGCCGAGGACCAGGATCACGCCACCCTGGGTCTGATGCGCGAACCGCCGGCCGCGACTTTCCGTGCGGCCGTACATGCCGGTGATCGCACCGAACACCGCGTAGATGATCAGGTCGGGGCGTCCCGCGGCCAGCAGCGCGACACCCGGGATGGCCAACCCGAGCGCGACCCGTAACGCGGGCCGGTGGTCTTCCGTCGGTGGGGTCATGGCCCGGCGCACGCGCAGGTAGACGGTGCGCATGGGCCCACTCCGATCGATGACGATGTCAGCCCCAATAAGGTTTCCGCAGCGGGGAACGGCCGTCAAAGTGGAAGTTCCGAGCACGTGATCGGCGGCGCCTATCGAGGACGCCGCCGCACTGCGTCAGCCCAGCACAGGGAAGCTGCGGCGCTTGGCCAGCCGGTCCATGCCGGACTGGATGGCGAACTGCACCTCGTCGTACACCTTGTCGACGTAGGCGGCATCGTTCGCGCGCTCCGGGTCGGTGTCGACGTAGATGGGGTCGAGCAGCTCGGTGCGGATTTTCGCGGGCAGCGGCAGGTGCATCGGCAGCACCTCGACGGCCAGCGGGAACGGGAAGCCGGCGATGATCGGCATGTTGGCGCCGCGCAACCGCTTTCCGAGGCCGCTCCACTTGGCCAGGAACTTGCCTTCGTTCAGCACGAAGACGGTGTCGTGCCCACCGATGGTGGCCACGGGGACGATCGGCACACCGGACCGGATCGCCTGCTTCACAAAGCCTTTGCGGCCGGCAAGGATCGCCTTGTCGCGGTCGCGCCAGGCGCGCATCGCGTCGAGCTCACCGCCCGGCCACACCACGACGTCGCGGCCCGCAGCCAGCGCGTTGGTCACCCCGTCGCGCGACGCGGGTATGACGCCGACGGCACGGAAGTAGTCACCGAGGCCGGGGGCACCCATCAGCACGTCGTGCGCGGTGCCGTGCAGGATGCGCTGCCCGTCGAAATGCCGGTACCAGGAGTGCACCAGGGTCCAGGCGTCCATGGTCAGGGAGCCGCCGGAGTGGATGCCGATCAGCAGCGACGGCTCGTAGGGCACCTTGTGCCAGCCGTCGATCTCGAGCCGGAAGTAGTGGTCGCACAGGAAGTTCCAGATCGGGTTCTGGACGTACCGCATGAACGTCGGGTTGGGGACGGCGGGCGGGGCGGCGGTCAGCGTGGTCATGAGTCCTCGTTTGCGGGGTCTGGCCGTCCGCGGCGCCTACCGATCGCGCGGACTATGGCGTTGATCGCGGCAAGGGTCAGAACGGGGAGCAAGGTGACGACGATGTAGGCCACACCACCGATGGCAGTCATTCGACCGGTTACCTCTCTGGTGCGGTTTGTCGAGCCTGTTATAGCAGGTAGGAACCTTGCCGCTGGGGTCGATGGCTACGCTACGGAGCTCGGGGAGGGGTTTCGACATCCCCGGCAGCCGAAGATTCGGCACGGATCCGGCGATATGTTGTCGCGAGAAGCCAACGTCCACGGCCCGGGTTGACAGGCCGGGCGAATGTTGCTGCTCGCGTTGATCGTGCGCCCAGGATCCTCGCTACTCGAACTTTGTCTGCGTGAGCGCACGCTCGACGCCACTAGGCATTTGCTTGTCGAGTGCCGAGCAGGCAGAGGCTCGCGACTGTGCCGCCAGCGCGTCTCAAGAGTGGACCTGACGATCTGTACGCACCCTCGACGCGAACCTCGCTGCCGCGCACAGGCGTAAGCCCCCAAATCCACAAAGATCTGGGGGCTTACGACTGGTCGTGCAGTAGTTAGACGATGTAGCTCGTCGCAGCCTGCAGGTGGGCGATGGCCTCGTCGGCGATCCGCGGCACCAGCTCGGCGCACGACGGCAGACTGTCGATGATGCCGGCCACCTGGCCCGAGGCCAGCACGCCCGCCTCGGTGTTGCCTTCCACCAGACCGGCTTTCAGCAGCATCGGGGTGTTGGCGGCCATGACGACCTGTGACCAGGTCAGGTCCTTGCCGTGGCGCATGGCCAGGCCGTCCTTGATCATCGACCGCCAGGTCATGCCCGACATCTTCTTGAACTTCTGCGCGTTGCCGACTGCGGCGACGAAACCGCGCACCGGAGAACCACTTTCGAGCTTCTCGACCAGACCCGTGCGCAGCACCCGGTGCGGCATGCCGTCGACGCGGGTCGACACCACGGTGCCGTCCAGTGCGGCTTCCAGGTAGCGCTGCTTGACGGCGTCCGGCACGGTCGAGTCCGAGGTCAGCAGGAACCGCGTGCCCATCGCGACGCCGGCGGCGCCGTAGGACAGCGCGGCCGCCAGGCCACGACCGTCGAAGAAACCGCCCGCGGCGATCACCGGCATACCGGTGTCCTTGACGGCGTCGAGCACCGACGGCAGCAGCAGCGTGGTGGCGATCGGGCCGGTGTGGCCACCGCCTTCGCCGCCCTGCACGATCACCGCGTCGGCACCCCAGCTCGCCACCTTCTTGGCGTGCTTGGCCAGGCCGACCGACGGGATCACCACGACGCCCGCATCTTTCAGCTTGGCGATCAGCTCGGGCTTGGGGGCCAGGGCGAAGGAGGCGACTTTGACTCCTTCGCGGATCAGGAGGTCGCAGCGGGCATCCGCATCGCCGGCGTCGGCACGCATGTTGATGCCGAAGGGCTTGTCGGTGGCCGCCCTGACCTTGGTGACGGCGGTCTGCAGCTCTTCCAGCGTCATCGTCGCCGACGCCAGAATGCCGAGCCCGCCGGCGTTGGAGGTGGCCGCGACCAGTCGCGCGCCGGCCACCCAGCCCATGCCGGTCTGCACGATCGGGTACTCGATGCCGACCAGTTCGGTCAGCGGTGTCCTGAGCTTGCCCATGACTTAGGCCTTGACCTCTTTGTCCCGCAACGACTTCGGGTCGATGACCTCACGCAGCAGCTGCAGTTCCTCGGCGGTCGGCAGGCGGGTCTCGCCGGCGGCGTCGAGGCCGTGCACCTCGAACGAGGTGTTGTCGGCGACCTCGTCGGCCGTCACACCCGGGTGCAGCGACACGGCGCGCATCTGGTGCTCGGGTCCGTTGAAGTCGAACACACCCAGGTTGGAGACCACCTGGTATACGTTCAGGAAGCGGTATGCCGGGTTGGCCGGATCGACCTTGTCCCAGCCGATTCCGGAGACGATGTCGACGGACTCGGCGAACACGCGCTTGGTGTGGTTACCCACGAAGTAGCTCGTGGCGTGGTTGATGCTGTTGCCGGGCGCGCCGCGGACACCGAACATCTGGCGCGTCGGCTGCTGGATCGGGCCGAAGGCCGACAGGTTCTGGTTGCCGTAGCGGTCGATCTGGTTGGCGCCCATGACCACATGGCGACGGCCCCAGGCCAGCGTCTCGAAGACGCGGTTGAACGGCATCCAGCCCTCGACGGCGAACGGGGCGCCGATCGCCGGGGTGTCGGCCAGCATGCGGGCCTCACCGTCGGTGATCACGATGTCGGGGGAGAAGGTCAGCCGGGCCAGGCGGGCGCCGATCTGCACGACGGTCGTCATGGGACTGGCCATGATTTCCCCTGCGTCACGGAACAATTCGGCACAGGCGACGGCACAGACCTCGGCGCGGGTTGCGTCACTCACTTGGCGGCCTCCTTCTGGGCTGCTTGGGCCTCGGCGAACTTACGGACCGCGGCCTGGTAGTCGGCCTCGGTTCCGGACAGGTAGGTCTTCACGAACTCGGCCCACGTCTCGTCCGAGCCGGCGGCCTCGGCGTAGTGGCGCTGGAACTTCTCGTCGCGCCGGTAGTCGGGCTCGTTGGTGGTGAAGTGGGCGCCATTGGGGGCCTCGACCACGGTGTCGACCATCATGCGGTTGATGATCTGCTGCTGCGGCACAACCGATTTCACCAGTTCTTCGGTGGAGACGATCTTCTCGACCGACAGGTGGCGGCGCTTGGCCGACATCAGGAACAGGTCGTCGAAGTAGGGATCGATGCCGGTGTAGGCGGCATTGCCCTTCACGTCACCGAGGTTCATGTGCACGAAGGCGGCGTCGAGGTTCAGCGCCGGCATGGCGATGAGTTCCTCGTGGGCACCGTCGGTCTCGTACGGCGAGGTGACGGTCTTGAGTTCGTCACCCCAGAAGGCGCGGACGTCGCTGCCCAGGCCGGCACGGATCGGCAGGAACGGAAGACGTTGTGCGGCAGCCTGCAGGCCACAGCGCAGCATGCCCTCGTCCATCTCGCGGGCCTCGATGGCGCCTTCGGTGCGGCGGCGCGCGAACCACGGGTCATAGAACGGCGGCGAGTCCAGCGACACGAAGCCGTAGTAGACGCGCTTGACCTTGCCTGCGGCACAGAGCAATCCGAGATCCGGGCCGCCGTAGGTGACGACGGTCAGGTCGGTCACGTCGGTGCGCAGCAGCGCCCGCACGAACGCCATCGGCTTGCGGCGCGAACCCCAGCCACCGATGCCGATGGTCATGCCGCTTTCGATCTCGGCTACGGCCGCATCGAGAGTTGTTGTCTTGTCTGCCATATTATTTCGACCCCTTGTTGGTCCCCGCGAACTCGTCGCGGTGCTCGTCGGACACGCCGGACAGATTCAGTTCGAAGGTGAAGCCCTGCTCCATGCGGTAGCGCGCGTTGACGGGCTGCACGTCGATGAAGTTCAGTGCCTCCTTGGCGGCGCGGATGACGCGGGTGTCCTTGCTCGCGATGTCGCGGGCGACGCGCAGCGCGGCCTCGTCGAGTTCTTCGCGCGGGACGACCTCGTGCACCGAACCGAAGTGCTGCAGCGTCGAGGCGGGCACGGTCGCGGCGGTGAAGAACAGCCGGCGCATCATGTGCTGGGGGACCAGGCGCGACAGGTGGGTCGCCGCGCCCAGGGCGCCGCGCTCGACCTCGGGGAGACCGAACTTCGCATCGTCGGACGCGACGATGACGTCGGCGTTGCCGACCAGGCCGATGCCGCCACCGACGCAGAAGCCGTTGACGGCCGCGACGACCGGGACCTGGCATTCGTACACCGCGCGGAACGCCTCGTAGCAGCCGCGGTTGGCGTCGATCAGCGCGCCGAAGCCCTCGGTGTTCTGCATTTCCTTGATGTCGACGCCGGCGTTGAAGCCGCGCCCCTCGGCCCGCAGGATCACCACGTGGGTGCTCTTGTCGCGCCCGGCGGCGGTGATCTGGTCGGCCAGCTCGAACCAACCGGCCGACGGGATGGCGTTGACCGGGGGGTAGTTCACGGTGACCGAGACGATGCCCGGTTCGACTGTCTTGGTGGTGATGGTCATCAGTCACTTCCTGGGGGACGGGTACCTAAGCAAGCACTTGCTTGGTACGCTAGCACAGTGACTGCTGGAATCAATCTGCAATTGGCCGGTCGCGTGGTGCTGGTCACCGGCGGTGTGCGCGGCGTCGGCGCCGGCATCAGCGCGGTGTTCGCCGAGCAGGGCGCCACCGTGATCACCTGCGCGCGGCGCGAGGTCGAGGGCTTGCCCTACGAGTTCCACGCCTGCGACGTTCGTGACGACGCGGCGGTCAAGGCCATGATCGACGCCATCGTCGCCAAGCACGGCCGGCTGGACGTCGTCGTCAACAACGCCGGTGGCTCGCCGTTCGCGCTGGCCGCCGACGCGTCGGCCAAGTTCAGCACCAAGATCATCGAGCTCAACCTGATTGCGCCGCTGCTGGTTTCGACGCACGCCAACGCGGTGATGCAGCAGCAGGACGCCGGCGGCGTGATCGTCAACATCTCCAGCGTCAGCGCCCACCGACCAACTCCGGGCACCGGTGCGTACGGTGCCGCCAAGGCCGGCATCGACAGCCTGACCACGACGCTCGCCGTCGAATGGTCGCCCAAGGTCCGGGTGAATTCCGTCATCGTCGGCATGGTCGAGACCGAGCAGTCCGAGCTGTTCTACGGCGACGCCGAGTCGGTCGCCGCCGTGGCCGCGACGGTGCCGCTGAAGCGGCTGGCCAAGCCCACCGACATCGGCTGGGCCGCAGCATTTTTGGCCTCCGAGGCCGCGTCGTACGTCAGCGGCGCGTCCCTGCAGGTCCACGGCGGCGGCGAGCCGCCGCACTACCTCGAAGCGTCAAGCGCCAACAAGTAAAGGGAGAGATCAAATGGGATTGCTCGACGGCCGCGTGGTCATCGTGACGGGTGCCGGTGGCGGAATCGGGCGTGAGCACGCGCTCGCGTTCGCCGCGGAAGGTGCCCGCGTCGTGGTCAACGACATCGGTGTCGGCCTGGATGGTTCGCCCGCCGGTGGCGGCAGCGCCGCACAGAACGTGGTCGACGAGATCGTCGCCGCCGGCGGCGAGGCCGTCGCCAACGGCTCGAACGTCGCGAACTGGGCGGAGGCCGAGGCCCTGATCCAGCAGGCCGTCGACACGTACGGCACGCTCGATGTGCTGGTGAACAACGCCGGCATCGTCCGCGACCGCATGCTCGCCAACGCCACCGAAGACGAATTCGACGCCGTCACCGCGGTGCACCTCAAGGGGCATTTCGCCACCATGAAGCACGCCGCCGCGTACTGGCGGGCCAAGTCCAAGGCCGGCGAGACCGTCGATGCCCGCATCATCAACACCAGCTCGGGCGCCGGCCTGCAGGGCAGCGTCGGCCAGGCCACCTACAGCGCCTCCAAGGCCGGCATCGCGGCACTCACGCTGGTCGCCGCGACCGAGATGGGTCGCTACGGCGTCACCGCCAACGCCATCGCGCCGTCGGCCCGGACCCGCATGACCGAGACGGTCTTCGCCGACATGATGGCCACTCAGGACCAGGCCTTCGATGCCATGGCGCCCGAAAACATCTCGCCCTTGGTGGTGTGGCTGGGCAGTGTCGAGTCGCGTGACGTCACGGGCAAGGTGTTCGAGCTCGAAGGCGGCAAGATTCGCATCGCCGAGGGCTGGGCGCACGGCCCTGAGATCGACAAGGGTGCCAAGTGGGACCCGGCCGAGCTGGGCCCCGTCGTCGCGGATCTGCTGGCCAAGGCACGTCCCGCGGTGCCGGTCTACGGCTCGTAACCGCCACGATTGCTGAAGCGTCCCCGCAACCAATCATGTTGCGGGGACGCTTTTTTGGTCTGCTTCACAGCGCGGCGGCGACATCCCAGATCGGTTCGAGCGCTGCGATGCCCGTGCGGACGAGGGGACTGAGCACGACATCGGTCGCCCCTGCCGCGAAGTAGCGGCGGAGTTGAGTCGACACCTGCGCGGCAGTACCGACGGCCGCGAGATCGATGACCGAGTCGACGCCTTCGCGTTCGATCACCTTCGCGTACGACGGGATGGTCGCGTAGAACTCGAGGGCCTCCGCGGCGGTGGTCCGGCCTTCGTCGACGTCGTCGGTCACCAGGACGGGTACCGCGGCAATCACTTTGGGCGCGGGCCTTCCGGCTGCGCTGGCCGCTTCGGAGATGGTCGGCACGATGAATTCCTCGATGGTGCGCGGCCCGGCCAGATAGGGCAGCGTGCCGTCCGCCAATTCTCCTGTCACACGTAATGCCTTGGGTCCCATGGCCGCGACGTAGACCGGCAGGGGCGTGCCGCCGGCGACCGTCACCGGAAACTCTGGGGCGGCGGTGAATTCGTCGCCGTGGAAGTCGACGGTGCCGGTGTCGATGATCGACCGGAGCACCTGCAGGTGTTCGCGCAGCCGGCCGATGGTGTTGGGCCATGCGGTGCCGAAAGCCACCTGTTCGGGGCCGTGCGCTCCCAAACCCAGGCCGAGGCTGAAGTTCCCGCCGGTGGCCGCTTGGGCGGTCAGGGCCTGCGAGGCGAGCGTCAGCGGGTGGCGCGGATTGATCGGTACGACGAAGGTGCCGACGGCAAGGCCGGGTACCGCGGCGCCGACGTATCCGGCGAGCGAGATGGCGTCGTGGTCGAACTGCTGGGCGATCCACACCTGGCCCACGCCGGCGTTGTAGGCGCGGCGGGCCTGATCGATCGCGGCAGCGACATGATTGGGGGAACTACGGTCGGGGTCCAGCACAACTCCGGTTGGCATATCAACGACAACGACCGCGGCCGAGCCACTCATTCCGTCTCGGAAAGAAAAACTCCCCCAGAACGAAACTCGTTCTGGGGGAGCCTCTTTGCTGTTGCTACTTGGCGGCCTCGGCCTTGGTGGCCTTGTCCTTCTTCGACTTGTCCTTCTTGACCTTGGTGCCCTGACCTTCGGTGCCCTTGTCGTCGGCTTTGGTGCCGCCCGCGGTCGCGTCGTCGGCCTTGGTGTCGCCGGCCTTGACGTCGTCAGCCTTGGTGGTGTCGGCCGGGGTGTCGTCGACCTTGGTGGTCTTGACGGTCTTGTCCTTGGCGCCAGTGGTGGCCGGCTTCAGGGCGGAGACCTGCTTGGCGAGCGTCGGCGTCACCGCAGGCTTGTCGGTGCTGTCGGATTCCTTGGCCGCGGCCGCATTCGGGGTGACGGCCTGCACCGACGAAGGCGGCGGTGCCGCCTTGAAGACGGTGCCGGTCTGGACGGACTTCACGACGCTCTTGACCATGTTGACGGGGAGGTTCACGACGGCCTTGGCGGTATCGAACACGCCGTCGCGAATGGCGTTGGCGATGTTGGAGATGTTGCCGGTCCGCAGCGCCTTCGCCACGTTGTAGAGCGCCATCTGCGGCACCTTGACGGCGTCGCGGACGTTGACGAACAGCTTGGTGGGCAGCGCCGGGTTCTGCGTGACGGCGATACCGCCCCAGTTCTCCAGGGTCCAGCCGTCTTCGGGGTTGCCGGTCACGGTGACGATCTCGGTGTTGCCCAGCGGGTGCTTCAGCATCAGCGTGAGGTCGGGGTTCTCGACGTTCATCAGCGTCCACGCCATGATCGACATGCCGTGCGCGAAGGCCACCGGGTTCTGTGCGCCGCTGTTGTAGATGTCGTCGACCGCGCCGTTGAATCGGTCCTGGAAGACCATGCCGTTGGCGTCGGGCGAACCGGGCATCGGCATCAGGAGGTTGCCGGTGGCCCACGACAGCGGGATCAGCGCGTAGAGGATGCGGGCGAAGCCGGAGTCCTGCGACTGGCCTTCGAAGATGCCGGCCTGCACTTCATGGAGACCGCTGAGCACCGTCACCGGCATGCCGGTCGCGGTGGCGTACGGCGCGGCGGTCTGCTGGGTGCGCACCATGTCCGAGGCGAAGATGGCGTCGTGCGCCAGGCCGTCGTTGGCGAGGACGCCGGCGACGGTCTGGGCCTGTGTCTGGCCCGTCGCCGTCAGGTCGGGGCCCGGAATCTTGGTGTCGATGAGGCCCGAGGCGTTGCCCGCCGATTCGCCGTGCCGGACGAACGTGATGGTGATGTTGGTTGCGGCCCAGGCCGAGAAGGCCGAGGTGAGGAACATGAACACGGCCGCGACCAGGACGGCCGCGCCTCGTGCTCCGCGTTTGAATGTCCGGCTGTGCGACAGCCCCCGACGGAACATTGATGACATAGACGGCTCCATAGTGTTGCCCTGGATGTGTGCAGGGCCACACTATGTACACATCTATGAATCTGTCTAGTCCGTTCCGTCAATTAACTGAAGAACTTTGCTGGCGCGATCGCCGGGCCTGATCGGTTCACCGCCCACGAAAAACTCCCCTGGACAACGGGCGTCCAGGGGAGTTCTTCGGTCGGTGCTCAGGCCGGATCGAGCAGGATGATCGGAATCTTCCGGTCGGTGTGCGAGCGGTAGTCGACGAAGTCCGGGTACATGGCGTCGAGCTTGGGCCAGTACTCGTCGCGTTCGGCATCGGTGGCCTCACGGGCGATCCGCTGCAGCTTCTCGCCGCGCACCTGGAACGTCACCTTCGGGTTGGCGACCAGGTTCAGGTACCACATCGGATGGGTGTCGCGACCGCCCTGCGAGGCGACGACGACGATCCGGTCGCCTTCACGCAGGTACAGCAGCGGGCTGTCGCGCGGCTCGCCGGATTTGCGGCCGATCGTGGTCAGGATCCCGACGGGCGGGGGCGTGGCGACGGGCTTGGAGCCCAGCCGCCACTTGGCGCCGATCCGGCCGTCGGTGGCCCGGAATGCCCAGGTGTTGATCCGCGACATCCACTTGAAGCCGACCTGCATTCCCTTGGAATTCAGGATCTTCAGCTGCCTGTCGCTCATTTCCCCGTCGGCCATGGTGGCGACCCTGCTCCTCGCTCTAGATGCGCTCGATGATCGTGCCGGTGGACAGCGCACCGCCGGCGCACATCGTGATCAGCGCCGTCGACTTGCCGGTCCGTTCCAGCTCGTGCAGCGCCGTCGTGATGAGCCGCGAGCCGGTGGAACCGACCGGGTGGCCCAGCGCGATGGCGCCGCCGTTGACGTTGACCCTATCCATGTCGGCTTTGTGCACCTGAGCCCAGGACAGCACGACGGATGCGAACGCCTCGTTGATCTCGACCAGGTCGATGTCGGCCATCGACATGCGCGCCTTCTCGAGCACCTTGGCGGTGGACTGCACCGGGCCGTCCAGGTGGTAGTAGGTCTCGGCGCCGACGTTGGCCTGCGCGATGATCCGGGCGCGGGGCTTGAAGCCGAGGGCCTTGGCCTTGTCCTCGTCCATCCAGAGCACCGCGGCGGCACCGTCGGAAATCTGCGACGAGGTGCCGGCGGTGTGGATGCCGCCTTCGATGACCGGCTTCAGCGCGGCCAGGCCCTCCAGGGTGGTGTCGCGCAGGCCCTGGTCCCGGCTGACCAGGTTCAGCTCGGCGGTCGGCTGCTTGTTCTCGTCGATGACCGGCGCCTCGATGGGCGAAATCTCGCGGTCGAAGCGGCCCTCGGCCCAGGCCTGCTTGGCCTTGGCCTGCGAGGCGAAGCCCAGCGCGTCGATGTCGTCGCGCGTGATGCCACGGCGCTTGGCGATGCGCTCGGCGGCCTCGAACTGGTTGGGCAGGTCGATGTCCCACGATGCGGCGCGCGCGCCACCGCCGTTGGCGCCCAGGGGCACCCGGCTCATGGCCTCGATGCCGCAGGCGATGCCGATGTCGATGGCGCCGGTGGCGATCAGACCCGC
This sequence comes from Mycobacterium sp. SM3041, assembly GCF_039668335.1. NCBI lineage: Bacteria > Bacillati > Actinomycetota > Actinomycetes > Mycobacteriales > Mycobacteriaceae > Mycobacterium > Mycobacterium sp. SM3041. Next base: position 298,186 of record NZ_JAYXBQ010000050.1, on the reverse strand, counting down.
GATGAGGTGGTTGGCCTGCTGGGCACTGCCGCACTGGCAGTCGATGGTGGTGGCGCCGACGTGCTCGGGCAATCCGGCGACCAGCCAGGACTGGCGGGTGATGTTGTTGCCCTGCTCGCCGTACTGCGTGACGCAGCCGCCGATGAGCTGCTCGACGTCGCCGGCATCCAGCCCGGCCTTCTCGACGAGAGCCTTCTGCGTGGCGCCCAGAAGTTCGGTCGCATGCAGGCCGGACAGCCAGCCTCCCCGCTTGCCGATGGGGCTGCGAGTGGCTTCAACGATGACAGGATTACCCATGAGCTCAGGCTAGAACACGTTTCATTACTCTGACAAGCAATCATCGGGACGTGCCTTTTATCTGCGGTGAAGGCGTGTTTCAATGGTCGCAACGCCGAACTAGAAGGATTTGTCTCGGAACCCTGTTCTGAGGCGTTGGATTCCCCAAGGAGACACCATGCCCTGCCCCATCCCGTCCGATCTGGACCTGTTGGACGCGAACCTCAACCTGGAGCGGCTGCCTGTCGAGGAACTCGCCGCGCTGCGCAAGTCGGAGCCCATCCACTGGGTGGACGTGCCCGGCGGCACCGGCGGCTTCGGTGACAAGGGCTACTGGATCGTCACCCGCTACGACGACGTCAAAGAGGTGTCGAAGCGCAACGATATCTTCGGCAGCGCACCCGATGGCGCGATTCCGGTGTGGCCGCAGGCCATGACGCGTGAGGCCGTCGACGTGCAGCGCGCGGTGCTGCTGAACATGGACGCCCCGCAGCACACCCGCCTGCGCAAGATCATCTCCCGTGGTTTCACCCCGCGTGCCATCGGCCGACTGCAGGCCGAGCTGAACGAGCGGGCACAGAAGATCGCCGAGACCGCCGCCGCGTCGGGCACCGGTGACTTCGTCGAGCAGGTGTCCTGCGAGCTGCCGCTGCAGGCCATCGCCGGACTGCTCGGCGTGCCGCAGGAAGACCGCGACAAGCTCTTCAACTGGTCCAACGAGATGACCGCCGGCGAGGACCCGGAGTACGCCCACATCGACCCGGCCGCATCCTCGTTCGAGCTGATCACCTACGCCATGAACATGGCCGCCGAGCGGGCCAAGAACCCGACCGACGACATCGTCACGCAGCTGATCGAAGCCGACATCGACGGCGAGAAGCTGTCCGACGACGAGTTCGGCTTCTTCGTGGTGATGCTGGCCGTCGCCGGTAACGAGACCACCCGCAACTCGATCACGCACGGCATGATCGCCTTCTCCCAGAACCCCGATCAGTGGGAGCTCTACAAGAAGGAGCGCCCGGAGTCGGCCGCCGACGAGATCGTCCGTTGGGCCACGCCGGTCACCGCGTTCCAGCGCACCGCTCTGGAGGACACCGAGCTCGGTGGCGTGAAGATCAAGAAGGGCGAGCGGGTCGTCATGTCCTACCGTTCGGCCAACTTCGACGAAGAGGTGTTCGAGGACCCGCACACCTTCAACATCATGCGGTCGCCGAACCAGCACGTCGGCTTCGGCGGCACCGGCGCGCACTACTGCATCGGCGCGAACCTGGCGCGCATGACCATCAACCTGATGTTCAACGCCATCGCCGACCACATGCCGGACCTGACCTCGATCGGCGAGCCCGAGCGGCTCATGTCGGGCTGGCTCAACGGCATCAAGCACTGGCAGGTTGACTACACGGGTAAGTGCCCCGTCCAGCACTGACGGCGACTGACTGCAGTAGTCCGGTAACACGAATCAAGGAGGATTCGGGTGGATTTCACACCGAGCCCTGAGCAGCAGGCTGTCGCCGATGTGGTGACATCTGTGCTCGAGCGGGAAAACACTTGGGAAGCACTGGTTTCCGGTGGCGTCGTGGCACTCGCGGTGCCGGACCGCTTGGGCGGTGACGGGCTGGGGCTGCCGGAGGCGGCCACCGCACTGACCGAGATCGGTCGGCGCGGCACCACGGGGCCGGCCCTCGCCACCATCGGGCTCGCCCTGGTCCCGCTGGTCGACCTGGCCACCGAAGCGCAGCAGGACCGGTACCTCGCGGGTGTCGCGCAGGGCGCGGTGTTGTCTGCCGCCCTGAACGAAGCCGGCAACCAGCTGCCGGAGAAGCCGTCGACCAGCTACGCCGGCGGCAAGCTCAACGGCACCAAAATCGGTGTGCCGTATGCAGAGACGGCGCAGTGGCTGCTCGTCACCACCGACAGCGGTGTGGTCGTCGTGTCGCCGAAGGCCGCCGGTGTGACGGTCGAGAAGACCCCGACCGCCAACGGTTCGGACGAATACGTCGTCACCTTCACCGACGTGGCAGTGGCCGACGACGACGTGCTGGCCGGCGCCACGGTGGCGCGGGTGAACGAGCTGGCGCTGGCCATGATCGGCGCGTTCGGCGCCGGTCTGGTCGCCGGTGCACTGCGGCTGACCGCCGACTACACCGCGACGCGCGAGCAGTTCGGCCGGCCGCTGTCCACCTTCCAGACGGTGGCAGCGCAGCTGTCCGAGGTCTACATCGCCTCGCGGACAATCGATCTCGTCTCCACCTCGGTGGTGTGGCGGTTGTCCGAGGGACTCGACGCATCCGAGGACCTGGCGATCCTGGGCTACTGGCTGACCTCGCAGGCCCCGCCGGCCATGCGGCTGTGCCATCACCTGCACGGCGGCATGGGCATGGACATCACCTACCCGATGGACCGCTACTACTCCTCGATCAAGGACCTGAACCGCCTGCTCGGTGGTCCGTCGCACCGTCTCGATCTGGTGGGAGCCTGATGTTTATCGACCTGACCGCGGAACAGCGCAAGCTGCAATCCGAACTGCGCGAGTACTTTTCGACGCTGATCACGCCCGAAGAGGCGGCGGCGATGGAGACCGACCGGCACAACGAGGCCTACCGCGCCGTCATCAAGCGCATGGGCAGCGACGGCAAGCTCGGTGTGGGCTGGCCCAAGGAGTACGGCGGCCTGGGCTTCGGGCCCATCGAGCAGCAGATCTTCATCAACGAGGCCAACCGCGCCGACATCCCACTGCCGATGGTCACGCTGCAGACCGTGGGACCCACCCTGCAGCTGCTGGGCACCGAGGAACAGAAGAAGAAGTTCCTGCCCGGAATCCTCTCCGGCGAGGTGCATTTCGCGATCGGTTACTCCGAGCCCGAGGCCGGCACCGACCTCGCATCGCTGCGGACCACCGCCGTGCGGCACGGTGACGAGTACATCGTCAACGGCCAGAAGATGTGGACCACCGGTGCCCACGACGCCGACTACGTGTGGCTGGCCTGTCGCACCGACCCGACCGCGGCGAAGCACAAGGGCATCTCGATCCTGATCGTCGACACCAAGGACCCGGGCTACTCCTGGACCCCGATCATCCTGTCCGACGGCGCCCACCACACCAACACGACGTACTACAACGATGTGCGGGTGCCCGCCGACATGCTGGTCGGCGAGGAGAACGGTGGCTGGAAGCTCATCACCACTCAGCTCAACCACGAGCGTGTCGGCCTGGGACCGGCCGGTCGCGTGGCGGGCATCTACGAGCAGGTGCACGGCTGGGCCTCCCAGCCCGGCTCCGATGGCGTTGTCCCGCTGGACAATCCGGAGGCCAAGCGGCTGCTGGGGCAGATCAAGACGATCATGCGGCTCAACGAACTGCTCAACTGGCAGGTCGCCTCGTCCGGTGAGAACATCGCCGTCGCCGATGCGGCCGCGACGAAAGTCTTTTCCACCGAGCGCATTCAGGAAGTGAGCCGGCTGGCGGAAGAGGTCGTGGGACGCTTCGGCAACCCTGCCGACCAGCACACCGCCAAGGTGCTGCAGTGGCTGGACACCATGGCCAAGCGCAACTTGGTCATCACGTTCGGTGGCGGGGTCAACGAGGTCATGCGCGAGATGATCGCCGCATCGGGCCTCAAGGTGCCGCGGGTCTCGCGGTAGGAGGGCGATCGATGACTGATCTTCAGGCCGGTATCGACGAGATCGTCGCATCCGGGCGCAGCAAGCCGACCCTGAGCCGGGATCCGGTGAACCAGCCCATGATTCACCACTGGGTCGACGCGATCGGCGACAAGAACCCGATCTACGTCGACGAGGAGGCCGCCAAGGCCGCCGGGCACCCCGGCATCGTGGCGCCGCCCGCCATGATCCAGGTCTGGACCATGATGGGCCTGGGCCGCACCCGGTCCGACGACGATCCGCTGGCCCGGATCATGAAGTTGTTCGACGACGCCGGGTACGTCGGCGTCGTCGCCACCAACTGCGACCAGACCTATCACCGCTACCTGCAGCCAGGCGAACGCGTCAGCATCAGTGCCGAGGTCACCGACGTGGTCGGTCCGAAGCAGACGGCGCTGGGCGAGGGCTACTTCGTGAACCAGAAGATCCGCTGGCATGTCGGTGACGAGGAAGTCGCCGACATGGACTGGCGCATCATGAAGTTCCTGCCGGCCAACAAGCAAGGTAAAGAAGCAGCCGAAACTGGTTCCATCCCAGCCGATCTGGACCCCGACAAGCTGATGCGCCCGTCGTCGTCGCGCGACACCCAGTTCTTCTGGGACGGCGTCAATGCGCACGAACTGCGGATTCAGAAGCGGCCCGACGGCTCGCTGCAGCACCCGCCGGTGCCCGCGATCTGGCAGGACAAGGATGCCCCGATCGACTATGTCGTCTCGTCGGGCCGGGGCACGGTGTTCAGCTACGTCGTGCACCACGCGCCGAAGGTGCCCGGCCGCAGCCTGCCGTTCATCATCGCGCTCGTCGAACTCGAAGAGGGTGTGCGCATGCTCGGTGAGCTGCGCGGCGTCGAGCATGACGACGTGAAGATCGGAATGCCGGTCAGCGCAACGTTCCTCGACTTCCCGGACAGCGATGTCAGTCCGGCCTGGAGTCTGTACGCCTGGGAGGCCGCCAAGTGACCGCCGCCGCTGTGAACACCGCCGTGGGCACCAAGCTGCCCGAACTCTCGATCTACGGCGACCCGACGTTCATCGTCTCGACGGCGATCGCCACGCGGGACTACCAGGACGTGCACCACGACCGGGACAAGGCGCAGGCCAAGGGCTCCAAGGACATCTTCGTCAACATCCTGACCGACACCGGTCTGGTGGGGCGTTACGTCACCGACTGGGCGGGCCCGAACGCCATCATCAAGTCGATCAAGCTGCGCCTCGGGGTGCCGTGGTACGCCTACGACACCATCACCTTCCGTGGTGAGGTGACCGCTGTCGAAGGCGACCTGGTGACGCTGAAAGTGGTGGGCAGCAACAGCCTTGGTGATCACGTCATCGCCACCTCCGCGCTGACGATGGGAGCCGCGCAGTGAGCATCTCCGGCAAGGCCGTCATCGCCGGTATCGGCGCGACGGACTTCTCCAAGAACTCCGGCCGCAGTGAACTGCGGCTGGCCGCCGAGGCGGTCACCGACGCACTGAACGATGCGGGCCTGTCGCCCGAGGACGTCGACGGTCTGGTGACCTTCACCATGGACTCCAACCTGGAGACCGCGGTGGCCCGCTCCACCGGCATCGGGGAGCTGAAGTTCTTCAGCCAGATCGGCTACGGCGGCGGCGCCGCGGCGGCGACCGTGCAGCAGGCCGTGCTGGCGGTGGCGTCCGGTATCGCCGAAGTCGTTGTGGCATACCGCGCTTTCAACGAGCGTTCGGAGTTCCGCTTCGGCCAGGTGATGACGGGTCTGACCGTCAACGCCGACTCCCGCGGTGTCGAGTACAGCTGGTCCTACCCGCACGGGCTGAGCACGCCGGCCGCCTCGGTGGCCATGGTCGCGCAGCGCTACATGCACGAATACGGCGCCACGAGTGCCGATTTCGGTGCTGTGTCGGTGGCCGACCGCAAGCACGCGGCGACCAATCCGAAGGCGCACTTCTACGGCAAGCCGATCACCATCGAGGACCACCAGAACTCGCGGTGGATCGCCGAGCCGCTGCGCCTGCTGGACTGCTGCCAGGAGACCGACGGCGGCGTGGCGATCGTCGTCACCACGCCCGAGCGCGCCAAGGACCTCAAGCAGCGCCCGGTCGTCGTCGAGGCGGCGGCACAGGCTGCTGGTGAGGATCAGTTCACCATGTACTCGTACTACCGTGACGAGCTCGGTCTGCCCGAGATGGGCCTGGTCGGCAAGCAGTTGTGGGGTCAGAGTGGCTTGACGCCCAATGACATTCAGACCGCGGTGATCTACGACCACTTCACCCCGTACACGCTGATCCAGCTCGAGGAGCTCGGTTTCTGCGGCAAGGGTGAGGCGAAGGACTTCATCGCGAACGGTGCGATCGAGCTCGGTGGCAAGCTGCCGATCAACACGCACGGTGGTCAGCTCGGTGAGGCCTACATCCACGGCATGAACGGCATCGCCGAGGGCGTCCGCCAGCTGCGCGGCACGTCGGTCAACCAGGTGCCCGATGTCGAGCACGTGCTCGTCACCGCCGGCACCGGTGTTCCGACGTCAGGCCTGATCCTGGGCTGAATCACCCCGCTCGCGAACTGCCCCTTTTCGACAGGAGAGGGGCAGTTCTGCGTCAATAGGGGTAGTCCTACTCATCCGAACTCGCGTGGCTCGGCGCGATGATGACCTGCATGACCGAACCGCAGCGGGCGATGGTTGCCCGGCTCTCGCAGGATGTCGCAGCGATCTCCCATCACCTGGCATGGGTCTCGGCCTGCCTCACCGAGCTCGATCGGTCGATGGCGTACCAGCAGCCGGCCGCGCAGCCCGTCGGATACGCCGCGCCGCAGCAGTATTGGCAGCCGGCTCAGGCCGCGCCGCCGCAGCCCCAGCAGCAGCCGCCGCGGCCCGAGCGCTCGGACAGCTGGATCGGCAAGGCGCTGGCGGCCGCCGGCGTCGCGGTGACGTTGATCGGCGTCGCCCTGCTGCTGGTGCTCGCCGCGCAGGCCGGGCTGTTGCGGCCCGAGTTCCGGGTCGGCGCAGGGGCGGTCCTGGCGGCCGGTCTGGTGGTCGGGGCGACTCGCCTGAAGACGCGGCCCGGCGGCACGGTGGGCGCGGTCGCCCTGGCCGCCACCGGCATCGCCGCGGCGTACATCGACGTCGTCGCGGTCACCACGATTTACGAATGGCTTTCTGCGCCGGTCGGTTTGGTGCTCGCGGCGGTGATCGGCGGCGGCGGGCTGACCCTGGCGCGGCGCTGGGATTCGCAGCAACTCGCGCTGTTGGTGCTGGTGCCGCTGGCCGTGCTGGCGCCCGTGGTGGCCGACGGCGTCTCGCTGCTGCTGATCGGGTTCATGCTGGCGCTGTCCGCGGCGTCGCTGCCGGTGCAAATCGGCAAGGATTGGGTCGCGATGTTCGTGGCCCGGACCGCCGTCTGCACCTTTCCGTTGTTGGTGGCACTGGCCTCGGCGTCATTCGGCACCCACCGGAATCCGGGTCTCGCCGGTGCCTGCGCGGCGGCAGCCGTGCTGGCCGTCGGGGGCGCGTTGACCCTGTTGCCCAAGACCGCCAACCGCTCGCTGCTGGCCCTGGCCACGGCGGGCGGCGCGGTGCCGGTGCTGTTCATCTCGGCGGTGGTCCGTCCGGTGGTCGCCGCGTCGATCATCGCCGCGGTGGCGGCCCTGTTCCTGGCCGTCGTGCTGGCCGGCAACCGTCTGCCCGGCGTCGCTGATGTGGTGCGGCGGATCTGGGCGGCGACATCGGCCGTCTGCGCGCTGGTCGCGGTATTGGTGGCCTTCGACGGTAGGACCGGCGGCGCGGTGCTGCTCGCGATGTCCGTCGTGGTGGCCGTCGCCGGGCGTCGTGACGCGATCGCCCGCTGGGTCGCTGCCGGATTCGGTGCCGTGGGTGGTGCCGTCTACCTCAGCTACTCTCCGCCGGACCTGCTGTTCCGCGCGGTGGAGCTGAACACCCACAGCGCGGTGTCCACCGTCATCTCCAGCATCCTTGCGATGGCCAGTGCGGTGGCCGTCGTGTGGTCGTGGACCGGCAGGCGTGACGACGACGAGGTGCGGCTGATGTGGGCAGGCGCGGTCGTGGTCGCCGCCTACGCGTCCACCACGGCGACCGTCACCGCCGGCGTGCTGATCGGCGGCGTCAAGGGCGGGTTCTTCGCGGGTCACATGGTCGCGACCATCGGCTGGATCGCGGTCGCGGCGGCATTGTTCGGGTACGCGGCCCGCCGGCCGAAGACGCAGCGATCACTGCCCATCGGCGGCGGCCTGGCGCTGGTGGCCGCGGCGATGGCCAAGCTGTTCCTGTTCGATCTCGGGACCCTGAACGGCATGTTCCGGGTGGCGGTGTTCATCGTCGTGGGCCTGGTGCTGCTGGCCATGGGAACCGGCTATGCCCGGTTGCTCGCCCGGCAGGATCAGCCGAATCCGGACCGTCAGTTCGCGTCGGGTGGGTAGCCGTCGGGGCGGTAGGCTCGAACCGACGCGGTATGTCTGGGGAAGGGGGCCGTGTCTATGGGGATTCAGCCGGACAGCAGTCCGTTCGGATCGCAGACGGTCACGGGGCCGGGGTGGCCCAACGTCAATGAGGAACAGCTCGAAGAAGCGGCCGCCCATTACACGAAGCTGGCCACCAAGATCAGCGGATCCGTGGTGCCGCAGCAGACCAGCCAGCTGATGAATCTGACCGATCAGTGGCAGGGCGCGGCGTCGCTGGCGGCCGCGGGTGAGGCCGGCACCATCATCGGCGGTCATGAGGCCAACGGCGCGCAGGCGGCGGCCATCGCCGCCAAGCTGCAGTCCATGGTGGCCGCGGTCATCAAGACCAAGAACCTGGTCAACGCCACCGCCGAGGAAGTGCAGGCGGAGTGCATGGCCCTGTCGGCGGCGCCGTTCCCCAACGTGCAGGAGCTGATCCAGAGCCGCATCAAGATGGGCCTGTCGCAGAACATCGCCGCGGTGACGGCCAGTGCCACCGAGGTGGCCAACTTCGTCGGCGCACCGCCGAGCATCCCGACGGCCGGCGTGCCGCCGCAGGTGGCGCAGACCGCGCAGAAGACCGCCGAGTCGGCGGGCAAGGGCGGCGACCAGATGGGCCAGATGATGGGCCAGATGATGCAGATGGCCGGTCAGCTCCCGCAGATGCTCGGGCAGCTGCCGCAGCAGGCAATGCAACCGCTGCAACAACTTTCGCAGCCACTGCAGCAGTTGACGTCCCTGTTCCAGGGCGGCGGGCAGGGCAAGGCCGGCCTCGGCGCCTCGCCGTTCGGTGCGTTCTCGAACCATCCGCTGGCCGGCGGTTCCGGCGCGGCTCATGGCGCGGGCCTGATGAAGGGCGGCATGCCCGGCGGTGGCGGCGGCGGTGTGGGTGCGGCCTCCGTACAGACGCCGCTGCTGGCCAAGATGGTCGGCCCCGGCCCGGCTGGGCCCGGCGTGATGCCGGCCAGTGCCGCGGGCGGCATGGGCGCCGGTGGCTTGGCTCCGGTCGCAGCCGCCGCAGGTGCCGGTGGCGCGATGGGCGCCATGGGCGGCATGGGGCACCGTGAAGGTGGCGGCGGGGGTCGCATCACCCAGCTGGCGGTACCCGAGGCACTGGACCACGGTTCCTATGACGAAGACATCGACGACGACTGGTGAGTAGGGGGGATATCTGATGTCGATGATGCAGACACCGGACAACATCAGCTGGAACACGGCTTCCGTCGAGCTGCCTGACATGCCGATGATCCAGCCCGGCGAGGACGCCATGAGCGCGACCATCGCCGCGATCCTGCCGGCCATGGCAGCCGACATGACCGCCAATGTGGCCTCGTTGCAGGCCAAGGAGGGCATGTTCTCCGGCAAGGTCGGCATGGCCCAGTCGGCTTACGACAACGCCGACAGCAAGGGCGGGGAGGGCGTCGGCCAGATGGGTCAGATGCTCGGCCAGCTCGGGCAGATGGGTCAGCAGGCAGGCCAGATGGCCGGCCAGGGTGGCGGTCTGGGCCAGATGGGCCAGCAGGCGGGCCAGTTCGGTCAGATGATCCAGCAGGCCATGGGCAAGGGCGGCGGCAAGGAAGGCGGCATGCCCGGCGGGGAACCCCCGGAGGCTCAGCCCGGGGGGCCGGCCGGCGGCGGTGCCCCCATGTCGCCCGAACAGCGTCAGGCGCAGCAGGACGCCCGGGAGAACCAGCAGAATGACCGGCAATCCCAGCAGGACGCGCGCCAGCAACAGCAGGACAACCGGCAGTCCCAGCAGGATCGCCGGGAGGCCCAGCAGGACGCCCGCGACTCCCGTCGGCACACGTCCGCTCCGGCTCCGGCGGCGCCGCCGGTGGCCGGTCCCAGCGCGGGTTCGCACACCGCGGGGCCGGCGCCCGTCGCCCCCGTGGCTCCGCCGCCGCAGCGCGGCGGCGACGTCGGCCGTCAGATGTAGTTGCTGAAATAACGAGCCGGACAACGAAATTGGGGCCAGTCGCGATGATCGCGACTGGCCCCAATTCAATGGTTGACCGTCAGGAGGCCGGTGCCGGGGCCGGGGTCGGGGTGACCGGCGCAGCAGGAGCAGCCGGAGCGGCCTGCTGGTTACCGGCCGGGGTGGCGGTGCCCTGACCCGCGCTGGAGGCGGGCTGGCCGGCGATGGCCTGGCTCGGTGCCGGAGCCGGCGCCGGGGTCAGCGGAGCCTGCGAGACGGCGCCACCGGCGGTGGCAGCGGTGCCCGGGCCGCTTTCGGCGGCGGTGGGAACCGGAGCCGCCTCGGGAGCCGGGCCGGCGGCCGGAGCCGTCGCCGGGGTGCCCGCGGGGGTACCGGCCGGGGTGCCCGCCGGAACCTGGGCGCCGGCCGGAGCCGGAGCGTCGGCGCCCGGGGTGCCGGCCGGCGCCGGAGCAACCGCCGGAGTACCAGCCGGAGCCGGGGTGCCGGCCGGGGTGGCGGCAGGCGTCTCACCGTTCGGCGTCGCCGCCGGGACCGCACCGGTGGTGGTGCCGGCCGGAGGCTGCGTGCCGGTGGCGGCCGGAACAGCACCGGCCGGGGTGGCGCCGGGCACGGCGCTGCCGAGACCGGCGGGAGCAGCCGCCGGGGCGGCAGCAGGAGTGGCGGCGGGGGCGGCAGCCGGGGCCGGCGTGGTCACCGGCGCAGTGCCACGAGCGGGGGCGGCGGCCGGCGCGGTACCGGTGGCGGGTTCAGTGCCCTGCCACTTGATCACTTCGCGGTCCCCGTCGGTGTACACGACGCTGGTCGGGGCGGCGCCCGTCACGTCGAAGTAGATCTTGCCCTTGGACTCTTGCCCTTCGGCGAGGCCGGCGGGGTTGATGCCCTGCGGAGTGGCAGCGCCCCACAGCACGCGGTAGTTCTCGCCGGTCGCGGTGCGGGCGTTCAGGTTCGGCACGAACGGCTGCGAGTTGCCGCGCTCGGCCTTGTACTCCGCTGTCGCTTCCCACAGCGTGCCGTTGAGGTGCTGCGAGAGCACATCGGTGCTGGGCTTGAGGTTGCTGATCTGCCATTCCGCGACGGTGTTCCCGTCGACGAGCTTGCCGTCCGAGCCGAACGCCACCGTGGTGGGGGCGGACGTCACCCCTGCGGGCTGGGCGGGGTCGGCCACTGCGAACGGTGTCGCGATCAGGCCGAATGCGGCGGCTGCGCCGATGGCGATGGTGATCTTGCGGGTACTCATGATGATGTGGCTCCTTTGTCTCCAAGTCGTCCGACGGGCGGCTTCCCCCACGGAAGTTGAGTCACGAGTAATTGGATAATTACTGACTACTACGAAAGCTAGCAGGTTAAGCGTCAGCTGTGGATAGAGGTTGACGCGCCGTCGGCGACCCGACCGCCGGCCCTGGTTTGCCGGAATCGGCCGCCGAATAGGCGGCCGATTCCGAATACGTCCTGGTCAGGACGCGGTGAGCTCGATTCCAGCAAGCACGACGACGTTGTCTCGGCTCGGCGCCGTCAGCACGCCGGTGATTCGTTCACCGTCACGCCAAAGGTTGGCCTGCAAGGTTTCACCCGGGATCACGGTGCCCGCGAAGCGCGCGCCGTAGGACCGGACGCGGCCGGCGTCGCCGTCGAGCACGTTGTCGACGATGGCCTTGCAGCCGATGCCGTAGGTGCACAGGCCATGCAGGATCGGGCGGTCGAAGCCGGCGGCCTTGGCGAATGCCGGGTCCGAGTGCAGCGGGTTGCGGTCACCGCAGAGCCGGTACAGCAGAGCCTGCTGCGGCAGCGTCGGCAGCGAGATCTGCAGGTCCGGTGCCCGGTCGGGCTCGGCCGCCGAGGTCGACGGGCCACGATCGCCGCCGAAGCCGCCCTCGCCGCGGGCGAAGATGGACCGCTTCTGCTTCCACAGCGGAGCGCCGTCGAGGGTGGTCACGGTGGTCTCCGACCAGATGACCGCGGCCTTGCCCTTGTCCCAGATCTCGGTGAACTTGGTGACGGCGCGGCCCGTGCCCGACGGCGGGATGGGAGCGTCGGTGTAGATGGCCTCGCTGGCGTGCAGCACCCGGCTCAGCTCGATGTCGATGCCGGGGAACTTGACGGTCGGCGCCTTGGTCTCGTGGAAGCTCTGCGCCACGTTGCCGAAGGTCGGCAGCACCTGCGGCTTGTCGTCGATCAGGTAGCGCAGCTCGCGCTCGCTCATCGGATCGGCGCCGGCGCCCAGACCGAGGTGATACAGCTGCACATCGCTACTGCTCCACGAGAATTCGACGGGTGCGAGTTCGGCCCCGATGGCCTCGTCGAGATTGATCGGCATGTCAGCCCTTTCCTGCCACGTGCAGTGCCGCGAGGTATCCGAAGGTCATGGCGGGGCCGATGGTCCCGCCGGGGCCGGGGTAGGTGTGGCCCATCACCGGACCACTGACATTGCCAGACGCGTACAGGCCCTCGATCACCGAGCCGTCCTCGCGCAGCGCGCGGCCGTGGATGTCGGTGACGATGCCGCCCTTGGTGCCGAGATCGCCGGGCACCATCTTGGCCGCATAGAACGGGCCGTGCTTGATCTCGCCCAGGTTGGGGTTCGGCTTGTTGGTCGGGTCGCCGTAGTACCGGTCGTACGCGCTGTTGCCGCGACCGAAGTCCTCGTCGACACCGCTGCGCGCGAAGCCGTTGAAGCGTTCGATGGTGGCCTTGAGTTCGTCGACGGGCAGGTTGGTGAGCTCTGCCAGTTCCTCGATGGTGTCGGCCTTGACGACGACGCCGGCCTCGGTCCACTTCTTCGGAATGCGTTGTCCCGGCTGCAGACCCGCGAAGATGTAGCGGTTGCGGTACTGCTGGTCGAAGAGCAGCCACGCCGGCACGTTTTCGCCGGGGCCCTCGCCCTGGCCGTACTGGCCGCCATACATGTGGTGGCAGGCCTCGACATACGGCATGGATTCGTTCATGAACCGCTTGCCGTTCATGTTCACGATGATGGAGCCGGGGGAGTTGCGCTCGGACAGGGCGAACCACGGGTTGTCGGGCAGCGGCACCGTCGGGCCCCACCAGGCGTCTTCCATGATTTCCAGTGCGGCGCCGAGCTTTTCGGCGGCCAGGATGCCGTCGCCGGTGTTGGCCTTGGCGCCGACGGTCCAGTCGGTGGTGATCGGCTGGCGCTGGTACTTGGTGCGCATCTCTTGGTTCTTCTCGAAGCCACCGCTGCCGAGGATCACCGCACGACGGGCCAGGATCAGTTGCGGCTCAGCGCTTTCCGGAGCGTTGGTGTCACGGACATAGATGCCCGCAACCCGGCCGTTCTCGTAGTACAGGTCGGTCAGCGCGGTGTTCAGCTGCACCGGGACGCCGGCCTGCTGCAGGCCGATGCGCAGCGGGGCGATCAGGGCGCGGCCCATGCCGACCAGGTTCTTGCCCGTGAGGCCGGCCCAGGTGGCGCGGATGCCGACCTTGAGGCTGCGCAGCACGCCGCGCGGGTGGCGCTTGAGCTGGTTGAGCCGGACGTAATCCTGTTGCATCACAACCATGTTCAGCGGCACCTTGCCGTAGGCCGGCTCCAGGCCGTCCATGTCGGCGCCGAGCTTCTTGGCGTTGAACGGCTTGGGCTCGACGGAACGTCCGCCGGCGCGGCCGCCCTCGACCTCGGGGTAGTAGTCGGAGTAGTTCGGTACCCAGCACAGCTTCAGCGGCGAGTTCTTCAGGACGAACGACAGCATCTCTGGGCCGCGCTGCAGGTAGGTGTCGATCTTCTCTGCGGGCACCACGTCGCCGACGATCTTGTGCAGGTAGGTGCGGGCCGCTTCCGGGGTGTCTTTTACCCCCGCACGCTGCAAAATCTCATTGTTCGGGATCCAGACGCCGCCACCTGACCGCGCAGTGGAACCTCCATAGTGTGGGGCCTTTTCAACGACTACTGTCGAAAGGCCCTGATGGGCTGCGGTGAGGGCGGCGACCATACCGGCTGCACCGCTGCCGACGACGACAACGTCGTACTCCTGTCCAGTCATGTAGAACACGTTATAGAATTGCCCGGCCTGTGGACAACTGCGCCGGTCCATGAAGTTAGGGGAATTCACGAATGCTGTCCGACAACGTGCGTGCCGAGCTCGCCGCCGCGCTGGCCCAAGCCGAGCGCAGCCGGGTCGCGATGTCGCCGATGACCGACACCTACGCCGACATCGACGTCGTCGACGCGTACGAGATCCAGCTGATCAACATTCGTCAGCGGGTCGCGGAAGGTGCCCGCGTGGTGGGACACAAGGTTGGTCTGTCCAGCGAGGCCATGCAGAAAATGATGAATGTGGACGAACCCGATTACGGGCACCTCCTCGACGACATGCAGGTATTCGAGGACCAGCCCGTGCTGACCTCGAAGTACCTGTTGCCGCGGGTCGAGGTCGAGGTCGGGTTCGTGCTGGCCGACGATCTGCCCGGCGCCGGCTGCACCGAGGACGACGTGCTGGCCGCCACCGCCGCGTTCGCGCCGGCCATCGAGCTGATCGACACCCGCATCACCAACTGGCAGGTCAAGTTGTGCGACACCATCGCCGACAACGCGTCCTCGGCCGGCTGGGTGCTGGGTAAGGAGCGGGTGTCCCCGAAGGACATCGATATCCGGAACATCGACGCCGTGCTCAAGTGCAACGGCGAGGTGTTGGGCGAGGGCCGCAGCGACGCGGTACTCGGCAACCCGGTGACGGCGGTCGCCTGGCTGGCCCGCAAGGTCGACCAGTTCGGCGTGCGTCTCAAGGCCGGCGACGTGGTGCTGCCGGGCGCCTGCATGCGGGCGTTCGATGCCAAGCCGGGTGACGACTTCGTCGCCGAATTCGCCGGATTGGGTTCTGTCCACCTGTCTTTCGCGTAATACCCAAGTTTCTATAGAGGAGTGAGCATGCCGTCCAAAGCGAGCGTCGCGATCGTCGGCTCGGGAAACATCAGTACTGACCTGCTGTACAAGCTGCTGCGGTCGGACTGGCTCGAGCCGCGCTGGATGATCGGTATCGACCCGGAGAGCGAGGGCCTGGCCCGTGCCCGCAAGCTGGGTCTGGAGACCAGCGCCGAAGGGGCGGACTGGCTGCTGGCGCAGAGCGAGAAGCCGGACTTCATCTTCGAGGCCACCAGCGCCTACGTGCACAAGGCGTACGCGCCGCGGTACGAGGAAGCCGGCATCCGCGCCATCGACCTGACCCCGGCCGCCGTCGGCCCCGGCGTCATCCCGCCGGCCAACCTGCGGGCGCACCTGGATTCGATGAACGTCAACATGGTCACCTGCGGTGGCCAGGCCACCATCCCGATGGTCTACGCCGTGTCGCGTGCCGTCGAGGCGCAGGGCGGCGTGCCCTACGCCGAGATCGTGGCGTCGGTGTCGTCGGCGTCGGCCGGCCCCGGCACCCGGGCCAACATCGATGAGTTCACCAAGACCACCAGCGCCGGTGTGCGCAACATCGGTGGCGCTCGCGACGGCAAGGCCATCATCATCCTGAACCCGGCCGAGCCGCCGATGATCATGCGCGACACCATCTTCTGCGCCATCCCCGAAGATGCCGACCACGCTGCCATCACGCAGTCGGTCAAGGACGTGGTCGCCGAGGTGCAGACGTACGTGCCCGGTTACCGGCTGCTCAACGAGCCGCAGTTCGACGAGCCGTCGGTGGTCAACGGTGGCCAGCATGTCGTCAGCATCTTCGTCGAGGTGGAAGGTGCCGGCGACTACCTGCCGACCTACGCTGGAAACCTGGACATCATGACCGCTGCGGCCACCAAGGTGGGCGAAGAGATCGCCAAGGAAATCGTGGGAGCGAACGCATGAGCACTGCACTTCAGCCCGGAGACATCTTCTTCGACGCCGCGTGGGACGTCCGGATGACGGACACGTCGTTGCGCGACGGTTCGCACCACAAGCGCCACCAGTTCACCGCTGACGAGGTGCGCGCCATCGTCGGCGCCCTCGACAACGCCGGCGTCCCGGTCATCGAGGTGACCCACGGCGACGGACTGGGCGGTTCGAGCTTCAACTACGGGTTCTCCAAGACCCCGGAGCAGGAGCTGATCACCATCGCGGCCGAGACCGCGAAGAACGCCAAGATCGCCTTCCTGATGTTGCCGGGTGTCGGAACCAAGGAAGACATCCGGATCGCGCAGGGCAACGGCGGCTCCATCTGCCGCATTGCCACGCACTGCACCGAGGCCGACGTCTCGATCCAGCACTTCGGCTTCGCCCGCGAACTGGGCCTGGAGACCGTGGGCTTCCTGATGATGAGCCACACCATCTCTCCCGAGAAGCTGGCCGCGCAGGCCCGCATCATGGCCGACGCCGGCTGCCAGTGCATCTACGTGGTGGACTCCGCGGGTGCGTTGGTGCTCGAAGGTGTCGCCGACCGCGTCGGCGCGTTGGTCGCCGAACTCGGCAACGACGCGCAGGTCGGTTTCCATGGCCATGAGAATCTCGGTCTGGGCGTTGCCAATTCGGTCGAGGCCGTGCGTGCGGGTGCCAAGCAGATCGACGGTTCGTGCCGCCGGTTCGGTGCTGGTGCCGGTAACGCGCCGGTCGAGGCGCTGGTCGGCGTGTTCGACAAGATCGGCGTCAAGACCGGCATCGACTTCTTCGACATCGCGGACGCCGCGGAAGAGGTTGTCGCCCCGGCGATGCCGGCCGAGTGCCTGCTGGACCGCAACGCACTGGTGATGGGCTACGCGGGCGTGTACTCGAGCTTCCTCAAGCACGCGGTGCGCCAGGGCGAACGCTACGGCGTGCCCGCCCACGAGCTGCTGCTCCGTGTCGGCCAGCGCAAGCTGATCGGTGGCCAGGAGGACCAGCTGATCGACATCGCTCTCGAGATCCAGCGCGAGCGGGCCGAGGGCAAAGCCTAACTGCCGCAAGCGAAAACGCCGGCCGCCCCGAAAGGGACGGCCGGCGTTTTGCGTAGCCGGGTCAGCTGGTGACGGAATCCGTCGCGGTCTCGCAGCGGGCCACCAGCTCGGCCAGTGCCGCCGGCAGCCGGTCGGCGATGGCCTGCGGATCCTTCACCTGGTCAGTACAGGTGAGTACGCAGATCTGCATGCCGCCTTCGTAGCTCCAGCCGGTGATGTTCATGCCCATCGGGAAGACCAGCGGGCCGGTCGAGATCAGCTTCTCGACCGGGGCGCCGCCGAAGTACAGCGTCTGCTGCGGGCCACGCATGTTCGACGCGATCATGCTGAACATCGGGCGCTTCTTGACCTTCGCCCCGATGGTCGGCAGCACCCGCGAGTAGACCTTGAACAGCGGCCAGTACTCCATCCAGTCGTGCTGCAGCCAGGCGTCGCGCTCGCTCTGCACTTCGCGGGCCGTGGCGGTGTTCGCCGAGATGGCTTTCAGCCGCGCCACCGGATCGGCGATGTTGGTCGCGAGTTCGACGTTCCAGCGGGCGACCTTGTTACCCCACCGGTCGCCGTCCTGCGGGCGCATCGACACCGGCACCACGGCGGTCATGGTGTCGTCGCCGACGGGGCCGCGGGACGCCTGGTACTCGCGAAGGACGGTGCTGCACATGGCGAGAAAGACGTCGTTGACGCTCACGCCGAACGTCTTCGACACCCGCTTGATCTGATCCATCTCGACATTGACGAACGCAAAGCCGCGCCGGGCGGTCAGCGGCTCGTTGAACGGCAGGGCCGGCGGGATGAAGGCCTCGGCGTAGCCGGGCTTGCCCGCCTTCTGCCGGTTCTGGATGGTGCGCGTGACCTTCGCCGTGCGCGCCAGGACCTTCGGGAATTTGGCCAGCGACCTGACCTGCTGACGCGCCACCATCGGCAGCCACTCTGCGGTCGGCGGCCGGTGCTCGTCGGGCGCGGGCCGGGCCGACGGCTCAGGCAGTCGGTCGGTGGGATCCTGGCTGTAGAACTGCTCGAGCAGGTTCAGCGACGCCATGCCGTCGGCCACTGCGTGGTGGATCTTGAGCACGAGCGCGACGCGGCCGTCGGCCAGGCCGTCGATGTACCACAGCTGCCAGGCCGGACGGTTCCGGTCGAGTGGCTCCTCGAAGAGCTTGGCGATCTCCGCGCCCAGCTCGCGATCGGTTCCGGGCGCAGCGGCCGTGGCGCGCTTCATGTGGTAATTCAGGTCGCCCCGGGCGCGCGTGATCCACCACGGCCGGCCGGCGCCGAATCGCGGCGACATCAACTGCCACTGCATGGGCTCGACGCGGTCGACGAGGCCGAACAGCGCGGCCCGCACGGCCTCGAAGGTGATGGGCTCGTGGCCCTGTGCCGGATCGAGGACGACGGCCTTGATGGTGTGCTGCGGCTGGACGGCACTTTCCCACGCCAGGAAGCTGTTGTCCTCGCCCGATAAACGTCGCATACATCACTATGAAGCCAAAAATGTGAGCCAGCGGACATGTTGTCTCGTTGATTGGGAACTACCTCTGAATTTCGGCGCGTCCCGCGTTTAGCGTGCTCACCATGAGCTGACTCGGCGTCGCGACGCGGAGCTCGAGGGCTCCGCCGGGACGGCACGATCGTGAATGGAGCAGGGATATGCAACTGAGGAACAGCCGGGTTCTGGTCACCGGTGCCAGCCGTGGCCTGGGCCGGAACATCGCGCAGGCGATGGCCCGCCGCGGCGCCGACGTCGCACTCGTCGCCCGTAACGCCGAGCAGCTCGAAGAGCTGGCGAAAGAGTTGGGCGGCAAGGCATATCCCGCGGACCTGATGGATCCGGCGGCGGTCGAGGAACTGATCGGCCGCGTCGAGGCCGACGGCCCCGTCGACGTCATCATCAACAACGCCGGTGTGGACCGGGTCGGCCGCTTCTACGAGGCGTCTTCGGCAGACGTGCGAGACCTGTTGCAGGTCAACCTGATTGCTCCGATGGAGCTGTGTCGTCAGGTGATGCCGGGGATGATCAAGCGCGGCCGCGGGCACATCGTCAATGTGTCCTCGATGGGCGCCATCTCCACCGGGCCGGGCGTCACTCTGTACGGTGCCTCCAAGGCCGGCCTCAGCCACTTCACCGCAGGCATCCGTTCCGAGCTGCGCAACAAGCCGGTGGGCACGACGCTGGTGCAGATCGGAGAGGTCAAGACCGACATGATCGACCACATCCGGTCGTTCGGGCCGGCCCGGCGCACCATCGAGCGGTCCCTGAAATTCCGGATGATCCCGCAGGAGCCGCTGGACGCCGACATGGTCGCCGAAGCCATCGCCGATGCCGTCGAGAAGGAAAAGAAGCACGTCATCCTGCCCAAGCGCATCGCGGCGATGGCCTACCTCACCGAGACCCCGCGCCGGGTCTCCGAGCTCATGCTGACCGGCATCGACCAGGACAGCGACTGACGATGGATCTCTCCGGCAAGGTCGCGATCATCACCGGCGCGGCGCGCGGTCAGGGTGAGGCCGAGGCGCGGCTGTTCGCCGAGCGCGGCGCGCAGGTCGTGCTCACTGACGTCCTGGTCGACGAGGGGGAGGCGGTCGCCGCGTCGATCGGCGCCGCCGCCCGATTCCAGCGGCATGACGTCGGCAGCGAAAGTGATTGGCGCACAACGGTCGAGCTGGCGCTGAGCGAGTTCGGCCGGATCGACGCGCTGGTCAACAACGCCGCGATCTGTACCGTCGAACCGCTGCTGGACCACACCGCCGAGTCGTGGGAACGGCAGCTGCGGGTCAACCTGATCGGGCCTTTCCTGGGTACCAAGGCTGTCGCCGAGCCCATGCGAGCGGTCGGCGGCGGCTCGATCATCAACGTTTCCTCGCAGGCCGGTCTGCTGGGGCTGGCCGGTTACAGCGCCTACGGCGCGTCGAAGTGGGGCCTGCGGGGCTTCTCCAAGGTCGCCGCAATCGAGTTGGGCCCCATGGGAATTCGGGTCAATACCGTCTACCCCGGCATGATCGACACCCCGATGGTGGCGCATCTGCCGATCGAACGCGGCCCCGGCGGGCACCCCGGTGCGCCGCTCACGCGCGTCGGCGACCCCGCGGAGGTCGCCGAGGTGGTGGCGTTCCTGGCGTCGGACGCGTCGTCGTACATGACGGGTGCGGACCTGGCGGTCGACGGCGGCGCGAGCGCGGGCCGGATCCCGGTCGTGCCCACCCGGCCACAAGCGACGTAGCGAGCGACTTGTCAGACTTGCCCGGCAAGATGGGCGCATGGCCGGGGACGAATCCACACTGGCGCCGGTTCGCCGGCGGCGGGCCGGGTCGATGGAACTGTTGCTCATCGCCCTCACCGCACTGGCACTGTCGGGTTCCTGGGTCAGCGGTGTCCTGACCGACCATGCTCGCCTGGCCGCCGCGGCCACGGTGTTCTGCGGTGTCTTCGTGCAGGCCCTGCCGTTCCTGGTGCTGGGCGTCATCGTGAGCGGCCTGGTGGCCGCGTACCTCACGCCGGAGCGACTGGCCCGCCGATTGCCGCGCCGGCCGGCGCTCGCGGTGGCGGTCGCCGGTGTCGGTGGTGCCGCGCTGCCCGGATGCGAATGCGGCTCGGTGCCCGTGGCCCGCAGGTTGTTCAGCGGGGAGACGGCCGGGGCCGCCCTGACCTTCATGTTGTCCGCACCGGCGATCAACCCGGTGGTGTTGGTGGCGACGGCGGTCGCCTTCCCCGGCCAGCCGCAGATGGTGGTGGCGCGCTGCGTGGCGTCGCTGGCGACGGCCGTGGTGATGGGGCTGCTGTGGCAGCGCTGGGGCCGCACCGAATGGGTCACCCGCACGCTGCCCGCGCATCACGACGAGGGCGCCTCCCGGTTCACCGTGTTCACCGAGGCGGCCCGCCACGACTTCCTGCAGTCCGCGGCGTATCTGGTGGTCGGCGCCGCAGCGGCCGCGGTGCTGCGCGCGGCCGTGCCGCCGTGGGTGTTCGAGCACGTCGCGGGCAACCTGGTGGTCGGTGTGGTGACCATGGCGCTGCTGGCCGTCGTACTGGCGCTGTGTTCGGAGGCCGACGCGTTCGTCGCGGCGAGCCTGACCATGGTCCCGCTGGTGCCGCGTCTGGTGTTTCTGGTGGTCGGTCCGGCGGTGGACGTCAAGCTGTTCGCGATGCAGGCCGGCGTGTTCGGCCGGCCGTTCGCCGTGCGATTCGCACCGGTGACGCTGGTGGTGGCGACGGTATGTGCGACGGTCGTTGGGCTGCTGGTGCTCGGGGGCGCGTCGTGAGCCGGGAAACGCAGAACATTCTGGTGCTGCTGATCGGGCTCAGCACGGGCCTGATCGCGGTCAAGGGCACGTACCTGAATTTCGTGAAGCCGGCGTTGTTCCCGTGGCTGCTGGTGGCGGCGGTCCTGCTGGTGGCGCTCGCCGTGGTGTGCCTGGTGCGGGATCTGCGCCGGGGGCCGCCGGCCGGGCATCACCACCGGGGACTGCTGGCGTGGCTGCTGCTCGTCCCGGTGGCGCTCACCGCGTTCGTCAGTGTGCCGCCGATGAGCGCGGTCGGCGCGGAGACGGTCACCGCCGCGGTGGCGCCGCCCAAACGGGCGTTCCCGCCGTTGCCGGCCGACGGCGCGGTGCCGCTGCCGGAAGTCGTGTTGCGGGCCGCTGCCGATTCCACGAAAAGCCTTGAGGGACGGACCATCACCGTCACCGGTTTCACCATGGGCGACGATCTGGCCCGGGTCGTAATCGTGTGTTGTGCCGCCGACGCGCAACTGGCCCGCATTCACCTGACCGGCGCACTCGGTGCGCACCCGAACGACACCTGGCTGAAGGTGCAGGGCAAGGTGATACCCGGGACGTCCAATCCGTCCACGAATTTCGTCCCGACCATGGAAGTGACCAGTGCCGACCCAATACCCAAGCCCCGCAACACCTACGCGTACTGACGCGCAGGCCCTGCTGGAACAGCTCGCCGGCCCGGGCGCGGTGCTGCGTGACGACCAGTGGGTGGCCATCGAGGCCCTGGTCGTCCAGGGCCGCCGGGCGCTCGTCGTGCAGCGCACCGGGTGGGGCAAGTCCGCGGTGTACTTCATCGCCGCCAAGCTGCTGCGGGCCGCCGGCCGCGGCCCGACCGTCATCGTCTCGCCGCTGCTGGCCCTGATGCGCAACCAGGTGGCGGCCGCCGAACGCGCGGGCGTCCGAGCCGCGACCATCAACTCGAGCAATGTCACCGAATGGGACGAGGTGCATCAGCGCGTCGCCTCCGGCGATCTCGACGTGCTGCTCGTGAGTCCGGAGCGCTTGAACAATCCCGACTTCCGTGACGCCGTCCTGCCCGCATTGGCCGCTGATGCCGGGCTGGTCGTGGTCGACGAGGCGCACTGTGTGTCCGACTGGGGGCACGACTTCCGCCCGGACTACCGGCGCATCCGCACCCTGATCGGCGAGTTGGGTTCGGGTATACCGGTGCTCGCCACCACCGCGACCGCCAATGACCGCGTGGTGCAGGACGTCGCCGCGCAGCTGGGGGTCGGGGGCGGGGATACCCTGGTGCTGCGCGGCGGGCTGGACCGGGAGTCGCTGCGCCTGTCGGTGGTGCACGCGGGGGGACCGGCGCAGCGGGCGGCATGGCTTGCGGCGCATCTGGATTCGCTGCCCGGCTCGGGCATCGTCTACACCCTGACGGTGTCGCAGGCGCACGATATCGCCGCGCTCTTGCGCGAGCAGGGGCACACCGTGGCCTCCTACACCGGTTCCACGGAGACCGCCGAGCGTGAACAGCTGGAAGCCGATCTGCTGGGTAACCGGGTCAAGGCGCTCATTGCCACCTCGGCGCTGGGCATGGGGTTCGACAAACCGGACCTGGGCTTCGTCGTGCACCTGGGCGCTCCGTCGTCGCCCATCGCGTACTACCAGCAGGTCGGCCGTGCCGGCCGCGCCACCTCGAGCGCCGAGGTGATCCTATTGCCGGGCAAAGAGGACGCCGACATCTGGCGGTACTTCGCGTCGGTCGCGTTCCCGTCGGAAGCCCTGGTGCGCAAGGTGATCGGCGAACTCGAACCCGATCGGGCATTGTCCACGGCGGCCCTGGAACCGCTGGTGGACCTGGGCCGGTCGCGGCTCGAGATGGTGCTCAAGGTGCTGGACGTCGACGGTGCGGTGCGCCGCGTCAAGGGCGGCTGGATCAGCACCGGCCAGCCGTGGTCGTACGACGAGGAGCGGTACCGCAATCTGGACGCCGCCCGGCAGCGTGAGCAGCAGGCGATGCTGGACTACCAATCGACGACCGAGTGCCGAATGGTGTTCCTGCGTAGCCAGCTCGACGATCCCGAGCTCGACGGCCAGGGCTGCGGCCGGTGTGACAACTGTGCGGGTGCGCGCTACACCGCCGACGTCGATGTGGAGGCGGCATCGGCGGTGCGTGATCAACTGATGCGGCCGGGTGTCGAGATCGCCCCGCGCAAACAATGGCCGACGGGGCTGGGTTCGTTGGGAATCGGGTTGTCCGGACGCATCTCCGGTGGTGCTGAACCGGGCCGCGTCATCGGGCGCCTCACGGACCTGGGGTGGGGCGCCCGGCTGCGCCAGTTGCTCGACGGGCCCGACGGCGAGGTTCCCGACGCCGTCGTGCAGGCCGCCGTCGCGGTCCTCAAGGCGTGGAACTGGAAAGAGCGTCCGGTGGCCGTGCTGGGCCTGGATTCCGAGCGGCATCCTCTGCTGATCGGATCGCTCGTCACCCGACTGGCGGAGCTGGGCCGGCTGCAGAACCTGGGCACGCTCTACTACCGGCCGCAGCGGCGACCCGTGACGGCGGCCAACTCGGCGTATCGGGTTGCGGCGCTGGTGGATTCGTGGGAGGCACCCACGCTGGACGTGAGCGGTCCGGTGCTGCTCGTCGACGATCTGGTCGACACCGGCTGGACCGTGACCATGGCGACGCAGGTACTGCGCACCGCCGGGGCGCCGGCAGTGCTGCCGTTCGCGATGGCATCGGTCAGCTGAGTGGGCTACGCACGCCGCAGCGCCAATTGGTCGATCACGGCGTCGACGCCGATCAACTCGATGTCGCGGCGCCGCAGCGTTTCCCACTGCGCACGGGTCATGGTGAACTCGAGCATGGTGTCGAAAACCCCGCGCCGCGATTGCCGTGACGAGCCGGTCTGTACGTAGGGCAGTGACCGCGTGACGCCGAGTGATGCCGCGTTGTCATGCCATGCGGCGGTGCGGGCGACATCGGCGTCGAACCCGGCGAAGATCAGCTGCAGCGCGGCCGTGCGCATCTCCCGGCCCAGACCGCGACCCTGATGGCGGCGGCCGAGCCACGAGCCCGTCGACACGGTCCGTCGGGCGGGGAAACCGTCGGCGGTCACCGCACAGACGCCCACGGCCTCGTCTCCGACGATGACGGCCAGCGGCACGTCCCAGTGCTCCGTCGACACCTCGGCACGGGTCTGCTGGAAGTACGCGACGGTGTTGCGCTCCAGTTCGGGGGAGACCGCGTCGGTCCACGGGACCGCGAACGGCATGGTGGCCGGATCGTGGATGCCCTCGGCGGCCAGCTGGGCGAGTGCGTCGGCGAGGTCGTCGGTCACATGGCAGAGCCGCAGAACCGGAGTGATCACCTCCAGTTCCGCCAGGGGCCAGGGCGAAGGACGCATGCCTCAATACCAACACAGCCGAGCTAATTCACGAAAGCGAATATTCTCTGTCCCGAGCCGGGCTGACCTGCAACTTTGGCCGCATGTGTAACAGCTGCACCGGGCCGAGCGAAACACACCCAGAGGCCGGGGAAGACGGATGCGGCCAGAACAAAGGAGGATTCCATGACTCGTGCCGTTCCGTTCGGCCGTTCCACCCTCGGCTTCATCGCCCTGGGCGCTGCCTGTGCCGCGGTTGTCGTGCCTCGGGCATCGGCCGATCCTGTGAGCCCGACGGCGCCGACCACGACGGCCACCGCGTCGCCGAGCACCACCGCGACCACCGCCGCCACCCCCACGACTTCGGCGACGCCCACGACGTCCGCCACGGCGCCGTCGACCACGACGACGACCACCGTCGCCCCGGCCGCGACCGTTGCCGACTGCAGCACCGCGACGCTCGCCAAGACCATCAGCTCGGTCACGCTGCAGCTGTCGGACTACTTCGCCGCACACCCGGACGCCGACAGCTCGCTGCTCGACGCCACCCGGCAGCCGGCCTTTACCGCGATGAGCCAGTTCGACAACTACTTCAAGGAGCACCCGGACCAGGCCGACGCGCTGCGCGGCATCCAGGCTCCGCTGGCCGCGTTCAAGGACCGCTGCGGCCTGCAGGTGGCGCCGACCGACGCCCTGGCCGTCCTCAACGGGGTTTAGTCATCGCTTTCCGAACGTGAGCTTGTGTGCCACTGTCTCAACGGATTTCGCGCACATGCTCACGTTCGGCCGGGCTGGGAACCGCCGAGTTGCGCCGTCAGCGTCGCGGCGGCGGCCACCAGCCCGCGCGCTCGCTTGCTGATTTCCGCGTCGGTCAGGGCGTGTCCGATCTGCAGTGACAGCACCATCACCTGGCGTTGGTGGTGGTCGAAGACGGGCGCGGCGATGACGCTGATGTCGTGCTTGGTCCGCCCGCCCGACGCCGCGCTCGATTCGCTGGGCAGATACACGCGCTCACCGATGTCCGAGACCAATTCGCCCAGCAGCACCCGTAATTCGTCGGGCAGGTTGCTCGACATACCGGCCATCATGGCGTACAGCCGCCGGCCGCCCGGCGTCAGCCGCTCCACGAGGTAGCCGGATTCGCGGCACTCAGTGATGACCCGTTCCAGCCGCGCGCTGTCGGTGCGCAGCGGGATCGTCGGTTCCTTGGCCAGCCAGTCGCGCACCGCGCGCTCATCCCACAGCACGAACATCAGGCCGACCGGCGGCGCGAACGGATAGCTCTGTCCGACCTGTACGGGCTCCGGACTGCCGTGTGGGGCAACGAGTTCCAGCAGGGTGATGCGGTCGTCGACGACCGCCGACAACGCCGCCGTGGCGTTGAAGGCCTCCGACAGCCGGCGCAGTTCCGCCCGTGCGGCGGGGCTGATGCGCATGGACTCCTGCGCGGTATGGCCCAGCGTGATCAACCGCGGGCCCAGCCGGTAGGTCTTCTCGGCCGCGTCACGCACCAGGTAGCCGGCGTCGGCGAGCGTTGTGACGATGCCCAGGCAGGTCGGCTTGCTGAGGTCGAGCCGGCGCGCCAACTCGGACAGCCCGAACTGTTCCTGGGGGTGACTGGCCAGGAAATCCAGCACCGCGACGACGCGGGCGGTGGGCGGCGACGCGCGGCCGGTGTCGGTCATGGCAAGGAATGTACGACATCGGTCCAAATATGGACCGTTCTGTCGTAACGAATGTAGGGAGAGGCCTGAGGTGAAGCCGCAGGTCGAGCGGCACGACTGCACTGCGCGGCATTGACGACGACTGCAACACGTTCTACTCTTCGGTCGGAATATCTACCGATGCGTTCCAATATTGGAACGGAAGGGTGTTGACCGTATGTTCACGCAGTCGTTCGTCGACGCCGTCGCCGAGGCGGAGCGCCTCGTCGCCGCGGCGCCGTTCATCGAAACCGAGGCCGACCTGCTCGAAGGCCTGCAATACCTCGCCGGTTGTATCGCGTCGTGCACGCACGTTGCCTTCGACTTCGACAAGGACCACCCGTTCCTGCACAGCGGCACCGGCCCGTTCGAGAAGATGGGCCTCGACAATCCCGACACCATGTACTTCGGCACCCGTGTGCAGCCGGGCCACGAGTACGTCGTCACCGGACGCCGCGGCACCACCACGGACGTCAGCTTCCAGCTGCTCGGCGGCGAGTACACCGACGCCAACGTGCCGGACAGCGAGACGGCGTTCGACGACCGCAAGCTCGACATCGCCGCCGACGGCACGTTCGAATGGCGGTTCACTCCGGCCACCCCGGCACAGCTGGTCATCCGCGAGGTCTACAACGACTGGTCGGCGCAGCGCGGTACGTTCGCGATCTCCCGCACCGACACCGCGGGCACCGCACCGGAGCCGCTGACGCGTGAGTTGATCGAGAAGCGCTACGCCGTCGCCGGCAAGCAGCTGGTGCAGCGCGTCAAGACCTGGCTGCAGTTCCCCAAGTGGTTCTACGACAACCTCCCGGTCAACACCCTGACCGCGCCGCGGCTGACCCCCGGTGGCCTGGCCACCCAGTACTCGTCCGTCGGGCACTACGACATGACGCCGGACCAGGCCATGGTCATCACGCTGCCGGTGTCGGACGCGCCGTACCTGGGCTTCCAGCTGGGCAGCCTCTGGTACATCTCGCTGGACTACATCAACCACCAGACGTCGCTGAACGGTACTCAGGCGCAGGCTGATCCGGACGGCAAGATTCGGATCGTCGTGTCCGAGAACAACCCTGGCGTCACCAACTGGTGCGAGACGCTGGGCCACGCCAAGGGCTACCTGCAGTTCCGCTGGCAGCGGGTGTCCCGCGAGCTGACGGCCGAGGACGGCCCGACGTGCGAGGTCGTCGGCCTCGATGAGGTGGCGTCGAAGTTGCCGTTCTACGAGACCAACAAGATTTCCGACGAAGATTGGCGCGCGCGGATTGCGCTGCGCCAGAGGCTTATTGGCGAGAGGATGGTGGGCTGACCGTGAGCGGACTGCTGACGAGCAAGGTGGTGGTGATCAGCGGCGTCGGGCCTGGGCTCGGGACGACGCTGGCGCGCCGATGTGCGGAGAACGGTGCCGACCTGGTGCTGGTCGCCCGCACGGTGGAGCGGCTCGAGGTCGTCGCCAAGGAGGTGACGGAGCTGGGCCGTCGCGCGCTGGTGGTGGGCGCCGACATCACCGACGAGGAGCAGGTCGCCAATGTGGTCGCGCGCACCACGGCGGAGTTCGGCAAGGCAGACGTGTTGATCAACAACGCGTTCCGGGTGCCGTCGATGAAGCCCTTCGCGAACACGACGTTTGAGCACATGCGGGATGCCATCGAGCTGACGGTGTTCGGTGCGCTGCGCATGACCCAGGGCTTCACCCCGGCGCTCGAGACCGCCAAAGGTTCTGTGGTGAACGTGAATTCGATGGTCGTGCGGCATTCGCAGGCCAAGTACGGCGCCTACAAGATGGCCAAGTCGGCGCTGCTGGCCATGTCCCAGACCCTCTCGACCGAGCTGGGCGAGAAGGGCATCCGGGTGAACTCCGTGATGCCGGGCTACATCTGGGGCGAGACGCTGGAGGGCTACTTCAGCCATCAGGCGCAGAAGTACGGCACCACCGTCGAGCAGATCTATGCGGCGTCGGCTGCCGGCTCCGACCTCAAGCGGCTGCCGACCGAGGACGAGGTGGCTTCTGCCATCCTGTTCCTGGCCAGCGACCTGTCCAGTGGCATCACCGGCCAGTCGCTCGACGTCAACTGCGGGGAGTACAAGGCATGAGCGCGGTGCGTACAAATGTCGGAACCGTCGAGGATCTGCACGCCTCGGCCGTCAAGGCCTGTGGCCTGGACGACTTCGGCGGCGACGACGACAACTACCTGGAAGCTCTTGGCGTGCTGCTGGATTCGTACCAGCGCGAGGCCGACCTGACCGAGCTCGGCAGCAAGATGCAGCGGTTCTTCACCCGCAACGCGCTGGTGGCCCGCCTGGTGTCCAACGCCGCGTTCAAGCAGTACCCGCAGCACGCCGACGTGCCGATCGAGCGGCCCATCTTCGTCACCGGCCTGCCGCGCACCGGCACCACGGTGATCCACCGGCTGCTGACGGCCGACCCGCGGCACCAGGGCCTGGAGATGTGGCTGGCCGAGTTCCCGCAGCCGCGGCCGCCACGCGAAACCTGGGCAGACAACCCGGTTTTCAGTGCACTCGACGCCCGGTTCAAGCAGGCTCATGAGGAGAACCCGGACTACACGGGCCTGCACTTCATGACGGCCGACGAGGTCGAGGAATGCTGGCAGCTGCTGCGTCAGTCGCTGCACTCGGTGTCTTACGAGACGCTGGCGCATGTGCCTTCGTACGCCCAGTGGCTGGCCCGGCAGGACTGGACCAAGTCGTACCAGCGGCACCGCAAGAACCTGCAGTTGATTGGTCTGAACGAGCCCGAGAAGCGTTGGGTGCTCAAGAATCCGAGCCATCTGTTCGCGCTGGATGCGCTGTTCAAGGTGTACCCGGACGCGCTGGTGGTGCAATGCCACCGGCCGGCCGAGACCATCATGGCGTCGATGTGTTCGCTCGCGCAGCACACCACGGAGGGTTGGTCGAACACGTTCACCGGCAAGGTGATCGGCGACGACTCGATGGAAACGTGGTCGCGCGGCCTGGAGCTGTTCAATACCGAACGAGCCAAGCATGATCCCAAACAGTTCTGCGATGTCGACTACTTCGAGTTCATCAAGGACCCGGTCGGCGCCGTCGAGGGTATCTACCGCACGTTCGACATCGAGTTCACCGACGCCGCACGCGAGGCCATCACCGAGAGCCACGCCCAGAGTCAGCAGGGTCCGCGCGCACCGAAGCACACCTACTCGCTGTCCGACTACGGGCTGACCGAGGAACAGGTCAAGGAGCGCTTCGCGAATCTGTAACTGCCCAGCAGCTGCGAAAGCCCCCTGAATCAAACGATTCAGGGGGCTTTCGCTGTGGGTGTCTGCCTAGCCGTCGCCGGGGGAGGGTGCAGTGGAGAACTCCTCCAGGCACCCCTCGGCGACCGCGTGCTTGATGCTGTCGGACATCTTGGGGCACGAGCGGCTGCGACTGGGATCGCCGCCTTCGGCGCGGATCTCGCTGAAATATGCGCACCGCTGCGTCGCCTCCGAATTCCACTGCACCGCAGTGTGTTCCGGGCCCAACTTCTTCACCGAGACCGTCGAGTGGCAGAACCGGCAGTCGACCGGAACCAGACCCGACGTCAGGTACCGCTGCCGGTCGGCCGCGGTGGCTTCACGAACCGCGGCCAGGCGCACCGGGTCACCGGCGAAATCCGGTGCCTTGGACCAGGATCCGTTCGCCGGCGCATCGGATGCGGGATGGGCATGGTCGTCGTCTTCGCCGTGACCCATCAGCTGCAGCATCGAACGGGCCAGGCTCTCGGCTTCGTCGGCGGTGCCGACGAATGGGCTCCGAGCCTGATCCCGCTCGCTGTGCTGGGGCATCAGCTGGACTGCTCTGCGGATTCCTTGGCCTCGGCCTGCAGGCGCAGGTTCTCGGCCACTTCGCCCTGCCACTTCTCGTTGGCGACCGTGGTGTCGATCTCCAGCTCGAAGCGGTCGGTCATGTCCGGGGTGATGTCGGCGACGTCGACGTAGAACTGCTGGTACCAGCGGCGCATCTGGTAGACGGCGCCGTCTTCTTCGACCAGCAGCGGGTTGTCGATGCGGGTCTTGTGCTTCCAGATTTCGACGTCCTGCAGGAAGCCCTTGCTGACCCCGTCGGTCATGGCGTCGGCGAGCTTCTGGGTGGTCTTTTCGTCCATGCCCTTGGGCTTTTCGACGATGACGCCCCACTGCAGCACGAACGCGTCCTGGCTGACCGGGTAGTGGCAGTTGATCAGGATCGACTCGGCCTTGTAGCCGCTGTAGTTGTTGTGCAGCCAGTTGATCATGAACGACGGCCCGAAGTACGAGGCCTCCGAATCCAGGTGCGCCTCGCCGTACTGGGTGCCCATGCCACCGATGTCCGGCCGGCCCACGTTGTGCAGGTACTGGCTGGCGATGTGGCCTTCGAAGACGTTCTTGAAGTACGTCGGCAGGCCGTAGTGGATGTAGAAGAAGTGCGCCATGTCAGTGACGTTGTCGATGATCTCGCGGCAGTTGCTGCCCTCGATCAGCAGCGAGTTCCACTGCCAGTCGGTCCAGTTGTCACTGTGGAATTCGGGGATCTCGGGGATCCGCACCTCTTCCTGAGGCGGGTTGCCCTCGTGGTCGTGCCACACGAAGAGCAGACCGCCACGGACGTCGGTGTGCCAGGCGCGGGTACGGGCCAGGCGCGGCGTGCGCTTGGCGTAGGGCACCAGCTGGCACTTGCCGTCGCCGCCCCAGCGCCAGTCGTGGAACGGGCATGCGACCGCATCCCCCTTGATGGTGCCCTGCGACAGGTCACCGCCCATGTGGCGGCAGTAGCCGTCCAGGATTTTCAGGTCACCCTTCGAGTCCGCGAACACCACCAACTTGGTGCCGAACGCCTCGAAAGAATGCGGCTTGCCGTCCAGGAAGTTCTTCACAGGACCCACGCAGTGCCATCCACGGGCAAAGCGGTCCGGCAGCACGCCGGTATCGATCTCGCGAACCCCCGCGGTTTCGGTGCTCACCTTGGCCTCCCAATCTGTGCCTAGTAACTAGAACACGTTACAGTTTTTCCTCGGTGCAGCGCAATGCAAGCGTCCCGACCTGCGGTATGTCGCGAGCGCGAGCGAAGCGACGGGGTAGGTTTTGACCATGCCGCTCTACTCCTTCGAGGGCCGAAGCCCGGTCGTCGACCCCACGGCGTTCATCGCCCCCACCGCCGTGTTGATCGGCGATGTTCGCGTCGAGGCCGGGGCGTCGGTGTGGTTCAACGCGGTTCTGCGCGCCGATTACGCGCCGGTCGTCATCCGCAACGGGGCAAACGTGCAGGACGGGTCAGTGCTGCACGCCCCTCCCGGCATCCCGGTGGACATCGGGCCTGGCGCGACCATCGCCCACCTGTGCGTCGTCCACGGCGCACACGTCGGTGCCGAGGCGCTGATCGCGAACAACAGCACGATTCTCGACGGCGCGGTGATCGGCCGGCGCACGCTCGTCGCAGCCCATTCGCTGGTGGTCGCCGGGACCAAAATCCCCGACGAGGTTCTGGTCGTGGGGTCGCCCGCCAAGATCCGCGGCCCCATCGCCGGAACCGGCGCCGAGACGTGGATCAACACCAACCCGCAGGCCTACCGGGAACTGGCCGAGCGCTACCTGACCGGCCTGGAGGAGCTGTAGCCATGGATTTCGCCGAAATCTGACACTCCCGCCGAGCTTCGGCCGAGACTGGGCGCATGAAGCTGCTGCTCATCACCCTGGCCGGTGCCGTCGTGGTGCTCACGGCCCCCCTCGCGCAGGCCGCGCCGCCCCCGAATTTTCCTGACTTCGCGAACTTCGACGTCGTCACCAACACGCACCTGACGGCCTACCGGAACACCACGCAACAAGTGGTGCAGTTCTCTACCCCGGATGGTCTGTACTGCGACATCGGCGCCCTCGCCGCGGTCGGGACGACCGTCCGCTGTCATGGGCCGGTACCGGGCACGGCGGGTCTGGCCGTCACTGCCGACCCCAACGCCAAGACGCCGTGCGATTTCGGGCTGGCGCAGCTACACGGGGCCAACGAGGGGACGATCAGCCGTTACCGCGG
Organism: Mycobacterium sp. SM3041; assembly: GCF_039668335.1. Taxonomy (NCBI): domain Bacteria; kingdom Bacillati; phylum Actinomycetota; class Actinomycetes; order Mycobacteriales; family Mycobacteriaceae; genus Mycobacterium; species Mycobacterium sp. SM3041. The sequence goes on along the minus strand of NZ_JAYXBQ010000050.1, from coordinate 265,686 downwards.
CGACTGCCCGACCGATATGGCGGGCGCCGCGGTACTCGCTCCCAAGCAGAAGGTGTCTCTGGGGACGGCCACCTGCGGCGTCGCTCCCGGTGGCGTCACCGCATGCATCGACACCACCGACGGCGGGCACGGCTTCGTGCTGCAGCCGACGGGGTCCTGGACCTTCTGACCGGGATTTGTGCACGAAAATCCGCGGTGGCCGCGGATTTTCGTGCACAAATCACGAAGTGCGCGGCGCTTCCCAGAACGCGCGCAACGCCACCAACTGCCCGGCTTCGTTGGCGCGGTAGGTGAAGACGCCATGGGTGGTGAAGTCGTGCCCGCCGATGGTGGTCACGATGTTGCCGACGTTGGCCTCCTCGTCACCGCACTGGTAGGTGGTCTCGAAGTTGAACACGAGACTGTCGGTGGGAGCGATCGCCTTGTCCCAGAAGCCCGAGATGGCTTCCTTGCCTCGGTGCCCCTTGCCCTCGGGATCCAGGAACGACGGCCCGATCGGGTCCTGCACGATGGCGTCGTCGGCGAAGTTGGCCAGCCAGGCGTCCTTGTCGCGGGCGGCGACGGCGTCGCGGGAACGCTTGCCGGCCAGGTGCGCGGGATGATTCGGATCGGAAACTGTCATGTCAGTCCTGCCAGCCGGAGTGGATGTGGATGTCGGCGTACCGCTTCAGTGAATCTTTCTTCTTTTCGATGAGGGCGTCAAAGGCCGCGCCGGACCCGACCTACTTCGGTCGGGTCCGGCGCGACCCTCGCGGCGTACGGCCAGACAACTACTTGCCCGGCTTGTCGCTCGAGACGACCCACATCGAGTAGTACTGTGCGCCACCGCCGTACGCGTGACCGAGCGCCTTACGGGCACCTTCGACCTGGTGGTCACCGGCCTTGCCCATGACCTGGATGGCCGACTCGGCGAACCGGATCATGCCGGACGCGCCGATCGGGTTGGAGCTCAGCACACCGCCGGAGGCGTTGAACGGAATCCTGCCGCCGATGGCGGTCTCGCCGGCCTCGGTCAGCTTCCAGCCCTCACCCTCGGCGGCGAAGCCCAGGTTCTCCAGCCACATCGGCTCGAACCACGAGAACGGCACATAGACCTCTGCGCAGTCGATTTCGTCGATGGGTCTGGTGATGCCGGCGTCGCGCCACAGGGCGGCGGCGGCATCGCGACCGGCCTGCGGGTTCACCTGGTCGCGGCCCGAGTAGGCCAGCGGTTCGGTGCGCAGTGCGGTGGCGTGGATCCAGGCCACCGGATGGCCGTCGGCGACGCGGGCGTCGGCGACTTCCTCGTTGCCGATCACCAGTGCGGCCGCGCCGTCCGATGACGGGCAGGTCTCGTCGAAACGGATTGGGTCCCAGAGCATCTGGGATGCCATCACCTTTTCGACGGTGATGTCGGGCTGGTGCAGATGGGCCAGTGGGTTCTTGGCGCCGTTGAGCCGGTCCTTGACCGCCACCATGGCGCCGATGTGCTCCGGCGCGCCCGAGCGGCGGATGTATGCGCGCACGTGCGGGGCGAAGTAGCCGCCCGCACCCGCGCCGACGGGCTTGGTGAACGGCACCGGAATGGACAACGCCCACATGGCGTTCGACTCGGACTGCTTCTCCCAGGCCATGGTCAGCACGCGGCGGTACTTGCCGGACTTGACGAGGCTGGCGGCGACGATCGCCGTCGAGCCACCCACCGAACCGGCGGTGTGCACGCGGATCAGTGGCTTGTTGGTGGCACCGGTGGCGTCGGCCATGAACAGCTCGGGCATCATGACGCCCTCGAAGAAGTCCGGTGCCTTGCCGACGACGACCGCGTCGATGTCGGCCATGGTGCAGCCGGAATCGGCCAGTGCACGGTCGATCGCCTCGCGCACCAGGCCATTCATCGAGACGTCGAGCCGCTTGGCGACGTACTTGGTTTGTCCGGTGCCGAGGACGGCGGCTTTGTTCGCCATTAGTTCTTACCCTCCAGGACGGCAATCAGATTCTGTTGCAGCGCAGGACCACTCGTGGCATGCGCCAGCACGCGGCCCGCAGTGCCGTTGAAGATGTGTTCGGCGGCGAAGCCGATGCGCTCCAGACCCGCCGAGAACATCGGGTTGGCGGCCAGCGCGCCACCGGACGGGTTGATCTTCGTCGACTCACCAAGGCCGATGGCCTCTTTGAGGATCAGCTGCTGGTGGCTGAACGGCGCGTGCAGCTCGGCGATGTCGATCGAACCGGCGTCGCCGCCGGTGGCGACCTGCGCCGAGGCGGCGGTCGAGGGCGAGGTCGTCAGGTCGCGGGCACCCAGGATCGGGGTCTCGATGCGGTGCTCGAAACCGGTGATCCAGGCCGGGTTTTCCCGCAGTTCCCGGGCCTTGTCGGCCGACGCCAGCACGATGGCGGCGGCACCGTCGGTGATCGGGGCGATGTCGTGGCGGCGCAGCGGGTCGGCGAAGAACGGCCGCGACAACAGGTCGTCGATGCTGCCGGTGACCTCTTCGCGGTCGGTGCGACCGCCGGCGGCGAACGCGTCGAGCGCCACTTGCGCCATCTGCTCGGCGGTCCACTTGCCGGCGTCCAGACCGAATCGGGCCTGCAGGCCCGCCATCGACACGGCGTCCGGCCACAGCGGTGCCACGGTGTACGGGTCGGTCTGCAGGGCCAGGACCCGGCGCAGGGTGCCGGCGCTGCCCTTGCCGAAGCCGTAGACCAGCGCGGTGTCGACTTCGCCGGTCAGAATCTTGATGTAGGCCTCGTACAGCGCCCAGGCCGCGTCCATCTCGACGTGTGACTCGTTGATCGGCGGGATGGCGCCGATCGAGTCGATCGCCGAGATGAACGAAAATGCCCGGCCGGCAAGGTAATCCGACGAACCGGAGCACCAGAAGCCGATGTCGGTCTGCTTCAGGCCCAACTCGGTGTACAGCTTTTGGAAGCACGGCATCAGCATCTCGACGCCGTTGGTGGTGCCGTCGGTGCGTCGCACATGCGGGGCATGCGCGAACCCGACGACCGCTACGTCACTGGAAGTCATTGTTGCAGTTCCTTTTACAGGTGGTGCTTGTACGAGTCGTAGTCGGCGTCGGGTTCGCCGGACGGTTTGAAGTGCGAGATGTTGTCGATGCCCAGGCCCCACTCCTCGCGGGGCTTCCACACCGCCTCGACCCGCATGCCCATCCGGACATCGGCCGCGTCGATCTCGGTGACCAGGTGCAGGAACGGGATGTCGGCGCCGTCGAGCAGCACGTAGGCGGCCACATACGGCGGCTTGATGCGCTGGCCGGCGAACGGGATGTTGATGATCGCGAAGGTGGTGACGGTGCCGCGATCGACCAACTCGACGAATTCGTCGAGTTCCAGGCCGGTGGCCGGGTCGGCCTCCTTCGGCGGGAACAGCACCGGGCCGGGCTTGCCGTCGCGGCCCACCTTGGTGCGGCCGCCGAGCAGCTTGCCCTCCTGCAGACCACGCAGGAAGGTGCTCTCGGGAAGTGAAGCGGTGTGCTGGATTTCGATGGACGACGGCACGACCAGCATGGTCACCGGGTCGCGGTCATCAGCCGGCAACGGCTCGACAGCATCTTCGCCAGGCACGAAGTAGGCGATGTCGGTGATGGCGCCGACGGGTTCGTCGACCCAGTGCGCACGGACACGGTCACCGGCCTGCAGTGAACCCTCAGGGGCGTCGACGGCGTGCAGCAGCGGAGTGTCGGCGCCGTCGAGCTTGATCAGCGCCCAGGCGAACGGCTTCTGCAGGGGCTGGCCCTCCAGGGGCTCGGGCTGCCAGGTCCACGACACCACGGTGCCGACGCTGGAGACCGGAACCACCTCGGTCAGGGCCTCGTACGTGACAGGGTCATACTCGGCGGGAGGTACGTGTACCCGGCCGTCTGAACCGCGGGTGCCGACGATGCGTCGGCCGCGCAGCGCGGTGAAGAACTGACTCAGGACCGGACCGACTGAACGGGTGTAGTCGAATGACAGTTTCAGCGGAGCCGAAAGGGGCGGCTCATGGCCTGCCATCTGGGCTGGGCTGCTTTGGCTAACGCTCACGGCATCGAGTAGAACAGGTTCTAACAATCGTGGCAAGCACGTTCGGAAAGGCGGCCCCATGAAACTCGGTTTGCAGCTCGGATACTGGGGCGCCAAGCCGCCCACCGATCACGCGACGCTCGTCGCCGCGGCGGAAGAAGCGGGGTTCGACACCGTCTTCACCGCAGAGGCCTGGGGCTCGGATGCCTACACCCCGCTGGCCTGGTGGGGCCGGGAAACCACGCGGATGCGCCTGGGTACGTCGGTCATTCAGATGTCGGCCCGCACGCCCACGGCGTGCGCCATGGCAGCGCTGACGCTCGACCACCTGTCGGGCGGCCGGCACATCCTGGGGCTGGGTGTGTCGGGGCCGCAGGTCGTCGAGGGCTGGTACGGGCAGAAGTTCCCGAAGCCGCTGGCGCGCACCCGCGAGTACATCGACATCCTGCGCAAGGTCTGGGCCCGCGAGGCACCGGTTACCAGCGACGGCCCGCACTACCCCCTGCCGCTCTCGGGTGAGGGCACCACGGGTCTGGGCAAGCCGCTCAAGCCCATCACCCATCCGCTGCGTGCGGACATCCCGGTGATGCTGGGCGCCGAAGGCCCGAAGAACGTCGCGCTGGCCGCCGAGATCGCCGACGGGTGGCTGCCGATCTTCTACTCGCCGCGGATTTCCGGCATGTACAACGAATGGCTCGACGAGGGCTTCGCCCGCGCCGGCGCCCGTCGGACCCGCGAGACGTTCGAAATCTGTGCCACCGCGCAGATCATCGTCACCGACGACCGGCCGATGGTCATGGAGATGATGAAGCCGCACCTGGCGCTCTACATGGGCGGCATGGGTTCGGAGGACACCAACTTCCACGCCGAGGTGTACCGCCGCATGGGCTACTCCGAGGTCGTCGACGACGTCACCAAGCTGTTCCGCAGCGACCGCAAGGACGAGGCGGCCAAGGTCATTCCCGACGAGCTGGTCGACGACTCCGCGATCGTCGGCGACCTCGACTACGTCAAGGAACAGATCAAGGCCTGGGAGGCCTCGGGCGTCACCATGATGGTCGTCGGCGCCAAGTCGGTCGAGCAGATCAAGCAGTTGGCTGAATTGGTCTAGACGCCGCGGAGCCGGGGACGCTGGAACCGTCCCCGGCTGTGGTTCGGACTAGAGCCGCCACATTTCGCGTTCCATGGCGCTGGCCTCGAGATATCGGGTGCGAGCCCTTGGCTGTGCACCGGCCTTCCCGCGCGGATGGCTGTTCTTTAGGGCTACCGCGGTGAGTGTTCCGGTCGCCAGTCCCCGCCAGTACCTGACTGGCAAGAGCGAGACCCCGCATGCGTTGCTTGCGCGGCCGTAGCGAGATGTCACCACAAAACCTCCGTTCGACTTTGCCGGTCTGCGTCGAAGACGAAATCCCTGAGTTGCCCAGGGGTACAAGCGAGAAATTATCGAGCAGTCCGAACGTGGCAATGACCTGAACGTCGGCGTCCTAGTGCGCATCCACGGTGCGCGTGTCCGGAATCGGCCCGTAATCTGCTCGTGCATGACCTTTCCCGGTGATGAGTGGCAGGTCGATCGAGCTGAGAATCCCCGGGGGAGCGGCGTGTACTGCGGGGATGGCGTTGACCATGTAGGTGATGCCTGCGAGACGCAGGCCGAACTCATGATCGTGGGTGGGTCCCTGCCCGGTCCCATGCGCCATTTCGAGATTGCAGCGGATCATCGGCGTCCCGTCGATTTCGATGCGGTAGCCGCCTTGGCTGGAGACCCCTCGATGGCCAAAGTCCTTGGGCGGCAGGTCAACTTGGAACTGGGGCCAGTCGGGACGCGCATCGTCACGCAGTCGGGTGACGTGATGGAGTTGCAGCATCGGCTGGTCGTCTACGTAACCGATCACGGAGAACCGGACACCGGCGACGTGGCCTGCCGGCACGGTGATGGTTGAGGTGGCGAACTCCTCCTCGGTGACGGTGCGCTCCAGGTTCTCCTCGAATCGGTCGATCGTCACGCCGATTCCGTCGGCGATCTCGTGGAGGGTCGGTCCCCAGATGAAGGACAGTAAGCCCGGAGCCAGGGCAAATGCCGGGTAGTACGGGGCCTCGCCCAGGCCGAAGAGCATTAGAGCCTCGGTCCCGGGATACGTTCCGTAATTGAGGATTTCGGAAATTCGAATCTGGGTGATCGTGCGTGCCGTGCCGGTGAGCATCAGTGGAATGAGGCTGCTGGCGAAACCGGGATCGATGCCCGTGGTGAACAGGGATGAATTGCCCTCGACGCATGCTTGGCGTAGCGGCGCGATCAAGTCTTCGGGCAAGCCGTCTGCGTACACGAGTGGGGCGAATGCCACGGACACGACGTCTTTGCCCGCGCGCAGGGCCAGCGCCATGTCGTCGAGGGCTTCCTGGATGCGGGTGTTCCCCGAGCAGGTGTAGACCACGACATCGACGTCGTTGCCCAGCGCTGCGTAAGCATCCTGCGTCGCAACAACTCCGACATGGTCGATACCGCACAACGCGCCTGCGTCACGACCGGCTTTCGCGTCGCTGTGCACGATGAGCCTGGTCAGCTCCAGTCCTGGCTCGTCGATGACTGATCTGAGCGCGATGAGACCCATTGGGCCTGGGCCCCAGACTGCGACCCGCAATGGCGATTCGATAGACATGCAGTTGCTCCTAATATTTGAACAGTTGTTCCTAACTATCAAACGCTAGCAAGGCGCCCGTCTTGCGTCCAGGCCAACTGTTGACATTCGACAACCGTACGACTTATATACGAGACATGATAGATGAAATGTCTCATCCTGTTGACCCGATCTACACCCCGGGTGCCGCTGACAACTGGGCCGACCCGTGGCCGATGTACGCCGCTTTGCGCGACATCGATCCGGTCCATCACGTGGTGCCGGAGCATGCGCCGGAAGACGATTACTATGTGCTTTCCCGGCATGTAGACGTCTATGCCGCGGCTCGTGACTGGGAGACGTTCTCCTCGGCGAAGGGATTGACTCTCACCTACGGCGACCTGGAGAAGACGGGGATGGCCGACAATCCGCCGTTCGTGATGCAGGATCCCCCTTCCCACACCGATTTTCGAAAGTTGGTGTCGCGAGGCTTCACGCCGCGTCAGGTCAGTGCCGTGGAGCCCAAGGTGCGCGAATTCGTGGTGGAACGCCTGGAACGACTCAAGGATCGCGGTGCGGGTGACATCGTCATCGAACTCTTCAAACCGCTGCCGTCGATGGTGGTCGCGCATTACCTCGGTGTCCCCGAAGAAGATCGGCAGCAGTTCGATGTGTGGACGGACGTCATCGTCTCCACGGCGTCGGGCGGTGCGATCGATCTCACTAGCGTCGCCGCGGACACCGCTCAAACCATCGGCGAATTGATGGCGTACTTCACGCAACTGATCGAACGTCGCCGAACCGAGCCGGAGGACGATACGATCTCGCACCTGGTCGCCGCCGGCGTGGGTGTTGACGGCGATGTCGCGGGACTGCTTCAGATCCTGGGCTATGCCTTCACGATGGTCAGTGGGGGTAATGACACCACCACTGGAATGTTGGGTGGTGCAATACAATTGCTGCAACAGAACCCAGAACAGCGCAAGAAGTTGACCGAAGATCGATCTCTGATCCCGGGCGCGGTGGAGGAGTTCCTACGCCTGACCTCTCCCGTGCAGGGGCTTACCCGCACCGCAACGCGCGATGTCACGATCGGCGATGTCACGATTCCCGCCGGGCGCCGCGCCTTGTTGTTGTACGGCAGTGCCAACCGGGATGAGCGCGAATACGGCCCCGATGCGGCCGAGTTGGATGTGACGCGAAATCCGCGCAACATTCTCACCTTCAGTCATGGCAACCATCACTGTCTGGGGGCGGCCGCGGCACGCATGCAATCCTGTGTCGCGCTCGAGGAACTGCTGACGCGTATCCCCGACTTCGAGGTCGACCTCGACGGCGTCACCTGGGCGGACGGTTCTTACATTCGCAGGCCGCTGACGGTGCCTATCAAGGCTGGGATGCGCGGAAAGTGAGCGATCGCCGCACTTCGCCCCAATGCGACTGGGGCTCAAACATCGGTCAAACGGCGCTGCACCGCGGAGAGTGCAGAAGTTAGCGAGCTCATCGTGAGGTCCGGACTCTGGGCCAAGTGGATCTGAATCTGATAGGCGGGCATATCGTCCTTGCCGAATATCGGTAGGACGATGAATTCGGTTGTATTCAGGTCATTTTCGAGCGTGGCTGTCACTGATTGCAGGCTCACCATGGTCATCAGGGTGGTGAGTCGGGTGGTCAGGTGAGCGGTCGGCTGCATGGATTCCAGGATGGATGCCAGTCTGTCGTGCAGCCCGGGGCTGTCCTCGTTGAAGCGCCAGGCGCCAAACCCGCGTGCACGGATGTCGGCCAGGACCTGGATCTGCCGATCGATATCGCTGCGTGACAGCCGAGGTTCCACGCGCTGGAGCCAGTCGTCGATGTCGGCCGTACTCTTCCACGCCATCGCCACCAGGCCGAACGGCGGATCGATCGGAAAACGTTGTCCGAGATCATGATCGCCGTCACCAACATGTCCGATCACGTCGACGACGGTCAGATGCCGTGACCCGACCCTGGCTAGTGAACAGGCGGCACCGAGTTGGTCGTACAGAGTTGTCAGCGCTTCGCGGCCCCGGTCCAGCAGCGGAAACTGGGTGCGAACGCCTCGCACGATCGGAAGTAGTCCTGCGCCCAGGGTGTAGCGGCGGTCATCGCGGCGGTGAACCCACATGCGCTGCTCCAGGTCGTGGAGTAGGAGCGAACACGTCGAGGCGGTGATTCCGCACAAGCGCGCGAGCTCTGTCGATGTCATACCGCGCGGCGAATCTGCCAGGCCCTCAAGGACATCCATGACGCGTCCGGTCGGTGGTGATTTGACCGTTGACTCCATTGCGATCCGCTCCTATCATCCCTGCGAATATTTCGAAAACACTTCAAATTTTAGGATACCAATGATCAAAGTCGGTTTGTGGGGCCCCGGTTCGATGGGCGTCATCGCGCTACGTGGCGTGATCGACCACCCTGAACTTGAGCTCGTCGATCTCGTCGTCCACAGCGAGGCGAAAGTTGGTCGCGACGCGGGCGAGCTGTGCGGAATCGAACCAGTGGGCGTTGTTGCAACAGCGGACTCGGCGCAGCTCCTCGAAGGCGATTCTGACGTGGTGGTCTACACGGCGGCGGCGAACTCGCGCCCGCTGGAAGCCATCGTCGACATGGCCAACCTGCTGCGCGCCGGTAAGGATGTCGTCTCCTGCTCGGTCGTTCCGCTGGTGTACCCGCAGGCGGTCGACGCCGCTCTGACGACACCGTTGGCCGAAGCTGCCCGGGAAGGAAACTCGTCGTTCTTCACCACGGGTATCGACACCGGCTTCGCCAACAACGTTCTCCCGCTGATCCTTTCAGGGGTTTCCCGCACGATCAGCTCGGTGCGGGTCACCGAAATGTTCAACTATGCCACGTACCCCGAGGTGGGCGCGGTCTACGAAATCCTGGGCTTCGGAAAACCACCGGAGTTCGAAGCATTTGCCGCCGCTCCCGGAATCTTCACCTTCGGATGGGGACCCATCGTCCATCAGATCGCCGACGGCTTGGGGGTAGCGGTCGACCGTGTCGAGGAAAGTGTGGAGCGACTGTGCGTCGATGAAGCATTCGATACCCCTACGGGGCGCATCGAGGCGGGGACCGTGGCCGCGATGCGGTCGATGCTCACCGGATACGTCGACGGGCAGCCCGCGATCATCGTCGACCACGTCACTCGGATGCGGGATGACCTTGCGCCGCAGTGGCCTCAGCCGCTGATCTCCCTCGCGCCCAAGGACCTCGGTTACGGTGCCGCGTCCGGACAGGGGACTTATCGGGTCGAGATCGAGGGATCACCGACTGTCCGGTGCGAGCTCGAACTCGCCGAGGACCACGATCACGATCTGGGTGCTCGCATCGCGGGCGCCATGCACATGGTCAACGCCATACCTGCCGTACATGCCGCGAAACCGGGTCTGCTGTCAGTGGGTGACCTGGTCGCTATCACCGGAGCCGGGCTGTTCCGGGGGGTCGCGGGCCCTACGCCCGACAGCCGGATAGTGGGCCGGGCAATCTGACGGAACAACCCTCGGCCTCAGAGCCGAAGGACGATGCGGCCCGGCGGATGGTGCTCAACGTGCTCGTGTGCGGCGGCGATCTGGTCCAGCGATAGTTCCTCGCCCACGGCGATGGTCAGGCTCCGATCGAGCAGTGCCTCGGTGAGCTCCAGGGCAGCCTGGGATTTGACGACCGGTGGGAAGTCGTCGCTGCCTAGCAACCGCAGTGTGGTGTCGGCGACAGCTAGTTTCCAGTAAGGGATTTCAGGCCTGTCGAGACCGGAGTAGTACGAACTGATGGTGGCCTGCTTGGCGACGATCTCGGCATCGAGATCGATGTGTCCGGCGAGGTCGACATCTGCGATGCGATGCACGCCGTCAGGTGCGGCGTCGCGAATCAGCTCGGTCAGATCGGGGTCATTGTCCAGCAAGGCGCTGGCAACACCGTAGCCGCGCGCGATCGCCTGCTGGCGCTCCGTTCTGACAACCGCGATGACATTGGCACCACCTCTTGCGGCCAGCTGCGCCGCGATGGACCCGACGCCACCGGCCGCACCATGGACCAGCACGTTGAGTCCCGCTACGGGGCCGTCGGCGAATATCGCGCGGTGGCCCGTGATGCCGGCGATGCCAAGGCTGGCGGCTTGTGAGGTGATTGTGTGAGGTCACGTCGTCAGGTAGCGGTACAGCGAGTTCAGTTGGCACGACCGTGTATTCGGCAGCCGTGCCGAAAGGCCGGTAGGACTGGGCGCCGTAGCACCACACTGTGCGGCCGAGATATGCGGCGTCGACGTCTGGGCCGACACGGTCGACCACGCCGGCGCCGTCGCTCTGCGGCACGATGCGGGGATATGCCATGGGTGCGCCTTGCCAGCCGGCGCGTTTCTTGATGTCGCCGGGGCTGATCGCTGAATAGCTCAGTTTGATGCGAACTTCGCCTGGCCCCGGTTCAGGGTCGGGTAGTTCACCGACGGTGAGGGCGTCGGCAGCAGGTCCGCGACGGTCATACCGGTCTGCGCGCATCATGAGTCTCCTTCGGTTGTGGCACCGCGGTGCCGTGCGGTCCGCGCGGTTGCCACGCGTCGACGTTGTCGCGTGGCAACCGACCCATGTGGACCTGCGACGGTCAGGAACCGGCGACGACGGGTGCTTCGGCCTTGTTGAACATGTAACGCGCGATCTTCCACGCGCCGTCGACGCGGTTGAGGATGAATATCTCGCGGTTCTTTTCGGCTGTGGTGATGCCTGGCTCGAGTACGGTGACCTGCCCCGCGGAACTTGTTGTGGCTATAGCCAAATCGCCGTCGACCACGACGTCGTGGACGGTGAATGCGACATCCAACTTGATTGCCGAGAAAATCTGTCGATAGGACGTCAGCAATTGGTCGGTGCCGCAGGCCGTAGGGAGGTTGTACGGGTAGAACAGCCCGTCTGCTGCGTACTGTGCGACGGCGGAGTCGGCATCGGCAGCGTTCAGCGATGCTGCGTACCGAGCCAGGAGCTCACAGATCTCCATCTTGTCGTTGCTGCTCATCGGTAAGACCTTTCTTCGTATACGGATAGTTTGCATGAGGACAATATGCATAACGAGTGTCGGCGCTCTACTATTCCGCCATGACGGGATTGCGCGACGAGCTGCCGGCCGAGCATGAAACCGCTTGGCGGACCTGGTTGCGCGCGCACGCGCTACTGGTGCGTGATCTCGACGCGGAACTGCGTCGCGCGCACGGGTTGACGCTGCTGACGTACGACGCACTGGTGCAACTGTCGGAAGCGCCCGGGCGGCGCCTGCGGATGAAAGACCTCGCCGACGCGCTGGTTTACAGCACCAGCGGCCTCACTCGAATCGTCGACAATCTTGAGCGTGACGGCTATGCCCGCCGCGACATCGACCCTGACAATCGGCGCGCCATCTTCGTCAGCCTGACGGACCGCGGCTTCGAAGCCCTCTCGACTGCCTGGCACACCCACGCGGACGGAGTACGCCGGCATTTCGCCGATCATGCCAGCGTCAGCCAAGCCCGAACCATGGCGACAGTGTTCCGGCAGATCGTTGCCGACTTCGAGTCGACCATGCCGATCACGGACTGAGATCTGCTCGAACATCGCGGTGTTCACGCCCGCGGGTGGCTACTCCAATGGCGAAGTATTGAGTTGGTGGGCAGTCCTATTGGTCGACTACCACTTGCTGGTGGCGACGGCGGGAGCCACGTAGGTACTCACCATGGCACGCTCGTCCGCTGGGTCATCCTCCGGGTAAGTCAGCAGCGACACGATGACACGGACAATCCAGCGTGCACGTAGATCGGCGTTGTCTGGCGTCGCGCCAAGGGATTCGAGAAACGCGGTACCGATGGCGGTGACGACGTCCGAGTGGGCGGCAAGGTCGCCGCCGATGGGTGCGTCATCTGGGCGAAACCATGCCGACAATGCCGGGCTTTCGCGAACTATCTTGAGCGTGTTGAGGATTGCCGCGGTAAGCCGCTCTTGGGGGTCGACGATCCCCTCGACGGAATCGTTCACTTCGCGGCTGATCAGCCTGGCCTCGCGGTGGAGGTATGCCTCGCGAACTGCATCGCGCGTGTCGAAGTATCGATAGAGGGTGGCGCGCGAGCATCCCGCAGCAGAGGCGATCTCGTTCATTCCGACGTTAGCGACGCCCTCCTCGGCGAAGAGGCCGGCGGCGGCGTCGAGAATCTTCTCGACGGCCACCGTCGACCGGGCATCCGAAAGCCAACTCATGCGAGGAAGCATACGTACGAGACAAAAAGCCTACAATGTCTTGTTTGAGAGTCATTACATTGATTAATGTCAACGAGACTAGTGAAAGGGTTTTTGGATGGTGAGTGCATACCACGCCGCACTGGCGTTTCTCGCGGTCCTGACGGTGATAACGCTCGTCAGTGGCATTTGGTACGTCAATCCGTACGGTCGCTTTGCCGGCGACGGTCAGCGGTTCGCGCTACCTGCCAAGGCGGGTTGGCTGTTGTTCGAATGTCCGCAATGGTGGGCCTTCGCTCTGACGTTCTGGCTGGTGGTGCCGGAGCACGGTGCGCCGGCGATAGTTCTCTTCGTGCTGTGGCAGGCGCATTACCTGTACCGGGGTTTGATTTACCCGCTGACCAGGAAGAGTGCGGGCAAGCAGTTCCCGGCGAGCGGCGTCGCATTCGGGTTCACTTTCAACGCGGTCAATGGCTTTGCCAACGGCTACGCCGTTGCGGTGGCCGCGCACTTGCAACAGTCGGCATGGTTCACCGATCCACGCTTTCTCGCGGGAGTTGTTGTCGCAGTGGGGGGTTGGGTGGTCAACTTCCATGCCGACCGCGTGCTGATCAATCTGCGCTCTGATGGCTTTACCGGCTACCGCATTCCGCACGGGGGCGCGTACCGCTGGGTGTCGTCTGGGAACTATCTCGGCGAACTCGTGCTGTGGACGGGGTGGGCCATCATGGTGTGGACTCTGCCCGGTCTGATCTTCTTGCTCTTCTCGATCGCGAATCTCGGGCCTCGCGCGATCGCTACCCATAAGTGGTATCGGCGGACGTTTTCGGACTACCCCCGGAATCGAAAGGCGCTGATACCCGGGCTCCTCTAGTCTCTAGTCTTGTCTGCCAACAAGGGGCCGATCGCGTATCCAACGCGATCGGCCCCTTCCTGGGATTCGGGTCAGATGTACAGCCGTGCAGCCGACATGGTGCCGGGCGCAGCCGAATTGCGTGAGAACTCGAACAGGCCCAATCCGCGTCGGTCCCCGATGCGAATGGTGGATGTGACGGACCGTCCGCAGGCGATGAGCTTGTCCGCTGTGAGGCCGCGGGCGCCGTGGGCGAATTCATCGAGGCCGACTTCGTGTACGCCGTCCGGGCTCAGTGTGGCGCCGGGCCCGAAGAGTCCACTCAGGGCAGCGAGATCATTGGTTTCGAGAGCGGCAGCGAGTTCTTGGACGCGTTGCTTCCCGGTCTCCCGCACTCCGAGTAAGCCCTTGAAGAACCCGAGTGTGCCGCGCGGTCCTTGCTTGATGAGCAATTGCGGACCCAAGCCAACTGCCGCGATGATTCCGCCGCGTCCCAGGATCAGCATCTGCGCAACCATCAACTGCAGTTCCCAGTGGGCGAACAATCGCTGGATCTTAAGCGAGCCGTCAGATTCGTCTTCGACCAGGTCGTACCGCAGGTGCATCGGGATGTAGAGGGTGACGCCCGTCGGCATCGTCGTCCGGACGGTCAAATCCCTGAGTGCTGACATCCCGGCAACGACGTCGTGCTCCACATCGAATTCGATGCGGTTCGGCGCGATGAACGTATCGAAGAATCGGCCGATCGCCTCGGCGCCGACATGCGGTGTTGATCCGACAGGGTCGTTCACTTCGCCGGTGTCGGCGAACAGGCTGACCCATGCCTGTTTGTCGTGAATGGCCACCGCAGCCGGCGACGCCTCCACCGCGGCCAGCAAGTTGCCGGCCTTGTGAACTGAGTTCTCCCGCGTCATCCAAACCCTCCAGCTCTATGAGACATCTGATATACTGATGTCTCATAATTCAGTCGAACATGACATTTTGTCAAGGGCTGCTACGTGTGGCCGACTGCGTAGGCGGTCGCCGGCGGCCGTTGTGTTTGCATGGCGCGAGGTCGCCTGTTGCGGGGGAGGTAAGCGGTGCTCGACCGAGGTGGTCTAGTTTCTCCGCGAGCAGACGCAAAACTGTCGTTTTTGTGGTGCCAAGGTGCAGTTTTGCGTCTGTTCGTGAAGTCGGCAGTAGACACTTATTGCGGAGTGTCTACAACGTGTTCTAGATTCGTGCTGTGACAGACGCCACCGGGGCCGCGCCCTCGCAGCACACCATCGCGGGCACCGTGCTGACCATGCCCGTGCGCGTCCGCAAGGCGACGCAGCACATGGCGATGTTCTCGGTCGACGCCGATGCCGCACAACGCATGATCGACTACAGCGGCCTGCAGGTGTGCCGGTTCCGCCCGCGTCGCGCGGTGGCTGTGCTGATGCTCATGC
This sequence comes from Mycobacterium sp. SM3041, assembly GCF_039668335.1. Taxonomy (NCBI): domain Bacteria; kingdom Bacillati; phylum Actinomycetota; class Actinomycetes; order Mycobacteriales; family Mycobacteriaceae; genus Mycobacterium; species Mycobacterium sp. SM3041. Next base: position 250,574 of record NZ_JAYXBQ010000050.1, on the reverse strand, counting down.
ACTACGTCGACAGCGACCTCGGCGAGTACTACGAGTACGGCACCAACATCATGGTGAACCCGCCCGGCTCGAACGCCGCGGGTGTGCGCGCCCTGCAGTCCGCCGGCGCCTTCATCCACCACCTGCCCGTCGACCAGGCCTTCACGCTGGAGGCCGGCCGCAACATCTGGGGTTACCCGAAGGTGATGGCGGACTTCACCGTCCGCGGAGCGGACAATTCGGCTGGGGCTCGGGATGGCCGCACGTTCTCTTTCGACGTCACCATCGACGGCCGGTTCGCCGTCGGCATGGACTTCCGGCCCGGCGTCCCGGTACCCGCGCCGTCGAAACCCCAGGCGCCCCCGACCTATTCGCACCTCGACGGCGTAACCCGCGAGACCGTCGGCGTGATGAGGCCGTCCGGCGTGCGTTACCGGCCCGGGGGCGTGACGGTGCGCCTCGGTGACCACCCGTATGCCCAGGAATTGGCGGCCCTCGGATTGCCGAAGCGCGCCATGCTCTCGGGTTCCGCTGACAACGTAGACATGACTTTCGCCGATGCTCAGGAGATCAAGTGACCAGTGTTATAACCCGCCCCGACGTCGATCTGGCCGACGGCCGGTTCTATGCCGATCGGGCGGCCGCGCACGAGGCGTACCGCTGGATGCGGGCCAATGAGCCGGTGTTCCGGGACCGCAACGGCCAGGCTGCGGTGACCACTTACCAGTCGGTGCTCGACGCCGAGCGCAACGCCGAACTGTTCTCCAACGCCGGTGGCATCCGCCCCGACCAACCCGGCATGCCGTACATGATCGACATGGACGATCCGGCGCACCTGGTGCGGCGCAAGCTCGTCAACGCCGGCTTCACCCGCAAGCGCGTCATGGACAAGGTGCCGTCCATCGGGCGTCTGGTCGACGCGCTGATCGACAACGTCTGCGAGAAGGGCGAGGCCGACTTCGTCCGCGACCTGGCGGCCCCGCTGCCGATGGCCGTCATCGGCGACATGCTCGGTGTCGTGCCGGAGGAGCGGGAGATGCTGCTCGACTGGTCGGACGAGTTGGTGTCGGGCCTGTCGTCGCACCTGGATGAGTCGTCGATCCAGAAGCTGATGGAAACCTTTGCGGCATATACCGCTTTCACCATGGACGTCATCAAGGATCGCCGGGCCAACCCCACCGACGACCTGTTCTCGGTGTTCATCAACTCCGAGGTCGAAGGCCAGCGGCTGAGCGATGACGAGATCGTCATGGAGACGCTGCTGATCCTGATCGGTGGTGACGAGACCACGCGGCACACGTTGTCGGGCGGCACCGAGCAGCTGATGCGCAACCGCGATCAGTGGGACCGGCTGGTGGCCGACCCCTCGCTGATGCCGGGCGCGATCGAGGAGATGCTGCGCTGGACCTCGCCCATCAAGAACATGTGCCGCACCCTGACCGCGGACACCGTCTTCTACGGCACCGAGCTGAAGAAGGACGAGAAGGTCATGCTGATGTTCGAGTCGGCGAACTTCGACGGCGACCAGTTCGCCAACCCGGACGAATTCCACATCGACCGGAACCCCAACAGCCACTTGGCATTCGGCTTCGGCACCCACTTCTGTATGGGCAACCAGCTGGCCCGGCTGGAACTGCGACTGATGACCGAGCGGCTGCTGCAGCGCCTGCCCGACCTCCGCTTGGCCGACGGTGCCGAGATCCCGCTGCGCGCCGCCAACTTCGTCAGCGGCCCCGAAGCCATGCCGGTGGTGTTCACCCCGACCGCCCGGGTGCTCTGAGCTAGCCGCTCACTGTGGCCGGCACCGCCATCGAGATGACGGTGCCGGGTGCGCCGGTGACCGTGAATTCGCCGCCTGTGGCAAGCACTTTCGTGCAGATCGACGCGAATCCGATGTGACCGTCCTCGACGCTCTGCGCGAGCCGGTCCGGCGGGATGCCGACGCCGTCGTCGGCGATGCGTAGTTCGGCCCGGCTTCCGTTGTGCGCCAGCCGGAATCGCAGGTTGTCGGCGTGCGCGTGCTTGATCGCGTTGGTCGAGAATTCGCGGGCCGCGCTGTAGAGCAGGTGGTCGGCGTCGGTGCGCAGGTCGTCGGGCCAGTCGTCGGCGTCCAGATGAACCGTGATGCTGGTGCGTGCGGCGATGCCGTCGGCCAGCGCGGTGATCGCGGCCTTGAGGCCGGAGCGGGCCAGCACCTCGGGATGCAGTTCACGCACCACATCGCGCAGCAGCCGGGAGGATTCGGCGAGCGCGAAGTCGACACGGTCCATGCCCTCGACCGACCCGTCGCGGACGTCCTCCATGTCGTGCCGCGCCACCAGGACGTACTGCAAGGCGCCGTCGTGCAGGCGCTCCGAGAGGGATTGGCGTTCGCGCTTCTCCAGGCTGATGACCTCTTCGAGCAGACGGGTCCGCTCCTGAGCCAGCCCGGCGATGGTCCTGGTCTTGGCTTGCTGCACCCACGACAGCGCGACCGAACCGGCGGCCAGGCCGAACACGATGGCGGTCCGCAACAGGATCGAGGCCCAGGGTTCGTGACCGTTGGCCTCGCGGTCGATCCAGTTCACGACGAAGAACGTGGCGACGGTGGGAATCGCGATCATGGCGCTGACGGCGGGATCGAGCTGAGCTGCCGCGATCAGCGGGATCAGGAAGAGCCCGTGCTGCATCACGTCCGACGTCCACGTTTCCGGCGAACTGAGCCCGCTGTCCACTGAAATGACCGCCACCACAGTCAGATCCGCGCACAGCATGAGCAGCGCCACGGCGCGCTGGGTGCGTCGATCGGCGTGGTCGGCCGAACGTCGTCCCCACCAACCCCACGCCGCGACCATCGCGACGTAGCAGGCGAAGATGCCCCAGTGCAGCCGCAGGTTCGCGTTCGGGGGCTCCAGCAGCAGGCCGAATCCGACGAACACCGCCAGCAGTGCCCGCAGGGCGAACTGCAGCAGCAGACCCCGCACCAGCGAGGTGTCGGTGCTTGGCATCTGAGTCCCCCTGGCTTTCGTGATTTGTGCACGATTTTCCGCGATGGCCGCGGAAAATCGTGCACGAATCACGCAAAAGATTCGACGATCGACTCTCGGGGGTCGCGCCAGGTCAGGCTCAGGTCGGACAAGGTCAGGCTGTCGTCGGTGGGGACGGCGGCCGTCAGCAGCAGGGCGGCTTCATAGCTCAGCCCCTCGGCCAGGGGCAGCCAGCGCCCGGCGGCATCCGACACCCGGCCGACGCCGCGAAACATGCCGGGCGACAGCGGAATCCGCCGGATCGGCCGGCCCAGCGCCGACTGCAGCGCGTCGACCATCTGATCGAACGTCAGCAGCACGCCGCCGCAGACATAGCGCTTCGGGCCGCGGCCGGGCTGCATAAGCGCCGTGTGTACCCGGGCCACGTCACCGACATCGATCATCTGCATGCCGCCGCGCAGCCGCGGGGCGACGCGGTAGCGCACGATGGGGTCCCAACCACGTTGTGTCACACCGACTGCCGTGTGGAACGCCGGTCCGACGACCGACGACGGGTAGGTCACGACGACGGGCGCACCCTCGGCCTGCAGCCGGCGGGCGGCGTTGTCGGCGTAGGCCTTGGTGCGGGCGTAGTCGCTGCGGCCGGGTGCCGGGGGAGTGTCGGGGCCGATGATGCCGTCGGTCGGCGGGAACAGCGAGCTGTAGGACGACACCGAGACGATCGGGTCGAGGCCCAACTCAGCGGCCCGCGTCAACAGGGCCTCGGTGGCGTAGGCGTTGATGTCCCACATCAGCTGGGTGCGCCGGCTGTCGGTGCCGACGACACCGGCCGCGTGCAGTGCGGCGTCGCAGCCGGTCAGCAACTCGGAAACCGTTGCGGGGTCCCGGATGTCGCCGGTCAGGATTTCGAGTGGGCCGATCTGGCCCAGCGCGTCGAGCGCGGCGTCGTCGCTGCCGCCGGGAATCACGAGCAGCCGGACCGTATGTCCGGCGGCCAGCAGGGCGCGGACGGTGTGGGCACCGACGTAGCCGGTGCCGCCCGTCACTGCGATGTGCATCAGCGCATCTTGAACTGCGGTGCGCGCTTCTCCTTGAATGCCAGCGGGCCTTCCTTGGCGTCCTCGGACAGGAACACCGGGATGCCGTTGGCGGTATCGGGCTTGAAGGCGTCGTTCTCGTGCATGCCCTCGGTCTCGCGGATGGTCTTGAGGATGGCCTGCACCGCCAGCGGACCGTTGTTGTTGATCACCTCGGCGATCTCGAGAGCCTTCTCCAGCGCGGTGCCGTCCGGAACCACGTGGCCGATCAGCCCGTAGTCCAAGGCCTGCTGCGCGGTGATATGCCGGCCGGTCAGCAGCATGTCGCACGCGATGGTGTACGGAATCTGGCGCACCAGGCGCACCGCCGAACCGCCCATCGGGTACAGGCTCCACTTGGCCTCGGAGATGCCGAACTTGGCGCTCTCCCCGGCGACGCGGATGTCGGTGCCCTGCAGGATCTCGGTGCCGCCGGCGATGGCCGGGCCCTCGACCGCCGCGATCAGCGGCTTGGTCAGGCGGCGGCCCTTGAGCAGACCGTCGATGCGCGACGGGTCGTAGCTGCCGTCTTTGAACGAGTCGCCCGGCGGCTTCTTGGTGGCGCCCTTGAGGTCCATACCGGCGCAGAAGTAGCCGCCCGCACCGGTCAGGATGCAGGTGCGGATTTCCGGATCGCTGTCGACGCGGTCCCACGCCTCAACCATTATCGAGAGCATCTCGCCTGAGAGCGCGTTGCGGGCCTCGGGTCGGTTCAGGGTGACGATCAGCGTGTGTCCGCGCTGCTCAATGAGGGCGTCGGGGCCTTTTTCGGGTTCGCTCACGGGTACCAACTTCCGGTCTCGAGATCGTTAGACTTGTCACAAAATGTAACACGTTCTAGTTTATGTAACGTGGCTCTGAACATCGCAGATCTCGCCGAGCACGCCATTGATGCTGTGCCGGACCGCGTCGCACTCATCTGTGGCGACGAACAGCTGACCTATGCCCAATTGGAGGAGAAGGCCAACCGCCTCGCTCACTACCTCCAGTCGCAGGGCGTGAAGAAAGACGACAAGGTTGGGCTCTACTGCCGCAACCGTATCGAGATCGTGATCGGCATGCTCGGCATCGTCAAGGCCGGCGCGATCCTGGTCAACGTCAACTTCCGCTACGTCGAGGGCGAGCTGAAGTACCTGTTCGACAACTCGGACATGGTCGCCCTGATCCATGAGCGCCAGTACTCCGACCGGGTCGCCAATGTGCTGCCCGAGTTGCCGCTGCTCGAGACGATCCTGGTCGTGGAAGACGGGTCCGACAACGATTTCCAGCGCTACGGCGGCGTTGAGTTCTACTCCGCCATCGCCGACAGCTCGCCCGAGCGTGACTTCGGTCCGCGCAGCGAAGACGACATCTACCTGCTCTACACCGGCGGCACCACCGGATTCCCCAAGGGCGTCATGTGGCGGCACGAGGACATCTACCGAGTGCTGTTCGGCGGCACCGACTTCGCCACCGGCGAGCCCATCGCCGATGAGTACGACCTGTCCAAGCAGGCCGCCGCCAACCCGCCGATGATCCGGCTTCCCATCCCGCCGATGATCCACGGCGCGACGCAGTCCGCCACCTGGATGGCGCTGTTCACCGGCCACACCGTGGTGCTGATGCCGGAGTTCGACGCCGACGCCGCGTGGCGAATGATCCACGAGCACAAGGTGAATCTGCTGTTCTTCACCGGTGACGCCATGGCCCGGCCGCTGCTGGACGCGCTGCTGGCGCATCAGGACGCCGGCAACGAATACGACCTCTCCAGCTTGTTCCTGCTCGCCAGCACCGCCGCCCTGTTCTCGACCAGCCTCAAGGAGAAGTTCCTCGAGCTGCTGCCGAACCGCGTGATCACCGACTCGATCGGCTCGTCGGAGACCGGCTTCGGCGGCACCAGCATCGTGGCGAAGGGCCAGTCGCACACCGGCGGTCCCCGCGTCACGATCGACAAGAACACCAAGGTCCTCGACGAGGACGGCAACGAGGTGGTTCCGGGCTCGGGCGTGCGCGGCATCATCGCCAAGTGCGGGCACATCCCGGTCGGCTACTTCAAGGACGAGAAGAAGACCGCCGAAACCTTCCGCACCTACAACGGGGTCCGGTACGCGATCCCCGGCGACTACGCCGAGGTCGAGGCCGACGGCAGCGTGACGATGCTGGGCCGCGGCTCGGTGTCGATCAACTCCGGTGGCGAGAAGATCTACCCCGAAGAGGTCGAGGCCGCGCTCAAGGGACACCCGGATGTGTTCGACGCCCTGGTCGTCGGCGTGCCGGACCCGCGCTTCGGTCAGCACGTCGCGGCCGTGGTGCAGCCCCGCGAGGGCACCAGGCCTGCGCTGGCAGACCTGGATGCGTTCGTCCGGAGCGAGATCGCCGGCTACAAGGTGCCGCGCAGCCTGTGGCTGGTCGACGAGGTCAAGCGCTCCCCGGCCGGCAAGCCCGACTACCGCTGGGCCAAGGATCAGACCGAGGCGCGTCCCGCCGATGAGGTTCACGCGAAACACGCAGGCGCACAAGCCTAGTCAGGAACGAGAAATGAAAACCGAACTCTGCGAACGCTTCGGGATCGAGTACCCGATCTTCGTCTTCACGCCGTCGGAGAAGGTGGCCGCCGCCGTGACCCGTGCCGGCGGCATGGGTGTGCTGGGTTGCGTCCGGTTCAACGACGCCGACGATCTTGAGAACGTCCTGCAGTGGATGGACGCCAACACCGACGGCAAGCCGTACGGCGTCGACATCGTGATGCCCGCCAAGGTCCCCACCGAGGGCACCAGCGTCGACATCAACAAGCTGATCCCGCAGGGGCACAAGGACTTCGTCGCCAAGACCCTCGCCGAGCTCGGGGTGCCGCCGCTGCCGGCGGACGAGGAGAAGAACGAAGGCGTGCTCGGCTGGCTCCACTCGGTGGCGCGCAGCCACGTCGAGGTGGCGCTCAAGCACCCGATCAAGCTGATCGCCAACGCGCTCGGCTCGCCGCCCAAGGACGTCATCGACCAGGCACACGCCGCGGGCGTTCCGGTGGCCGCACTGGCCGGCTCGGCCAAGCACGCGGCGCGGCACGTGGAAAACGGCGTCGACATCGTCGTGGCCCAGGGGCACGAGGCCGGTGGCCACACCGGTGAGATCGGTTCCATGGTGCTGTGGCCGGAAATCGTTGACGCCCTTGGTGGTTCGGCCCCGGTGCTGGCCGCCGGCGGCATCGGCACCGGACGGCAACTGGCCGCCGCACTGGCGCTGGGCGCGCAGGGCGTCTGGATGGGCTCGGCGTTCCTGACGTCGGCCGAATACGACCTCGGGGTGCGTCTGGAGTCGGGCGTTTCCGTTGTGCAGCAGGCGATGCTGAACGCGACCTCGGCCGACACCGTCCGCCGCAAGATCTACACCGGCAAGCCGGCCCGGCTGCTCAAGAGCCGCTGGACCGACGCCTGGGACGCCGAAGGTGCGCCCGACCCGCTGCCGATGCCGTTGCAGAACATCCTGGTCAGTGAGGCACACCAGCGGATGAACGAGTCGGGTGACCCGACCGCGGTCGCGATGCCCGTCGGTCAGATCGTCGGCCGGATGAACGAGATCCGTCCGGTCGAGGTCATCATCGCCGAACTCGTCGCCGAGTTCGAGGCCGCCACCAAGCGCTTGGACGCCATCCGCGACAACTGATTTCGCGCGCGGCAGGTGACGATCAGCGCTACGGCGTGATCTTCACCTGCTGCGCCACCACATCGGTGGCGGCCTGGATGATGGGCGTCTGATCTGCCGCGCCGTCCGCATTCAGTTGCAGGACATAGGTTGCCCCGTCCGACGGGAAGATCACCGTCTGCTGTGCGACGAACTTCGTCTTGCCGTCGGACACCCAGGTACCGGCGATCCGGTAGGCGGGGTAGTTGCGCACCTTGGTTTCGGTCCCGGGGCCCGACGGCGTGAAGCCCGGCAGGTTCTGAATCTCTCCGGGAGCGGTGGCCATCAGCGCCTTGGCATCGACATCACCCGTCAGCTTCGACAGCAGCGCGACCACGCTGGGCGCATAGTTCGCCGCGTCGACCGGTCCGGTGTAGATGATCGAGTCGTAGGCCCACGGCGGGTTGTCGTCGCCGGAGGCTCGCCAGCCGTCGGGCTTGGGTAGGTCGACCTTCGGCTCGCCCGGATCGGTGCGGTGCACCTGCTGTTCGGTGATCTTGTGGTCTTTGATGTAGCTGGCAATCGTCGGGTTGGGGCCGTCGGCGGCCTGCTTGTTGCCCGCGTCCGCCGCGGTCGGCGCGGCGCTTGTCGCGTTGTCGGACGACGCGCTCGCGTCTTTGCCGGAGTCGCAACCGGCCAGCACCACAGACAGTGCGGTCGCTGCCGCGACGAGGCCGGTGATCGCGGACGTTCTCATAGGGCCGAGACTAATCGACAACGCTCGCGGTGATCCTGTGAGCCGGGCGGGGACCAACTAGAAACCGGCTCTAGCGTGGGGATTAGCTGTGGCACTACTGTGAGCGCCGTGGCAAACGCACAGAAACCGCCGCCCGGCTGGCTCATCGACGGCATCGGCCGGGTCCGTGACGGACTGGGCCAGTTGCGCCGGTCCGTCGTCCCGGCGAACGTCGCACTCTTCGAGCTGGGCCAGGGTGCCTGGCTGACCCAGGCCATGTACGTCGGCGCCAAGCTGGGCATCTTCGACGCCCTGGCCGCCGGCCCCGCGTCGGCGGACGACATCGCCCGCCGGGTGGGTTCGCACCCCGAGGCCACCGCCCGGCTCATGCGGGCGTTGGCCGCGAATTCGCTGCTCAAGCGGGAGCGCGATGGCCGGTTCGCGCTGAGCCGGCTGGGACAGGCCCTGCGGTCCGATGCGCCGGGCTCGCTGGCACCGATGCTGCTGTTCATCGGCCACCCCAAGCACTGGGAACACTGGGGTCAGTTGCTGTACTCGGTGCAGACCGGTAAGACGTCCGCGGAGATGCTCCGGGGCATGCCGATCTTCGAATACCTGGAGAACGATCGCGACCTCGCCGACGTGTTCAACAACGCCATGACCGCGGTGTCGGCCATGGCGATCGAAACCCTCATGCCCGCATACGATTTCAGTCGTTTCAAGAACATCGTCGACGTCGGCGGCGGCCACGGCGCGCTGCTGAGTGCGGTGCTGCAGCAGGCCACCGACGCTCAGGGCGTGCTGTTCGACCTGCCGTCGGTCGTCGCGGGCGCGGGCCCGGTGCTCAAGGCGGCCGGCGTGTCGGACCGCGTGACCGTCACGGGTGGCTCGTTCTTCGATGCCGTGCCCGAAGGCGGGGACGCGTATCTGCTGAAGACGATCATCCACGACTGGGATGAGGACAGCGCACTGGTGATCCTGCGGAACGTCCGCAAGGCGATCGACCCCGATGGCACCCTGGCCCTCGTCGAACTGGTGCTGCCGGAAGGCACGCCCAGCCATCCCGGCATGCTCCTCGACCTGGAGATGCTGGTCGCCGCCGGCGGCCGGGAGCGGACCGGTTCGGAATACGCGGACCTGTTGGCACGCGCCGGCTTTCGGCAGACCCGGGTGGTCCAGACGGCGGGCCCGATGTCACTCGTCGAGGCCGTCCCGGTCCACGACTAGCGGGCGATCGCGAAAACCGGGTCGGCACAGTCGGTACCCTCGGCCGACAGTTGCCGCTTGATGACCTTGAACGTCTCGGTCCGCGGCAGCGTCGTGGCGACGCGGACGAACCGGGGCCACTGCTTGGGGCCCAGATCCTCCTGTGCGGCAAGGAAGGCGCTGAAGTCGTCCGCGGAGAACTCCGCGTGGTCGAGGAGGACGAGTGCCGACATCACCTGGTCGCCGACGGCGGGATCGGGTATCGGGTAGACGGCTGCCTCGACCACGTCAGGGTGCCGCAGCAGCACCTGCTCGATGGGTGCGGTGCCTAGGTTCTCGCCGTCGACCCGCATCCAATCGCCAAGGCGCCCAGCGAAATAGATGAACCCTGCCGCGTCCCGGTAGGCCAGGTCGCCGGTGTGGTAGACGCCGCCGACCATGCGTTCGGCCTCGGCCGCGTCGTTGTTGTAGTAGCCGCGGAACCAGCCCCGGCCGGTCGGGTTCACGATTTCGCCGACGACGCCCGGCGGGCACGGCAGGCTGGTCTCCACGTCGACGATGGCCACCTCGTCGGTCAGCGGTCCCAGCGCGCCGGCCGGGGTGTCCGGGGTGCGGGCGATCGCGACACCACCCTCGGTGGAGCCGAAACCGTCGACGACGATGACACCGAAGCGCTGTGCGAACCGGTTCAGGTCGCGTGGGGCACCCTCGTTGCCGTACATGAACTTCAGCGGATTGTCGGCGTCGTCCGGCTGGGCCGGGGTGGCCAGGATGTACGACAGCGGCTTGCCGACGTAGTTGGCGTAGGTGGCGCCGTAGCGCCGCACATCCGTCAGGAATCCGGAGGCAGAGAACTTGCGGCGCAACGCAATCGACCCCTGCGCGGCGAGCGCCACGGCCCAGCCGGCCATGACGGCGTTGGAGTGGAACAGCGGCATGGCCAGGTAGAACGTGTCGTCGCGCCCGAGGCCGAAGCGGTCGGCCAGCATCTGGCCCGGGAACGCCACCTTGTCGTGGGTGACCCGGACGGCCTTCGGGTCACCGCTGGTGCCCGAGGTGAAGATCAGCATGAACAGGTCGTCGGGATCGACGTCGGCGAAGTGCACCGGGGTGCCGGCGAATCCGGCGAGTTCGGTTGCCCACGAAGCGGATTCGACGTCGATGACGTCGATGCCCGCGGCCTCCAGACCGGCCGGGACCAGGTCGGGATTGTCGGCGAGCACCAACTGGCAGTCGGAGCGCTCGGCGTCGCCGACCAGCGCCGCGCCGCGGCGGGTCGGGTTGAGGCCGACCGGAACCAGCCCCGCCAGCGCGGCGGCCACCAGCAGCGACGAGAAGAACGTCGTATTGCTCAGCAGCACACCGATGTGCGGCGGTTTGGCCGGGTCCAGCCGCGCCTTCAGCGCCGCGGCCAACTGCGCGCCCGCGACGATGTGGTCGGCCCAGCTGGTGAAACCGGCTGGGCCGCCATCATTTTCTTGTGAGGAGTCGTCCGGCGCCGTTGTGCAGTCGTACAACCCGCGGTCGGTGACGTCGAGGAGCGGGCGCAGCAGATCGCTGACGGTGGGCCGGGAGGACATCGGTCGAATCTAGACGGGCGTCTCGGCGAGTTCGCGCCCGATCTGCAGCAGCTGCCCGGTGGCCCCGCCGACCGCGAACTCGGTCTGCTTGGCGGCCAGGAAGTAGCGGTGCACCGGGTGATCCATGTCGATGCCGACACCACCGTGCACGTGCACCGCGGTGTGCGCCACCCGGTGCCCGGCCTCGGCGGCCCAGAACGCCGCGGTGTTCACGTCCACCTCGGCTGGCAGCCCCTCGGCCACGCGCCAGGAAGCCTGGGTCAGCGTCAGGCGCAGCGCCTTGACGTCGATGTAGCCGTCGGCCAACCGGGACGACACGGCCTGGAAGCTGCCGATGGGGCGGTCGAACTGCTCGCGCTCGCGGGCGTACAACGCGGTGAGCTCCAGCGCGCGCTCCACCACGCCGAGCTGGAATGCGGTGCGGCCCAGGGCACCCCGCAGCTGCAGCCAGGCGAGCACCTCGGCGCCGCCGACGATGCGGTCAGCGGCGACGGTCACGCCCTGCAGATCCAGGTGCGCGACGCTGCCGTGTCCGGTGGTGTCGAGCGAGGTGACGGTGACGCCCGCGTCGGCTGCCGCGACCAGGAAAACCTTGACGCCGGAATCGCTTTCGGCCGGCACCAGGAGGGCATCGGCGACCGGGCCGTAGGCGACCTGGGTGCGGGTGCCGGTGAGCTTGTAGCCGGTCTCATCGCTGCCGGTGGCCTGCACCGGGCCCTGGCCCATCTCGCCGTCGAGCGCCGGCACGACGATCTTGCTGCCGGCGACCGCCGGGGCGGCCCACTCGGATTGCAGCTCGGCCGAACCGAATTCGGCGATGGCACCGGCGGCCAGGATGGTCGACTCGAGGTACGGCACCGCCGCGAGCTGACGGCCCAGTGCCACGAGCACGGCGGACTGCTCCAGCGGACCGAAACCACCGCCGCCCACCGACTCCGGTGCGGTGGTCGACAGGATGTCGGAATCGATCAGCTTGTCCCACAGTTCACGGTCGAACCGTTCGTCGAGCTTGTCCAGCTCCTTCTGCCGTTCCGGGGTCACCACCGATTCGGTGATGGACCGGACCAGGCCGCCGAGGTCCTCAGATGCTTCGGTTGTCTTGAAATCCATGTCAGTCCTTACCGGTTCACTCGGGGCAGGCCAAGAGCCACCATGCCGATGATGTCGCGCTGAATCTCGTTGGTGCCGCCGCCGAAGGTCAGGATCAGGCAGGACCGGTGCCAGCGCTCGATCCGGCCACGCAGCAGCGCACCCGGGGTGTCGCGGCGCAGGGTCGCCGAGGTGCCGAGCACCTCCATCAGCAGCCGGTAGGCCTCGGTGGCCAGCTCGGTGCCGTAGACCTTGGCCGCCGATGCGTCGGCGGGGGAGGGCGCGGAGTCGGTGGCCGAGGCCAGCTCCCAGTTGATCAGCTTCAGCACTTCGGCCTTGGCATGCACCCGGGCCAGGTTCAGCTGCACCCACTCGGAGTCGATGAGGCGCTTGCCGTGGTGGTCCTTGGTGTTCTGGGCCCATTCCCGAACCCCGTCCAGTGCGACGAAGATCGGCTGCGCCGACACCAGGGCCACGCGCTCGTGGTTGAGCTGGTTGGTGACCAGCTTCCAGCCGCCGTGCTCTTCGCCGACCAGGCTGGAGGTCGGGACCCGGACGTCCTGGTAGTAGGTGGCACTGGTGTCCACACCGGACATGGTGTGCACCGGCGTCCAGGAGAAGCCCTCGGCGGTGGTCGGCACGATCAGCATCGAGATGCCGCGGTGCTTCTTGGCCTCGGGGTTGGTGCGGGCCGCCAGCCAGACGTAGTCGGCGTAGGCGATCAGCGACGTCCACATCTTCTGGCCGTTGATGACGTAATCGTCACCGTCGCGGACCGCGGTGGTGCGCAGCGACGCCAGGTCGGTGCCGGCGCCGGGCTCGGAGTAGCCGATGGAGAAGTGCAGCTGGCCCGCGGCGATCTTGGGCAGGAAGAACTTCTTCTGCTCCTCGGTGCCGAAGTGCATGATCGTCGGTGCCACGGAGTTGATGGTCAGGAACGGCACCGGGACGTTGGCGATGGCGGCCTCGTCGTTGAAGATCAGGCCGTCCATCGGCGGGCGGGCCTGGCCCCCGTACTCCTTGGGCCAGCTCAGCGTCAGCCAGCCGTCCTTGCCCATCTGCTCGACGGTCTCGCGGTAGACGTTGCCGCGTCCCATCTCGCCGTCGTTGGACGCCAGCGCCTCGGCGCGCTCCGGGGTCATGAGCTTGGTGAAGTACGAGCGCAGTTCGCGCCGCAGCTCCTCCTGCTCGGGCGTGTAGCCGATCCGCATCGAACTCATCCTTTATCAGTTGAATTGGGGTAGGTCTCTGGTCCGTTTGTCACGTTGCTGGGGCCGCTTTCATCGACCCGTGCCTATTCAAACTTGTAACACGTTCTAGTCTTGGGGTCCAGAGCGTGCCACACTGGCATCGCCATGGCGGGGTCGTTATGTTGGCCTCACCGTCGAAATCCGGGCTCTCAGGAGGGTGTCATGCGGGTTGAAGTTGATCACGATCGCTGTGAAGGAAACGCGGTTTGCGTGGGAATTGCGCCGGACCTTTTCGATCTCGACGACAACGACTATGCAGTAGTCAAGGCCGATCCGGTGCCTGCCGACCAGGTAGAACTGGCCGAGCAGTCCATCGCGGAATGCCCCCGCGCCGCCCTTCTCCGCAAAGACTAGAGGTATTCATAAATTGACTAGCGAACTGGACTCCACCGACCTCTCCGGCAAGGTGGCCGTGGTCACCGGTGCCGCCGCGGGACTGGGCCGCGCCGAGGCCATCGGCCTGGCGCAGGCCGGCGCCACCGTCGTGGTGAACGACATGGCCGGCGCACTGGACAAGTCGGACGTGCTCGCCGAGATCGAGGCCGCCGGCTCCAAAGGCATTGCGGTGGCCGGGGATATCAGCGCCCGCAGCACCGCCGACGAACTGGTCGCCACCGCGGACAGCCTGGGCGGGCTGAACATCGTCGTGAACAACGCCGGCATCACCCGCGACAAGATGCTGTTCAACATGACCGACGAGGACTGGGACGCGGTCATCGCGGTCCACCTCCGCGGCCACTTCCTGCTGACCCGCAACGCCGCGACCTACTGGCGCGCCAAGGCCAAGGAGTCGGCCGACGGCAAGGTGTACGGCCGGATCGTCAACACGTCGTCCGAGGCCGGCCTCGCCGGTCCGGTGGGGCAGGCGAACTACGGCGCCGCCAAGGCCGGCATCACGGCGCTGACCCTGACCGCGGCCCGCGGTCTGGAGCGCTACGGCGTCCGCGCCAATGCGATCGCACCGCGGGCGCGCACCGCGATGACGGCAGATGTGTTCGGTGCGGCTCCTGGTGAAGGAGAGGTCGACCCGCTGTCGCCGGAACACGTTGTGAAATTGGTGCGTTTCCTTTCCTCGCCCGCGTCGGAAAACGTGAATGGCCAGCTCTTCATCGTTTATGGTCCGACTGTGACCCTGGTAGCAGCCCCGACCGTGGAGAGCCACTTCACAGCGTCGTCCGCTGAGTGGGACATGACACAACTGAGTGCCACGTTGCGCGGATATTTTGCTGACCGCGATCCGGAGCGGAATTTCTCGGCGACTGCCCTGATGGAGTCGAGGGACTGAACGTCCCGGATCGAGTGCTGACGCGGCGTCGAAAGCGCCGCGTCGGCACGAGAACTTGTTACAGTGGCGGCAACGTCAAAATATATCCTGAGCTGCGATTATATGTCGTTTCCCAGTGATTTTGCTGTTCTTTTGCCACTGCGAACATGTTCTAGCTACTATGAGCCGGCTCACAAGAGCCATGCATTACAACGTGGTGATCAGGCCGCTGTGGAAGAGGGAAACCCCACTCTTCGCCGTGACTGCTCAGCCCGCACCGAGAATGGAGTCGAAGGTTGATCGAACAGCTTGCGGCTCCGGCCCGGGCCGTCGGCGGGTTCTTCGAAATGGCCCTCGACACATTCACAAAGATGTGGCGTCGCCCTTTTCAATTCCGGGAGTTCTTCGAACAAACCTGGATGATCGCCCGCGTATCGCTCGTGCCGACCCTGCTCGTCGCCATTCCGTTCACCGTGCTGGTGGCTTTCACGCTGAACATCCTGCTGCGTGAGATCGGCGCCGCCGACCTCTCCGGCGCCGGCACCGCCTTCGGTACCGTCACCCAGCTCGGACCCGTCGTGACCGTGCTCGTCGTCGCCGGCGCGGGCGCCACGGCCATCTGCGCCGACCTCGGCGCCCGCACCATCCGCGAAGAGATCGACGCCATGCGGGTGCTGGGCATCGACCCGATCCAGCGTCTGGTCGTGCCGCGCGTCCTGGCGTCGACTTTCGTCGCCGTGCTCCTCAACAACCTGGTGTGCGCCATCGGCATCTCCGGCGGCTACGTGTTCTCTGTCTTCCTGCAGGGCGTGAACCCGGGTTCGTTCATCAACGGCCTGACGGTGCTGACGGGCCTGGGAGAGCTGATGCTCGCCGAGATCAAGGCCGTGCTGTTCGGCCTGCTGGCCGGCATGGTCGGCTGCTACCGCGGCCTGACCGTCAAGGGCGGCCCCAAGGGCGTCGGTATCGCGGTCAACGAGACCGTCGTCTACGCCTTCATCTGCTTGTTCGTCATCAACGTGATCATGACCGCCATCGGCGTCCGAGTACTGGTGAGGTGATTCGGCCATGAGTTACGACGCAACACTCCGTTTCAAACGAATGTTCCGGGCAGTGCCCGGAATCGTCGACGGCCTCGGCGAGCAGGCCCTGTTCTACGGGGAGTCCTTCCGGTACATCCCCAACGCGCTGACCCGCTACCGCCGCGAGACCATCCGGCTCATCGCCGAGATGACGATGGGCACCGGTGCACTGGTGATGATCGGCGGCACCGTCGGTGTCGCCGCGTTCATGACGCTGGCCTCCGGCGGCGTCATCGCCGTCCAGGGCTACTCCTCACTGGGCAACATCGGTATCGAGGCCCTGACCGGCTTCCTGTCGGCCTTCCTCAACGTGCGCATCGTCGCGCCGATCATCGCCGGCATCGCGCTGGCCGCGACCATCGGCGCCGGCTGTACCGCGCAGCTGGGCGCCATGCGCGTCGCCGAAGAGATCGATGCCGTCGAATCGATGGCCGTCCACTCGGTGTCCTACCTGGTGTCCACGCGCATCATCGCGGGCCTGATCGCCGTCATCCCGCTGTACGCCCTCGCCGTCCTCGCGTCGTTCTTCGCGGCGCGCGCCACCACGGTGTACATCAACGGTCAGTCGGCCGGTCTGTACGACCACTACTTCAGCACCTTCATGGTGCCCACCGACCTGTTGTGGTCATTCCTGCAGGCCATCGTCATGTCCGTCGCGGTCATGCTCGTGCACACCTACTACGGCTACAACGCCAGCGGCGGACCCGTCGGCGTGGGTATCGCGGTCGGTCAGGCCGTGCGCACCTCGCTGATCGTGGTCGTCACCATCGTCCTGCTCATCTCCCTGGCCGTGTACGGCGCGTCCGGCAACTTCAACCTCTCCGGATAGGGGTGTAGACGATGTCCTCCGGTGGTCCCAAACGCAGCCATGTGAGGCTCGCGGCAGCGGTGCTGATCAGCATCATCGTGGCCGCGGTGGTGTTCACGTACCTGTCGTACACCGCGGCCTTCACCCCCACCGACACCGTTTCGGTCATGGCGCCCCGCGCCGGTCTGGTCATGGACCCCGACGCCAAGGTCAAGTACCGCGGCATCCAGGTCGGCAAGGTCGAGGCGATCGAGTACGCCGGTGACCAGGCGAAGCTGAAGCTCGCCGTCCTGAGCGACCAGATGCGGTACATCCCGTCGAACGCCCGGGTCCGGCTCGGCAGCACGACGGTGTTCGGCGGCAAGTCGGTCGAGTTCCTCCCGCCGGAGCATCCGTCGAAAGATGCGATGCGTCCCGGCGCGCAGGTGCAGGCCAAGGATGTCCAGATCGAGATGAACACCGTCTTCCAGACGCTGACGGACCTGCTCGACAAGATCGACCCCGTCAACCTGAACGCCACGGTGACCGCGCTCGGTGAAGGCCTGCGTGGCCACGGCGACGACGCCGGCGCCGCGGTTGCCGGGCTGAGCAAGTACCTGCAGTACTTCAACCCGAAGCTGCCGACCCTTCAGCAGGATTTCAAGGACACCGCCGTGGTCGCGGGCATCTACGGTGACGCCGCGCCCGACCTGGCCAAGGTCTTCGAGAACGCGCCGACCGTCAGCAAGACACTGACCGACGAGCAGGACGACCTGAACGCGGCGCTGCTGGCATCCACCGGGTTCGCCAACAACGCGTACGCGACCATCTCGCCGGCCGCCGACGACTACATCGCCGCCATCCAGCGGCTGCGCGCGCCGCTGAAGGTCCTGGGCGACTATTCACCCGAGTTGCCGTGTCTGCTGCAAGGTGTGTCGAAGGCAGTGGACCGCTTCGGTCCGGTCTTCGGTGGCGTCAAGCCGGGTCTGTTCGTGTCCTCGAACTTCTTCCCGGGTGCGCCCAACTACACCTACCCCGAGAGCCTGCCGATGGTGAACGCCTCCGGTGGCCCGAACTGCCGTGGCCTTCCGGACGTCCCGTCCAAACAGTACGGCGGCTCGTGGTACCACACGCCGTTCCTGGTGACCGACAACGCCTACATCCCATACCAGCCGAACACCGAATTGCAGTTCGACGCTCCCTCGACGCTGCAGTTCCTGTTCTCCGGTGCCTACGCAGAGAGGGACCGCTACTGATGTCCGCGAGTGAGTGGGGCCGCCCATGAGACACAAGCGCGAAATGATCAACGTCACGGTGTTCACCGTCGTGATGTTGCTGGTCGCTGCCGGCCTGGTAGTGGTGTTCGGCCAGTTCCGATTCGCCTCGACGTCCACCTACCACGCCAACTTCACCGACGCGTCCCGGCTCAAGGCCGGTGAGGACGTCCGCATCGCGGGCGTGCAGGTCGGTTCGGTGAAGAGCGTCAAGCTCAAGAGCGACAACACCGTCGACGTCAAGTTCACCCTCAACGAGCGGTACCAGCTCTACACCTCGAGCCGTGCCCTCGTCCGCTACCAGAACCTCGTCGGTGACCGGTACCTGGAAATCGCCTCCGGCCCCGGCGAGCTGCGCAAGCTCCCCCCCGGCGGCACCGTCGTCCTCGCCAACACCCAGCCGGCGCTTGACCTCGACGCGCTGCTCGGTGGTTTGCGCCCGGTGGTCAAGGGCCTGGACGGCGAGAAGGTCAACGAGATCACCGCCGCCATGATCGAGGCCCTGCAGGGGCAGGGCGGCGCGCTGAACGACCTGCTGTCCAGTACCAGTTCGTTCGGCCAGACGCTCGGTGAGCGGGACCAGCTGATCGGCGACACCATCACCAACCTCAACACGATGCTCACGACGGTCGACGCCAAGGGCTCCCAGTTCAACACCAGCATCGACCGGCTGCAGCAGCTCATCAGCGGCCTGGCCGAGGGGCGTGACCCGATCGCCGGTGCCATCGGCCCGCTGGCCTCGGCCGAGAACGACCTGACCGAGATGCTGCAGAAGTCACGGCGCCCGGTGCAGGGCGTCATCGAGAACGCCCGCCCGTTCGCGCAGCGCATGTACGAGCGCCGAGCCGAAGTGAACCCGGTCATCGAGAACCTCGCAGAGAACTATCTGCGGCTCAACGCCCTGGGTGCGTACGGCGCGTTCTTCAATATCTACTACTGCTCGGTCAAGATCAAGATGAGCGGCCCCGCGGGCAGCGACCTGATCGTGCCGTTCGGTGGTCCTGCGGATCCGTCGAAGGGCAGGTGCTCCGAAAATGGCTAAGCCGGAAAAGGATCCGGTCCGCACCGGCGTACTCGGCGTCTTCCTCGTGACGTGCCTCGTGCTGATCTCGTTCGGGTACACCGGACTGCCGTTCTTTCCGCAGGGCAAGAACTACTCGGCGTTCTTCAATGACGCCGGTGGCATCACGCCGGGCAGCGACGTCCGGGTGTCGGGCATCAAGGTCGGCAAGGTGGGCACCGTGGAGCTCGCCGGTACGGCCGCGAAGGTGAACTTCACCGTCGACCGCCAGATCCGGGTCGGTGACCAGTCGCTGGTGTCGATCAAGACCGACACGGTGCTGGGTCAGAAGTCCCTCTGGGTGACCCCGAAGGGTACGAAGGAAGCAACGGTTATCCCGTTGGGCCGCACCACGACTCCGTACACGATCAACACCGCGCTGCAGGACCTGGGCCAGAACAGCAGCGAGCTGGACAAGCCGCAGATGGAGCAGGCGCTCAAGGTGCTGACCGACACGCTGCACGACGCGACGCCGCAGTTGCGCGGCGCGCTGGACGGGGTGGCAGCCCTGTCTCGGAGCCTCAACAAGCGCGACCAGGCGCTCGAGCAGCTGCTGGGCCACGCCAAGAAGGTGTCCGACACCCTGGCGCAACGTGCCGACCAGGTGAACAAACTGGTGATCGACGGCAATCAGC
This sequence comes from Mycobacterium sp. SM3041, assembly GCF_039668335.1. Lineage (NCBI taxonomy): Bacteria > Bacillati > Actinomycetota > Actinomycetes > Mycobacteriales > Mycobacteriaceae > Mycobacterium > Mycobacterium sp. SM3041. Next base: position 230,993 of record NZ_JAYXBQ010000050.1, on the reverse strand, counting down.
TGTTCGCCGCGCTGGACGAGCGGCGCCAGTCGATCAGCACGCTGATCTCCGGTATTCGCGGTGTGTCGCAACAGCTTTCCGGATTCGTCGCGGACAACAAGCGCGAGTTCGGGCCGGCGCTCAAGCAGCTGAACCTGGTGCTGGACGAGCTGCTGAAACGCAAAGAGCACATCAGTGAGGCGCTCAAGCGCCTGCCGGGTTACGCAACCACGCTCGGCGAGGTGGTCGGTAACGGCCCGGGCTTCAACATCAACCTGTACGGCCTACCGCCCTCGACGATGTCGGAAGTCCTGCTCGACACGTACTTCCAGCCGGGCAAGCTGCCGGCCAGCCTCGGCGACATGCTGAAGGGCTACATCTCTGAACGGATCGTCGTGAGGCCGAAGTCGCCATGATGAAGAACATGAACTCGCGGGGCGCGATCCTTGCGGTCGTAGCCGTGGTGGTCGCGCTGGTGGCTGCCGGCGCCTATCTGCTGTGGCCGTCACATGGCGGTCACAAGGTGGTCGCTCACTTCACCAACGCCGTGGGCCTGTACGCCGGCGACGAGGTGCGAGTGCTGGGGGTTCCGGTCGGCACCATCGATTCGGTTGAGCCGCAGGCTAATTCGGTCAAGGTCAGCATGACCGTCAAGGACGGCGTGAAGATCCCGGCCGACGCGCGGGCGATCATCATCTCGCCGAACCTGGTGGCGGCGCGGTTCGTGCAGTTCACCCCCGTCTACAACGGCGGAGCGGCGCTGGCCAACGGCGCCGAGGTGCCGCTGGCCCGGACCGGTGTCCCGGTCGAGTGGGACGACGTCAAGAAGCAATTGACCCAGCTCAGCGCTCAGCTCGGCCCGCAGGACGGTGCCCCGCAGGGTCCGCTCGGTGCGTTCATCAACCAGGCCGCCGACACCCTCGATGGCAAGGGCGATTCGTTCCGCAACGCCTTGCGTGAACTGTCGCAAACCGCTGGGCGCCTTGGTGATTCGCGTGGCGACCTGTTCGGCACCATCAAGAACCTGCAGATTCTGGTCAACGCGCTGTCCGGCAGCAACGAGCAGATCGTGCAGTTCACCGACCACGTCGCGTCCGTCTCGCAGGTGCTGGCGGAGAGCTCGGCCGGTCTGGACCAGACCCTTGGCGCCCTGAACCAGGCGCTGGGTGACGTCAAGGGCCTGCTGAAGGACAACAACGCGGCGCTGATCGACCAGGTCGGCAAGCTGGCCGAATTCACCCAGGTGCTGACCGACAACAGCGACAATATCGAGCAGGTTCTGCATATCACGCCGAACGGTCTGGCCAACTTCTACAACATCTACAACCCGGCGCAGGGCTCGCTGGACGGTCTGCTGTCGCTGCCAAACTTCGCGAACCCGGTGCAATTCCTGTGCGGCGGCAACTTCGACATCGGTGCCTCTCCGGACAACTACAAGCGGGCGGAAATCTGCCGTCAGCGCATGGGTCCGGTGCTGCGCCGGATCGCGATGAACTACCCGCCCGTGCTGTTCCATCCGATCAACAGCATCACGGCATATAAGGGCCAGGTCATCTACGACACCCCGCAGACTGAAGCCAAGGCGCAGACTCCGGTGCCGTACCTGCAGTGGAACGCCGCCCCTGGCGTCGTCCCGCCGAAGGTCCAGCCGGACGGGACGCTCAGCGACCTAATCCTGCCGCCGCCGGCCATTCCGGGTCAGATTTCGCCGGCCACGCCGCCGGTGGGACCGGGCTCGACGCCGCTGAACGGTTCTGGTCCGCTGCCCGGCCCCGCCCCGGCGCCCGCAGCCCCGGTGGGCGCACCGCTGCCCGCTGAAGCCGGAGGCAACTGATGAAGACGGTTGGAAAAGTCCTGGCACTCGGATCGAGTGCCGTGGTGCTCGCCGGTTGCCAGTTCGGTGGCCTGAACTCGCTGGACATGCCGGGTACCCAGGGCCACGGCGCCGGTTCCTACACCGTCACGGTGCAGCTGCCGGACGTCGCGACGTTGCCGCAGAACTCGCCGGTGATGGTCAACGACGTCACCGTCGGCAGCGTGTCGGGCCTGGACGCGGTCCAGCGTGCGGACGGCACGTTCTATGCCGCGGCGAAGCTGTCGATCAACGGCGATGTGAAGCTGCCGGCGAACGCGCGGGCGAAGGTCGCCCAGACCTCGCTGCTCGGCTCGCAGCACGTGCAGCTGTCGGAACCTGTCGGGGAAGCGCCGCAGGGCCGGCTCAAGCAGGGCTCGGAGATTCCGCTGGCGCACACCGGCCGGTATCCGACCACCGAAGAGGTGCTGTCGTCGCTGGGCCTGGTGGTGAACAAGGGCAATCTCGGTGCGCTGCAGGACATCACCGATGAGGCCTATGCCGCGGTCGCCGGCCGGGCGGGGCAGTTCGTCGACTTCATCCCGCGGTTGGCCGAGCTCACCCAGTCCCTGGACAAGCAGACCACCGACATCATCGGGGCCATGGACGGGCTGAACCGCTTCGCCTCGATCCTGGCGAAGAGCACGGACAGCCTTGGCCGCACGCTGGACACGCTGCCCGGTGCTATCAAGGTCCTCAACGACAACCGCAAGAACATCGTAGATGCGTTCACCGCGCTCCGGAAGCTCGCGGTGGTCGGCGCGAAGGTCATGTCCGCAACCAAGGATGACTTCGCCGCGGACTTCAAGGACATCTTCCCGGTGATCAAGGCGTTCAACGACAACGCCGACGAATTCATCCACGACCTGGACCTGCTGCCCACATTCCCGTTCTCCAACAAGTACTTCCGCAACGCGGTGCGCGGTGACTACCTGAACGTCTACGTTACGTTCGACCTGACGCTGCGACGCCTCGGTGAGACCATCTTTGCGACCTCGGGGGGTCTCGACCCGAACATGAGGCACCTGGACGAAGTGATCAACCCGCCGGACTTCCTGCTGGGCGCGCTGGCGAACCTGTCCGGACAGGCCGCCGACCCGTTCAAGATTCCAGCAGGCACAGCGACGCAACATGGAGGGGCGAAGCCGTAATGTTGTTGACCCGTCTTGCGCGTTTCCAGCTGGCGATCTTCGGTGTCGTCACCGTCATCTGCCTCGCCCTGATCACGACGTCCTACCTGCACCTCCCGGCCGCTGTCGGTCTCGGTGTCTACAACGTGGACGCCAAGTTCGTCGTCGGTGGCGGCATCTACCAGAACGCCAACGTCACCTACCGCGGCGTGACGGTCGGCCGCGTGACGAACGTCGGCCTGACCGACAACGGTGTGACGGCCCGGATGCGGCTCAACACCGACACCCCGGTGCCGGAGAACGTCACCGCCACGGTCAAGAGCGTGTCCGCGATCGGTGAGCAGTACATCGACCTGGTGCCGCCCGCCAGCGCCTCGAAGAACATGCTGAAGGACGGCGCCACCATCGGCGTCGACCGGACCGCGGTCGGACAGGACATCGTGGACCTGCTCAACCAGGCCCAGAGTCTGGTCAGCAGCATCAGCAACACCCGGTTGCAGGACCTGCTGCGCGAGTCGTTCAAGGCGTTCAACGGATCGGGTCCGGAGCTGTCGCGGATGATCCAGTCGTCGCGGCTGCTGGTGGACGAGGCCAACGCCAATACCAACGAGATCAACAAGCTGCTCGATCAGGCCGGCCCGCTGCTGAAGGCGCAGATCCGCGCCGGCGCGGATCTCAAGACCATGGCCAGCAGCCTCGCGACGCTGACCGGTGAAGCCGCACAGGCCGACCCGCAGATTCGGTCGGTGCTCAAGACCGTCCCGGGCGCCGTCGACACCGTCAACGAGACGTTCGACGGCATCCGCCCGACGTTCCCGGTGCTGGCGGCCAACCTCGCCAACTTCGGCCGGATCGGCGTGATCTATCACAAGTCGATCGAGCAGGCGCTGGTGATCTTCCCGGCCTTGATCGCGGCGCTACTGACCGACGCCGGTGGCGTGCCCATCGACGAAGGTGCGAAGCTGGACTTCAAGATCAGCCTCGGCCAGCCGGCATGTTCGACGGGCTTCATCCCGGCACCGGAGAACCGCACACCGGCCGACACCACCGTGCGCGACCTGCCGAAGGACCTCTACTGCAAGACCGCGCAGAGCGATCCGAGCACCGTCCGCGGTGCCCGCAACTACCCGTGCATGGAGTACCCGGGCAAGCGCGCCCCCACGGTGCAGATCTGCCGTGACCCGCGTGGTTACGTGCCGCTCGGCAGCAACCCGTGGCGCGGTCCGCCAGTGCCGTACGACACCCCGATCAACGACCCGCGGAACATCACCCCGCCGAACCGGTTCCCGATGATCCCGCCGGGCGCCGACTACGACCCGGGCCCGCCGTCGGTGCAATTGCCGCCGGGGGTGCCCGCCGGGCCGGGACCTGCGCCCAACGCGCCGTTCCCGCTGCCGTACCCGCCGAGCGATCCGGGTCCGCAGCCGCTGCCCTGGCCGTTCTTCGCGCCGCCGGATCAGGTGACTCCGCCGTACGCGATCAACAACCCGCCGGCGCCCGGCCCCGAGGGCCAGCCGCAGGCAAGCGGGCCGAAGGGGCCGCAGAGCACGACGTACGATGCGAATACCGGGGTCTTCGCTGACCCTGCCGGCGGTACGGGAGTGTTCAACGCCGGCTCGAGTAACGGCGACGCAGGCGAGTCCTGGGTCGACCTGATGAAGGATCCAAGGCAGGTTTAATGAGTGACGAACCGGCTGCGACGGACGAGACGTCGAAGCCGCCGGTGAGCCGCGCGCGGCGGCGGGCCTCACGGCCCGCCGGCACCGCCGGTTCAGCAGAGGCAACAGTGCTCGACGTGGCGATTCCGTCGACCGCGAGCAAGACATCATCAACCGAATCGGTGACCACCAAGGCGCGGCCCGCGATCCAGGCACCGCGACGGCAACCGCACCGGTCGCTGGTCATGACCATCGGCCTGGCGGTCGTCGCCGTGCTCGTGGCGGCACTGGCGAGCGGCACCTGGTTCCTCTGGCACGGCAACGGGCAGATCGAGGCGACGCAGGACCGTGATCAGCGGTTCGTCGACACCGCGAAGCAGACCGTGGTCAACATGTTCAGTTACACGCAGAACACCGTCGACGAGAGCGTGAACCGCTTCGTCAATGGCATCGGCCCCGGCCCGCTGCGCGACATGATGAACCAGAGCAACAACGCCGACAATCTGAAGTACCTGTTCAAGCAGACGCAGGCCAACTCGGAGGCCGTCATCACCGCGGCGGCGCTGGAGAGCATCGACAACACCTCCAACATCGCGAAGGTGCTGGTGACGGTCCGCGTGACGCTGTCCGACATGAACGGGGTGAACCAGCCGTCGACGCCGTACCGGCAGCGGGTGTTCATCCGCGAGGACGACAGCGGCCACATGAGTGCCTATGACATCAAGTACCCGGACGGAGGCAACTGATGAACCGGTTGCTGGTGGCGCTCGGCGCACTGTTGGCGGTCGCCGTGGTGGCGCTCGGGGCGCTCGGCGGGTCGGCGTTCTGGAATCACGTGGAGCTTTCCGGCGAACAGGCGACGGCCGACGAGTTGCCCAGCCTGGCCAGGTCCCAGATCCCACAGATCCTTGGCTATGAGTACAGCAGCGTGCAGCGGTCCACGACGCAGGCGCTGACGCTGATGACGCCGGCGTTCCGGAAGCGGTACGAGGAACTGACGGCCAAGAACAACATCTTCAACGACGCGGTGAAGCGCAAGCTCATCAGTCAGGTGAATGTCGTTGGCGCGGGCATGATCTCGTCGCACCGCGACTCGGGCACAGTTCTCGCTTTCGTGAACCGGGTCATCACCGACGAGCGCAAGCAGCCCAACTACGAGGGCAGCCGGCTGAAGGTCGACTACCGCAAGATCGACGGCAAGTGGTTGATCGACGAGATGACGCCGATCTTCTAAGTACCCCAACATGATTCAGGCCCCGGAGCGGTTGCTCCGGGGCCTGAAATCTTGGTGCGTCAGTCGCGGGTGTGCGACAGGGCGTCGAGGAACGCCCGGGCCCAGCGGTCGACGTCGTGGGCCAAAACCTGCCGACGCAGCGCGCGCATGCGACGTCGTCCCTCTTCGGGGGACTGGGTCAGGGCGTCGGCAATGGCGTCCTTGACCCCGTCCAGGTGGTGCGGGTTGGTCAGGTATGCCTGCCGCAATTCCTCTGCGGCGCCGGTGAATTCGCTCAGCACGAGGGCGCCGCCGAGGTCGCTGCGGCACGCCACGTACTCCTTGGCCACCAGGTTCATGCCGTCGCGCAGCGGCGTCACCAGCATGACGTCGGCCGCGACGAAGAACGCGATGAGTTCCTCGCGGCCGATCGCCCGGTGCATGTAGTGCACCACCGCGTGACCGACCTCGCTGTACTCGCCGTTGATATGCCCGACCTGGCGCTCGATGTCTTCGCGCATGACCTTGTAACTGTCCACGCGCTCGCGGCTCGGAGTGGCCAGCTGGACCAGTACGGTGTCGTGCCGGTTGGCCCGGCCTTCGGCGAGCAGCTCCGAGAACGCGCGCAGCCGCACGTCGATGCCCTTGGTGTAGTCCAGCCGGTCCACGCCCAGCATGATCTTGCGTGGGTTGCCCAGCTCATCGCGGATTTGACGGGCGCGCTGCCGGATGGTGCGGCTGCGGGCCTGCGCGTCCAACGCCGCCGAGTCGATCGAGATGGGGAACGCGCCGACCTTGACCGTGCGGCCGTCGTGGCTCACCTCGCCGAGCCGGGACCGGACACCGATGGTGTGACGCGATGTGTTGGCGTCGAGCAGTCGACGGGCCAGCACCAGGAAGTTCTGCGCGCCGCCGGGCAGGTGGAAGCCCACCAGGTCGGCGCCGAGCAGGCCTTCGATGATCTCGGTGCGCCACGGCATCTGCATGAACAGCTCGACGGGCGGGAACGGGATGTGCAGGAAGAAGCCGATGGTCAGATCAGGACGCAGCTCCCGGAGCATCTTGGGGACCAGCTGCAGCTGGTAGTCCTGCACCCAGACCGTCGCGCCCTTCGCCGCGATGCGCGCAGTGGCCTCGGCGAAGCGCTGGTTGACTGCGACGTAGGCGTCCCACCAGTGGCGGTGATAGATGGGTTTGACGATGACGTCGTGGTACAGCGGCCACAGCGTCGCGTTGGAGAAACCCTCGTAGTAGTCGGCGATCTCGTCGGCCGACATCTTGACCGGGCACATCGTCAGCTCGTCCTGGACGATCAGCTCTTCGTCGCTGTCGGCGACGCCGGGCCAGCCGATCCAGGCGCCGCGCTGCTTGCGCAGCAGCGGCTCCAGTGCGGTGACGAGCCCGCCGGGGCTGCGTTTCCAGGTGACGGAGCCGTCGGGGAGCCGTTCCATGTCGACGGGCAGCCGGTTGGCGACCACTACGAAGTCGGAGTTGCCCACGGGCTTCGCGGCGGACTTACCGCCCTTGGAGGATTTGGGACTCGCGGTGGACGCCGCAGAAGCGTCGTTGCCTCCGCGGGCCGTCACGCGTCGAGCTTCGTGGGCCCGATACCCAGCATGGACAGGAACATGCGACATTCGTCGGCGTCGTTGGCGTACGCGGCCACGACGCGGCGGGCCTGACGGGCGGTGCTGTCGGCCAGGGGCTCCACGTCGCCGATATCGGCGGGATCAGTTTTTGCAGGCATTACACAACCTTAGGCGACTGTTGTTACGGGCTGGAACTCACCGACGAGTGCGGCTGTACCTCGGGCACCTGTTCCTCCGAGAGGCCGATGCATTCGCCGGTGTTGTGGCCGGTGCAGGGAATGCCGTTGATCTCGCCGAGCTGGTTCGTCGGCGCCTGTACCGGCGGCGGCGCCTGGTCGTTGCCGCCCTCGAAACAGGAGCCGCTGACGGGGTTTTCCGTCATGCCGGGCGGGCAGTTGGTCTCCCCGAGCAGTGCGGCGGGCACGGGGCCGCTCAGGGCGAATACGGCGGGTGCGGCGACTGTCGCGAAGGCGAAGCCGCCGGCCACCAGGAGGCGTCGCTGGATCTGAATGCTCATCGCGTCACGCTTTCGTTGGCGAAAATTTCAGCGTACGCCCGCGTGCTGTGCCGCGAACGGGAAAATTGGCCGCTCGACCAGCGTTGTGTACAACTTTTGAAAAGTGTATACAAGACGTGTTCCCCGTTGATCTGTCCAGAGGAGTACGTCGGTGCAGTTTTCAGTCCAGGGTTGGCTGACAGATCGGACGGTGTTGATCACCGGCGGTGGCAGCGGCATCGGTAAGGCCATCGCGCAAGGAGTGGTGGCCGCCGGCGGCAACGCGCTCATCGTGGGCCGCACCGAGGCCACGTTGCAGTCCGCCGTCGACGAGATCTCCGCCTCCGGGGGACCGGGCGCCATCCGCTTCCAGACCGCCGACGTCACCAACGAGGACGACGTCGCCAGCGCCGTCGCGACCGCGGCCGCGTGGAACGGCAAGCTCTCCGGTGCCGTGCACTGTGCCGGTGGCTCGCTGACCGTCGGGCCCGTCACTCACCTGGATTCGGAGATGTGGCGCCAGACCGTCGACCTCAACGTCAACGGCAGCATGTACGTCGTCAAGCACACCGCGCGGGAAATGGTGCGCGGTGGCGGCGGCTCGTTCGTCGGCATCTCGTCGATCGCGGCGAGCAACACCCACCGCTGGTTCGGGCCGTACGGCGTCACCAAGTCGGCGCTCGATCACCTCGTGCAGCTCGCGGCCGACGAGCTCGGTGCGTCCTGGGTGCGGGCCAACAGCATCCGTCCTGGCCTGATCCGCACCGATCTGGTGGCGGCCAGCATCTTCGAATTCGAGCCGCTGCGTGAGGATTACAAGCAGTGCACACCGCTGCCCCGGGCCGGTGAGGTCGAGGACGTCGCCAACCTGGCGCTGTTCCTGCTCAGCGACGCATCGCAATGGATCACCGGTCAGCTGATCAACGTCGACGGTGGTCAGAAGCTGCGCCGCGGCCCGGACTTCTCGGCCATGATGGAACCGATGTTCGGCGCCGACGCCATGCGCGGGGTGTTCGCCGACTGAGGCCGTACCCGGCGTCCGCGCAGGGCCCGTGGCCGGTTTTTGGCGTCAAACCCCGGCATTGGCTGTGCTTACGATCGACGAATGACGCAGCCCCCGTACCCGCCGCCCGGCTATCCAGGGCCTGGACAGCAGTACGGGCCGCCGGCTCCGCAGTGGCCGGCGGCGGCACAGCCGGGCGCCGGTAATCAAGGGCCGCAACCCTATTGGCAAGCTCCGTATGGCCAGGCGCCGTACGGTCACGTCCCGCAGGGCCAGTGGTCGCACTATCCGCCACCGCCCAAAAAGACCACCGGCCGCATTATCGGTGTCGTCGCCGCGATCTTCGCCATACCGGTGGTCATCGCGGCGATTGTCGGTATCACAGCGGGCGTTCGGGGCGAACCGCCGATTACTGCGAACACGGCCGACGATTTCAAGGCCGTTTGTAAGAACGGTTCGGTGAGCAATGCCGCCGACTACCAAAAGCCGTACAAGGTCGTCACGTTCTACGAGTCGGTGACCGGGTGGTCGGCAGTGACCTTGCTGGGGGCCGGAGCAGACTATTCCGGGGCCAATTTGCCGCCTTCGTCGATCAATGTCGTCGCGTGCCTGTCGCGGCAGTCGGCTACCGAGAAGAAAGAGGGCACCTGCGAATACGACAGCGGGGGCGACAAGGACCGCGTGAGTCGCTACTCGGTCGACTACGAAGTGGAGTTGCGCGAGGCCAAAACTGGCAAGCGAATCAAGAGTCTCGGTTCGGTGAGAGGCCCTTCGACCAGCTGCCCGGTAGTGGCTTTGTACAACGGCTCGAACCACAAAATGTACGGCTACCCCGATAAAGACCAGCTGGATGCGAAGTTGAAGGAATTCGCCGCCGGGTAGATGAGTAGCCGCTACTTCGGCGCCACCACGCCGTGGTCGTAGGCGTAGACGATGGCGGCCGCCCTGTCCCGCAGGTCGAGCTTGGTGAAGATGCGCCCGATGTGGCTCTTCACCGTCACCTCTGAGATGACCAGGCGGTCGGCGATCTCGGCGTTGGTCGCGCCGGAACCGATCAGCTGCAGCACGTCGAGCTCGCGAGCGGTGAGCCGGTCGACCACGTCGTCCGACGGTGCGCCGGGCGCGCGCCGGTAACCGTTCAGCACCCGGGCGGTGACGGCCGGGTCCAGGTACGCCTCACCGCGTGCGACGGCGTGCACGGCCCGGATCAGTTCCTCGGCCGGTGAGTCCTTGAGGACGAAGCCCGACGCCCCCGCGCGCAGCGCCGCGGACAACAGGTCGTCGTCGTCGAAAGTGGTGAGCGCCAAGGCCGGTGGACCGCCGCCTGTGCGCAAGGCGCGGATGGCGTCGACACCACTGACGCGCTTCATCCGCAGGTCCATCACCACCACGTCGGGACGGCACCGGAGCACCTCGCGCGGCACCTCGTCGCCGTCGGCACATTCACCGACGATGGCGAAGCCGTCCTTGCGGCGCAGGATCCGGCGCAGGCCCGAGCGGACGAGTTCCTGATCATCGACCAGCAGGACGTCGACGGTGGCACCGTCTTTCAGTACCGCACCGTCAGTCATGACGAACCTCGGTGCGTGGCATCAGGATTCGGTGCATGGCGCAGTGCCCGGTGGTGGCGGGTGCGACCGGCACGCGGGCCTGCACGGTCCAGCCTTGCGGTCCAGGGCCGGCTTCGAACTGCCCGTCGAGGGTTTCGATGCGCTGCCGCATGCCGGGCAGCCCTGCGCCCTGCTTCACCGCGGCCACGGGGCCTGGCAGGGAATTGCGCACCGACAGATCGGCGACACCTTCATCGAGGCGGAGCCGCAACTCAACGGCCGAAGTTGGTGCGTGTTTAGCGATGTTGGCCAACGACTCCTGTGTGACCCGGAAGAGCGCCAGCCCGACTCCCGCGGTGACGTCCGCCTCGTCGGCCTCCAGACGCGAGTCGACGCGCAGGCCCGCCGAGGCGAAACTCTCGACGAGCTCAGGGATATCGGACAGCCCGGGCTCGGGTGTGGCGCGTAGTGGTGTGATGTCGCCTGCGCTGAGCAGACCGACAGTCTGCCGGATGTCCGACATGGCTTGTCGTCCCAGGCGCTCGGCGTCGAGCAGGCCGTCAACGGCGTCGTCGATGTCGTTGTCCTCTTGCAGGGCGCGCCGGGCACCGGTCAGATGCAGCATCGTGACCGACAGCGAGTGCGCGATCACGTCGTGTACCTCGCGGGCGATCCGTCGGCGCTCGTCTGCCGCCGCCTGCTCGGCGAGGGCAACTTGGCGCTCGCGTTCGTGCAGGACCAGTCGCTGTTGCAATTGCAGGATTCGGCCGATCATTGCGGCCAGCGGCAGGAACGCGACATAGAGCAGCGGTGTGACGAGGTGGCCGGTGTGGGATGCGACGAGCAATAGCACCGCAGATGCTGCGGCGACGATGAGACCGTCTCGCCACGAACTGAGGGCAAAAATCTCGCCGAGCACGAACAGCAGCAGACACGGCGCGGTGTCGTTGCTGACCGGCGGCCACGACATCAGTACTGCCACTGCGGACAAACCGAAGGCCGCGGCGGCCAACGGGGGCGGTTTCACACCGATGAAGATGAACACCACGATCGGGGCCAGGGCAAGCAAACTGGCGACGACGAGCAGCCACGGACGTGTGAAGTCACGCTGCACCGCTGCGGCGCCGAGGGCCATCAGGGTGCCGCTGTACATCACTACCGGCACGGTGAAGGGGTAGTCGTAGGGCACAAGGGCGCGCCGACGCAGCGCGAAGTCACGGAGCCGGCCCATACCGCCAGCGTAGAGCCGGTGCCGGGTTTTACACATCATTCGCGGGACGGCTCGGGCCTCCTACCACGGTAGGAGGCCCGGTCTCGTCCGCAGCACGACGTTTACGGGCCCTGGTCGCTCGTAGTTTCGGACGCATGTGGGACGTCATCGCAAGATTCTGCAGCCGCTTCGCGGTCCTGATCATCGGATTGTGGGTGCTGGCCGCGGCGGCAGGCAATCTGCTTGTCCCGCAGGTGGAAAGCACGGCGCACAATCACGCGCGGGGCTTCCTGCCCGCCGATGCCCCGGTGAACCTCGCCGGCGTCCAGATGGACGAGCAGTTCCACGACGGATCCGGCGGCAATCTCAATTACCTGGTGCTGGAGGGTGATCGCCCGCTCGGTGCGCCGGAGCGGGCCTACTACGACCGCCTGCTGAGCACGTTGCGCGCCGACACCGAGGATGTGGATTCGGTGATGGACCTGTGGTCCGACCCGGTGACGGCGGCCGGCGCGCAGAGCACCGACGGCAAGGCTGTCTACACGATGCTGCGGATTCGCGGCGAGCTCGGCGCCGCCAAGGCGAACGCCGCGCTGGATGCGGTGCGGCGGATCGTCGCGGCTGCGCCGGCACCCGCGGGCCTGCACGCCTACGTCACCGGACCCGGCGCCACCATCGCCGACGAGCTCAGCGCGATCGACAAGCAGATGCTGATGATCACCGGTGTCACGGTGGTGCTGATCGCGGTGCTGTTGTTCGTCGTCTACCGCTCGGTGATCACGTCGGCGATCCCGCTGTTGACCGTCGGCCTGGGGCTCGGGGTCGCGCGGGGTGTCGTGGCGTTCCTGGGGGAGCGGGACGTGATCGAGGTGTCGATCTTCTCGGTGTCGCTCCTGGCCGCGATGGTGCTCGGGGCGGCAACGGATTACGGCATCTTCCTGCTGGGCCGCTACCACGAACAGCGCCGCGCCGGGGTCGACCACGAGGACGCGCTGGTGATCGCGAACCGCAGCGTCGCGCCGGTGATCGCCGCGTCAGGTCTGACCATCGCGGCGGCGCTGTCATGCCTGCTGTTCGCCCAGGTCGGCATGCTGCGCAGCGCCGGATTACCCTGCGCCATCGGCATTCTCACCGGGATGTTCGCATCGCTGACGTTGTTGCCGGCGTTCATTGGGCTGGCCGGCCGGCATGGCCTGGCGCAGCCGCGAAGCCGTGCCGCGGCCAAGGTGCCCGGCCGGAGCTGGCGCCGGGTCGGGACGGTCGTCGCCCGGTGGCCGGGACCGGTACTGGTGGCCTCGTCGGTGATTCTCCTGGTCTGCGCCATCCCGCTCGCCGGTATCCGGCTGGGCTTCGATGAGCTTGCCGCACAACCTGATTCCACCCACGCCAACCGGGGCTACCAGGCCATGGACCGGCACTTCCCGCCCAACCGGCTGCTGCCCGAGATCGTGTCCATCGAGACCGATCACGACCTGCGTAACCCGGCGGGCGTCATCGCGGTCGAACGGGTGACGCGGAAGATCATGGAGATTCCCGGCATTCGCATGGTGCAGTCGGCGTCACGGCCGGCGGGGTCGGTGCCCGAGCAGGCAGCGTTGACCGACCAGGCCGGCACCATCGCCGACCAGCTCGACGACGGGGTGGCCCAGCTGAGCAAGCGGCTCGGCGCCGTCAACCAGCTGTCCGCGACGTTGGACCAGTTCTCCTCGGCGATAACGCAATTGCAGAACGGGCTGGGCGGCAGCGTCCGCGGTCTCGGGCAACTCGGCTCGGGGATCGACGCCATGCACGGCGGCATGCAGCAGTTGCGGGACAACGTCACCTCGGTGTCGCAGTACATGGATCCGTTGCGCGGCTTCACGAACGCCAACCCGAATTGCGCGGCCGATGCCATCTGCTCGCTGGTGCTCAAGGTGGTCGAGCCCATGGATTCGGTGGTGGCGGCCACCGGCACCCTGACCGACAGCACGCGGCAGTTCGGCGCCGGGACCACGGACATGGCCAGGTCGCTGACGGGTGCGCAGGCGTCGGTGCGCTCGATGCGCGCCGCCGTCGACCAACTCGGCGCCGTCACAACACAATTGACCAAGACGGTGGGCGAGACCCGGGGCATGTTCTCCGGGCTGACGGACTACCTGCGCGGGGTGCGGGCCGACTTCCAGGACAGTGGCTCGGGCGGCTTCTACCTGCCGCAGCGCGCGTGGCAGGACCCGCGGTTCCAGCGCGCGGCCGGGTTGTACTTCGCGCCCGACGGCCGGTCGACGCGCCTGCTCGTCTACGGTGACGGCAAGGTGTTCGGCACGGACGGCGCGCTGCGCTCGCCCGAAATCCTGACCGCGGTCCGGGAGGCCACGAAAGAGGGCACGCTGGTCCGAAACACGGTCTTTGTCACCGGTTTCGGCACCGGCACGGCGGAGCTTCGCGGCTATGTGTCGGACGACTTCCTGTTGCTCGCGGCTGTCGCGTTGGCGCTCGTGTTCTTGATCATCCTGATCATGCTGCGCAGCCCGGTGGCGGCCGCGGTGGTGATCGGCACCGTCGTGGTGTCCTACGCCTCGGCGCTCGGGGTCAGCAGCTTCATCTGGCAGGACCTCTTGGGCAAAGACCTCCACTGGGCGGTGCCGTCGATCGCGTTGATCGCGTTGGTGGCCGTCGGCGCGGACTACAACCTGCTGCTGACCATGCGGCTGCGCGAAGAGGTGAGTCGGCCGGACGCGGGTTTGAAGACGGGCATGATCCGGACGTTCGGCGGTACCGGCGGCGTGGTGACCACGGCCGGAATCGTCTTCGGCATCACCATGTTCGCGATGCTGTCCAGCGACGTGCTGAGCATCGAACAGGTCGGCACCACCATCGGCGTCGGACTGCTGATCGACACCCTGATCGTGCGGACGTTCGTGGTGCCCGGCATCGCGGGGCTGCTCGGGCGGTGGTTCTGGTGGTCGCCGGTTCCGCTGGTGCGTGGCGTGGTGTCCCGGACGTTCACGCGCCGGCCGTCGCGACCGCGGCGGGACGTGCCGTTGATCGCCGGCACGGCGCCGGGCCGAGAAGTGTTGCAGGGCGCGGCGGGCTGAGTTCAGCCGGCCACTTTCGCGGTCAATGTGATCAGCTGGTCGAACAGCCCTGCCAGTTCTCCGGCACGCCGCTCCAGCGGGGTGAAGCCATCGGCGCCGAACTCGGTGAACAGCGACAACGACACCTGGGCACGGACGTCGAGCATCTGGAAGTTGGCGACGATCTGTCGCCACTGCTCCACGGCGCGCACCCCGCCGTCGGCGCCGTAGGAGACGAAACCCACTGTCTTGCCGAACCATTCAGAACCGAGGGAGTCCACAGCGTTCTTGAATGCGCCCGGGACGCCATGGTTGTACTCCGGGGTGACGAAGATGAACCCGTCGCAGGCGTCGATCGCCGCGCTCCACCGCTGCACGTTCTCGGACTCGTACTGTTTCTTGGCCGCGGCCGGCACCGTCGCAGCCGTGAGCAGCGGCACGTCGAAGGTCTTCAGGTCGATGAGTTCGAACTGGGCGTCGTCGCGGTGGGCGGCCTGCTCGGCCACCCAGTCGCCGACGCCGGCACCGCTGCGCCCATCCCGAATCGATCCCACGATGATGCCGATCCTCATGAAGTGCTCCTCTTCTGCGTCGTGACCCCGACCCCGGCTCCTGACAGCCTGCCGAACTCGGAGTACCCGCGCGGAAGAATCGCAACCACTCACATGATCAGTGCCCGGCGTCGAACTCCACCGGCAGCGTCTGCGGCCCACTGACCGCCATCAGCGGCTTCCATGGCGCCGGACCCGTGCGGCGAATGTTCGGCATCCGCTGCGTCAGCACCGTGAGCGCTCTGACCAGTTCCAACCGCGCCAGATGCGAGCCGAGACAGTAGTGCACGCCGCCGCCGAAGGTGAGCATCGGCTGCGCATCACGCCGGGTGATGTCGAACTGATCGGGATTTTCGTATACCTGCGGATCCCGGTTCGCCGCAGCGGTATTGGCGACGACGAGTGAGTCCCGCGGGAAGAAGTACCCCGCCAGCTCCACATCTTCGGTGACATATCGCGGCACATTGAGGACGATCGGCGCGAACCGCATGACTTCATCGACTGCCTGGGGCACCAACTCGGGATGCGTGGCGAGTAGCGCCCATTGGTCGGGGTGATCACAGAAGGTGTCCACGGCAGCGGCCAGTTGATTGCGCGTGGTATCGGTGCCCGCCGCAAGGATTCCCATGGACAGCATGAGCAATTCGGGATGGCTGAGCCGGTCGCCGTCGTCCTCCGCGCGGATGAGGGCGGACAGCAGGTCGTCGGTCAGCGTGGTGCGACGCTCCGTGATCATCGCGTCGATGTAGTCGTCGAATTTCTGCCAGGCCGTGAGGATTTCCGATTCGTGTGCGGCCACATCCCACCAGAACATCTTGAAGATGTCGTCGGTCCAATCCGAGATCATCCGCCAGTCGGTGCGCGGCACGCCGAGCAGCGCGCAGATCACCGGGATCGGGTACGGCTGGGCGACGTCGGCGACGATGTCGCAATTGCCCACGGCGGCAACGGGATCGACCAACTCGGCCAGGACGGCGTCGATCAGCGGATCCAGCCGGCCGACGGCCTTGCTGGTGAAGGCCTTGCACACCAGCTTCCGGAGCCGCGTGTGCTCTTCGCCGTCGAGACTGAGCAGCGCACTGCCGATGCGGTCCCAGAGCGGACCGCCGGTGACGCCGCGCGGGACCAGCCCGCGCACGCCGGGCTCATGAAAGCGCGCGTCGCGCAGCACCGTACGGACCAATTCGTAGCTCAGTACCTCAGGTGCGTGCGGGCCGGTGGCCACGGCTCCCTGCCGGCGGACCTCTTTGATCATCCGGTGTGCGGTTGCCGGGTCGTCGACGGCTTCGTAGTCGATGACCGGAAGGCCGGCGTCCAAGACGCTGACAGGATGGCTGGCGGCGATGGTCATCGATGTCTCCCTCGGTTTCGATAGAAGTCACTATCGGGCCGAGGAGGGCGACAACACATCAGCCGAACGGCGTAATTGACTACCTAGTCGAGCTGCACTGTCAGCTCGGCGCCGGTCGCTGCGATGACATCGTCGACGCTCACGCCGGGGGCGGTCTCGCGCAGGATCAGCGTGCCGTCGCCGGGCACGTCGATGACGGCCAGGTTGGTGATGATCCGGTCGACCACACCCTGACCCGTCAGCGGCAGTGTGCAGACCGGGACGATCTTGGGGTTGCCGGCCTTGTCGGTGTGCTCCATGAGCACGATGACGCGCGAGGCGCCGTGCACCAGGTCCATGGCGCCACCCATGCCCTTGACCATCTTGCCGGGCACCATCCAGTTGGCCAGGTCACCGGTGCGCGAGACCTCCATGCCGCCGAGCACCGCGGTATCGATGTGGCCGCCGCGGATCATCCCGAACGACAGCGACGAATCGAAGTACGCCGCACCGGGATTCACCGTCACGGTTTCCTTACCGGCGTTGATGAGGTCGGGGTCGACGTTGTCTTCGGTGGGGTACGGGCCGGTGCCCAGGATGCCGTTCTCCGAGTGCAGCGTGACGTGCACGTCGCCCGTCAGGAAGCCGGGGATCAACGTCGGCAGGCCGATGCCGAGGTTGACGTACTCGCCGTCGATCATGTCGGCCGCGGCCCGCGCGGCCATCTGGTCACGGTTCCAGCCGGTCATTTGGCATCCTCTCGCACCGTGCGCTTCTCGATCTGCTTGTCCTGCGGTCCGGTGTGCACGATGCGCTGTACGAACACGCCTGCCAGGTGGACGTCGTCGGGGTCGATCTCCCCGGGCTGCACCAGTTCCTCGACCTGGACGATGGTGATCCGCCCGGCCATCGCGGCCAGCGGGTTGAAGTTGCGTGCGGTCTTGTTGAAGACCAGGTTGCCCGCGGTGTCGGCGCGCAGCGCGTGCACCAGCGCGAAGTCGGCGTTGATCGACTCCTCGAGCACGTAGCGCTTGCCGTTGAATTCGCGAATCTCCTTGGGCGGCGAGGCAACAGCGACGGAACCGTCGGCCGCATAGCGCCACGGCAGACCGCCGTCGGAGACCGGGGTGCCGACGCCGGCCGGGGTGTAGAACGCCGGGATCCCGGCACCGCCGGCGCGCATCCGCTCGGCCAGGGTGCCCTGCGGCGTGAGCTCCACCTCGAGCTCGCCGGACAGGTACTGGCGGGCGAACTCCTTGTTCTCGCCGACGTACGAGGCGGTGACCCGACGGACCTTGCCGAGGCCCAGCAGCACGCCGAGGCCGAC
Source organism: Mycobacterium sp. SM3041 (assembly GCF_039668335.1). NCBI lineage: Bacteria > Bacillati > Actinomycetota > Actinomycetes > Mycobacteriales > Mycobacteriaceae > Mycobacterium > Mycobacterium sp. SM3041. Next base: position 213,052 of record NZ_JAYXBQ010000050.1, on the reverse strand, counting down.
GCCGTCGACGCCGCAGTTGTTCGAGAACACCTCGAGGTCGGTGGCGCTCGACGCGGCGATGGCATCGATGAGTTGGTCGGGGATGCCGCACAAACCGAATCCGCCGACAGCCAGCGTGGCGCCGTCACCGATGTCGGCGACCGCTGCGGCGGCCGAGGCGTACACCTTCGAGGTCATGACACTCCGTTCATCCAGTAAACGCGTGACCCACTCAACACGGCACGCCGCTGACAAGGCAAGTCTCTGCTCGAAGCTGGTCGAATGTGTTCACATGGTGAGCATTGACGCCATGTGCGTTCACTGGATGAACGCCTAGGATGTGGTGATGACCGGTCCGAATGTCGTCGCCCGCGTGGGGGCGATGCTGCGGGCAGTGGCCACGGCCGAACCCGAAGGCGCCTCCACCACCGAGCTCGGAAAACTGGCGGGGCTGGCCCGGCCGACGGCACACCGGCTGCTCACGGCGCTGGCCGACGAACATCTGGTCAGCCGGGATCAGAAGACCGGCCGCTGGTCACTCGGACCCGAGCTGTATCTGCTCGGGGTCGGTGCGGCCCAACACCACGACGTGACCGATCAGGCGCGTGCGGTGGTGACGCGGCTGGCACGCGAGACCGGCGAGAGTGCGTTCTTCTCGGCCCGTCGCGGCGATCAGACCGTGTGCGTACTGAGCGAGGAGGGCAGCTTCCCGTTGCGCTCGCACGTCCTGCAGGTCGGTATCCGGTTTCCGCTCGGGGTGGCCAGCGCCGGGCTGGCGATCCTCAGCCACCTACCGGCCGCGGACGTCGACGACTACTTCTCCCGCGAACAGCCGGAAACCAATTGGGGGCCAAATCATTCCGAAGCGGCCATCCGCAAGCGCATCGAGCAGACCCGGCGCGCCGGCTATGCCGTCAATCCCGCGCTCCTGGTGGAAGGCAGCTGGGGCATGGCGGCCGCGGTGTTCGACCGACGTGGCCTGCCCGGCTGGGCCCTGAGCCTCACCGGTGTCGAGACCCGGTTCCGTGCCGGGCGTCGACGTGAACTGGGGCGGCTGCTTCTCGAGCAGGCTCACGAGCTGTCGGGTCGGCTGCAGGGGTGACCCCGCGTCGCCGTCCGGGTGGCGGTAGGCGATTGTGGACTGGTGACTGAACGCGCGCGCATCGACTTTCCGTCCCGCATCGGCGTCTGGTGGGCCAGCGACAGCTGGGCCATGCCGGACGCTCAGGCTGTGGCCCGCGACATCGAAGCCATGGGCTACGGCTCGTTGTTCCTGCCCGAAACCGTCGGCAAGGAATGCCTCACTGAATCGGCGGCGTTCCTCGCGGCCACCGACCGGCTGGTGGTCGGTACGGGCATTGCCAACATTCACGTGCGCCTGCCGTCGGCCGCCGAGGCCGGTGCCCGCACGCTGACCGCGCTGTACCCGGGACGGTTCGTGCTGGGCCTCGGCGTCAGTCACGGCCCGCTGGTGGAGCGGGGGATGGGCGGCACCTATGAAAAGCCGCTCGCGACGATGCGCAGCTACCTGGAGCGCATGGCCGCCGTGCCGGAGGTCATCGAACCCGGGGTGGGCCGGCCGCCCCGACTGCTTGCGGCATTGGGCCCCAAGATGATCGAGCTGTCGGGCAGCCAGGCCGACGGTGCGCATCCGTACCTGGTCCTGCCGTCGGCCACTGCCACGACGCGGGAAATCCTCGGGCAGGACAAGTGGATCGTCTCCGAGCAGGCCGTCGTCGTCGGCGGTGATGACGCCGAACAGCTGCGCCGCGCGCACGATCACCTGAACGTCTACAGCGGCCTGCCCAACTACCGGAACTCGTGGCTGCGCCAGGGCTTCGACGAGAGCGATCTGGTCCGTGGCGGATCCGAACGACTGGCCCGCGCGCTGGTCGGGATGGGTAGCGTCGAGGACGCAGCGGCGAAGGTGAAGGCGCACCTCGATGCCGGCGCCGACCACGTCGTCGTGCAGATGCTCGGCGAGCATCCGACCGCCGACCCGCGGCCGGGCCTGCGCGAGCTGGCCGCAGCCTTGGGGCTGTAGGTCGGCTGCCGGTTGGACCGGCCTGCCAGGGTGCGCTTCAGTCCGTCCCCGGTAAGGCGACCATCAGCGCCGCAGCGAAGGGTTTCTGCTGCGTCGGCCAATCAGTTTGTTGCACAGTCACTTTCGCCGCCATCATCGCCACTCTCCTGTGGGTAGAGGGTGGGGTGCCAGTAGTGGTTGGTTCGGGGTTGGCCGACGTCCAGTGGTGGTGGTGGGGTCCAGTGGGCGCGGCCGTTGACCATGGTGGTGTGCCAGCCGCCGGTGTCGGCGAGGCGGTTGTCGCAGCCGCAGGCCAGGGCGAGGTTGGTGATGTCGGTGGGGCCATCATCGCGCCAGTCGGTGTCGACGTGGTGGGCTTGGCAGCGGGTGGCGGGGGCGGTGCAGTTGGGTTTGGTGCAGCCCAGGTCGCGGGCGAAGAGGGCGAATCGTTGGGCGACGGTGGCGGTGCGACGCGCTCGGCCCAGGTACAGCGGTTGTTCGGTGTGGTCGTCAAAGACGACGAGGTAGTGGTCGGCGCCGCGGGCAGCCATGCGGAGGAGATCGCGGATCGGTAACCGGCTGCCGGTGAGGGTGAGTGCGTGGCCGGTGCCGCGCTCCAAGTCGGCGACGGTGCAGGTGGCCGCGATGGCCACAGGTAGGCCGTTGTGGTCGCCGAGGTCGGTGCCGAGGGCGATGCGGCCCATGGCGGCCAGGGCGTCGTGGTTGCGTTGGTCGGTGCTGCGGGTGTCGTGGTCGATCTGGGCCTGGGTGGGGGTGCCGGATTGGCAGGGTGTGGGGTCGGCGGGGTTGCACATGCCGGGGGCGCCGAGTTTGTCGTGGACTGCTTCGAGGGTGGCGCGTGCTTCGGGGTCGAGCCAGCCGTCCACTTTGGACATGCCGTCGGGTTGTTGTTTACCGATGCGGAAGCTGCGTTTGCGGGCGCGTTCGGCGTCATCGGGCAGGGGGCCGTCCTGATCGAGCAGGTACAGCAGGGCCTCGGCGGCGGCGCGCAGTTCTTCGGGGGTCTGGTGCCGCGCCCCAGCGACGAGGGACTGTTCGAACTGTGAACTGGTGGTGGGGTCGATCCAGCCGGGGAGTTTGTTGATGAACTGGCCGATCACTTTGACGTGCTCGGTGTTGATCGCGCCGTCGGCCTGGGCCGCGGCGACGAACTCCCACAGCGGCGGCAGCGGTTCGCCGGTCAGCCCGGTGCGGGCCGCCAAATGCTGGGCGTCGCGGACCTGGCGGTGGGCTTCGGTGGTGTCCAGGCGCAGCCGGATGCGCAGCACCTCGGCCCAGTTTTTCGCGCCCAGTTCTCGGGCCGTGACCTGAGACTGCGCCGCAACCAAGATCCGGTGATCGACCGCCTCGGCGGCGCACCTCAACCTCTCGCGGCGGGACTTCAATTCCAACAATGTCGCCACGTCCAGGCCGGTGTAGTCCAGGGATGCGAGCCGCGCGTGCGCCGCCTCGTAGGCGGCGTACGCCTCCTCGACAGCGGCTGGATCGGTCAATCCCATACATCGAACATTAGTTCGAATCACCGACAAGAAGCCGCCGGAAATGTGACGCTAGTTACCTACCGTGACCAGCGCTAACAAAGTGACCAAAGTTTTTCGAACCCGACCGTCGGGCCGGCTCAGCCCTCCGTCGCGGCGGCCTTGCGCCGCTTGTACCACTCCCAGATCATCGGCGTGATGGACGCGACGAGGATCAGGATGAAGATCGGCTCGAGCAGCTTCTGCACGATCGGGAACTGCCCCAGCCAGTAGCCCAGCAGCGTGATGCCGCAGCCCCACACGATCGCGCCGATCACGTTGTACAGCGTGAAGGCGCCATAACCCATCCGGGCGGCGCCGGCGGTGATGGGTGCCAGGGTGCGCACGATCGGCACGAAGCGGGCCAGCAGGATCGCGAACGGTCCGCGTTCCTCGAAGAAGGTGTGCGCCTCATCGAGGTACTTCTGCTTGAGGACGCGGGCGTCGGGCTTGAACATCGAGGTACCGAGGAAGCGTCCGATGAAGTATCCGACCTGCCCGCCGAGGATGGCCGCAACGGGGATGGTCACCATCAGCAGCCAGATGTTGAAGTTGGCCTGGGCGGCGACCTCGGCCTGGGCGGCGGTGCCGGCGGCCAGCATGCCCGCGACGAACAGCAGGGTGTCGCCGGGCAGGATCGGGAACAGCACGCCCGACTCGACGAAGATGACGACCAGCAGTCCGACCAGCGCCCACGTGCCGAAATAGGCGATGAGCTTCACCGGATCCATGAAGTCCGGCATGAGCGACAGCGTGCTGATCATGGGGTCAACATACCGGTGTGTGTTGGCTGTTCCCTTAACCGCACATCGCCCATAAGGTCGGCGCATGGCCACTCACAGGGCAGTTCACGTTGCGCAAGCCGACGGCCCGCTCGCACTCGCTGACGTCGACACCGTCTCGCCGCCGCGCGACCACGTCCGCATCGAGGTCGCCGCGTGCGGGGTGTGCGGCACCGACCGCGAGTTCCACGCGGGGCACTTCCCGGGACTTTCGTGGCCGATCACCCTCGGCCACGAGATCGCCGGCACCGTCGCTGAACTGGGCGACGGCGTCGAAGACTTCGTCGTCGGCGACCGGGTGGCGGTGGGCTGGTTCGGCGGCAACTGCAACCGCTGCGTCCCATGTCGACAGGGCCATTTCATGCAGTGCATACGCATGGAGGTGCCGAGCTGGCACTACCCCGGCGGATACGCCGAATCGGTCACGGCGCCCGCGACCGCGCTGGCCCGAATCCCGGACGAGTTCTCGTTCGCCGAGGCCGCCCCGATGGGCTGCGCGGGCGTGACGACGTTCAACGGGCTGCGCAAGACGCGCGCCAAGGCCGGCGACCTGGTCGCGGTGATCGGGATCGGTGGCCTCGGCCACCTCGGCGTGCAGTTCTCCCGGGCGATGGGCTTCGAGACCGTCGCGATCGCGCGCGGGCCGGAGCGTGAGGCCGCCGCCAAGGAGCTCGGCGCCCATCACTACATCGATTCGAACGCCTCGGACGTCGCCGCCGAACTGCGGCGCCTCGGTGGGGCGACCGTCGTGCTCGCGACCGCCGCGAGCTCGACGGCAATGGCCGCCACGGTTGCCGGGCTCGCGCCCGAGGGGCAGCTCGTGACGGTCGGTGTCACGCCCGAGGCCCTGCCGATCAGCCCGCTCGACCTCATCAACGGTGGCTTCTCGGTCATCGGGCATCCGTCCGGCACCTCACGCGATATCGAGGAGACGCTGCACTTCGCCGCGCTGACGGGCGTGCGCGCCGTCATCGAGGAACGGCCTCTCGCGCAGGCCGCCGAAGCTTTCGACCGGATGAACAGCGGCCACGCGCGCTACCGGATGGTCTTGACCGTCTGACCGCATGAGCTGTCGGGTGTCCCCCGGTGCCGCACTTCAGCTTCGCGTGACTGACATACTGGCCCAGACTGCAGGTTCGCCGAGAGGAAAAACATGCCCATCGCCACGCCCGAGGTCTACGCGGAGATGCTGGCCCGCGCCAAGGAACACTCCTTCGCGTTCCCGGCCATCAACTGCACGTCGTCGGAAACCGTCAACGCGGCGATCAAAGGTTTCGCCGACGCCGGTAGCGACGGCATCATCCAATTCTCCACCGGCGGCGCCGAATTCGCCTCCGGTCTCGGAATCAAGGACATGGTCACCGGTGCCGTCGCGCTGGCCGAGTTCGCCCACGTCGTCGCTGCCAAATACGACATCACCGTCGCGCTGCACACCGACCACTGCCCCAAGGACAAGCTCGACGGTTTCGTCCGGCCGCTGCTGGCCATCTCGGCCGAGCGCGTCGCCCGCGGCGAGAACCCGCTGTTCCAGTCGCACATGTGGGACGGCTCCGCGGTGCCGATCGACGAGAACCTGGAGATCGCGCAGGAGCTGCTGAAGCTGACGTCGGCCGCCAACATCATCCTCGAGGTCGAGATCGGCGTCGTCGGCGGTGAAGAGGACGGCGTCGAGGCCGAGATCAACGAGAAGCTGTACACCAGCTCCGAAGATTTCGAGAAGACCATCGACGCGCTGGGTTCCGGCGAGAACGGCAAGTACCTGCTGGCCGCCACCTTCGGCAACGTCCACGGTGTCTACAAGCCGGGCAACGTCAAGCTCAAGCCCGAGGTGCTGGCCGAGGGGCAGAAGGTGGCCGCCGCCAAGCTCGGTCTGCCCGCCGGCTCCAAGCCGTTCGACTTCGTGTTCCACGGTGGCTCGGGCTCGCTGAAGTCCGAGATCGAGGACTCGCTGCGCTACGGCGTCGTGAAGATGAACGTCGACACCGACACCCAGTACGCGTTCACCCGTCCGGTGGCGGCGCACATGTTCACCAACTACGACGGCGTCCTGAAGATCGACGGCGAGGTCGGCAACAAGAAGGTCTACGACCCGCGCAGCTACCTGAAGAAGGCCGAGGCCTCGATGACCCAGCGCGTCATCGAAGCGTGCAACGACCTGCACAGCACGGGCCGCAGCGTCTCCGCGGGGCTCGGCAAGTAGCCAAAGCTGGACACCGCCGACTGGCCGGTCATGACGCAGGAATCGCGAAACCCTGTGTCGTGACCGGCCATTCGGCGTTCATGGCCGAGTGGCCGCGCGTGAGGAGCACCGTGCCCAGCACCGCGACGGCGGCGATGGCCGCGATCACCAGCACCAGTGCGATGACCCAGCCCCAGCTGCGACGGTCCTTCGGTGGCTTGACGGCGCCGGGGATCACCTGCGGCGCGGCGGGCGGCATCAGTTCGGTTTCCGGATCCGGCAGCGGCGTGATGATCTGCGTCTTGCCGTCGAAGCCCGACGGCGCGGTGAAGCGCCGCACCGGGATCGTCGGGTCGGTCGCTGGATCTGCGGGCTCGAAGATCTCGGTTGCCGCCGCGGCGTCGTCGCCTGTCGAGGCAGCGCGCTGATCGGCATCACGACGGCCGTCCGGTCCCGTCGGGTTCGACATGGCGGCTGGGTTCGACATGGGGGTGACTGTCCTCCCGAGATCAGATCGCGCACTGGGGCCGATGCGTCCTGGAGCAGGCCGCGACGTCCTACCTGGAGCTTAATCTCCCGCCTGCGGGATCTCCGTGAGCGGCCGCACGGCACAATGGCGTTCATGACGCGAATGGGTGATCTGCTGGGTCCGGAGCCGGTGTTGCTGCCTGCCAACTTCGAGGCCGAGGACGCTCTCGCCGCCGGTAAATCGCCGACCGACGTTGCTGCGGCGCAGCCGACGGCCTCTGTCGCGTGGGCCGCCCTCGCCGAGGCCGCGCTGGCCGACGGTCAGACCATCACTGCCTACGCCTACGCGCGTACCGGTTACCACCGCGGCCTGGATCAGCTGCGTCGCAACGGCTGGAAGGGTTTCGGCCCGGTGCCGTTCGCGCACGAACCGAACCAGGGCTTCCTGCGCTGCGTGGCAGTGCTGGCGAAGGCGGCGGAATCCATCGGCGAGCAGGACGAGTACCTGCGCTGCCTGGACCTGTTGGACGACTGCGATCCCGCGGCGCGCGCCGAGCTGGGTCTCTGACTAGTCCATCTCGCAGTGGCAGTCGCCGGCCGGCGGCTCCACCTGAACGGTGGCGTGGTCCAGCCCGCGGGCGGCCAGCACGGCGCGCGCCGACTCGAGGACGCGTGCCGAATCCGCCGCGGACGTCAGGTGGGCGGTGGCCATGTCCTTGCCGGGCACCAGGGTCCACACGTGCAGGTCGTGCACATCGGTGACGCCGTCCACGGCGGCCAGCGCTTCGCGCAGCTCGTCGACGTCGATGTGGCGGGGTGAGGACTCGGACAGGATCCGCAGCGCGGCGCGGGCCAGCGCGATGGCGCGCGGCAACACCCACAGCGCGACCAGGACGGCGACGACGACGTCGGCGTACGGCCACCCCGTGGTGACGTTGACGATGCCCGCGATCAGGACGCCGACGCTGCCGACGGTGTCGGCGACGACCTCCATGTAGGCACCCTTGACGGCGAGGCTGCTGTCGGCGTCGGAGCGCAGTAGCAGTACCACGACCAGGTTGGCGAGCAGCCCCGCGAGGGCGACGACGATCATCGGCACACCCGGGATCCCCGGCGCGTTGCCGATGCGCTCGACGGCCTCGTAGAGGATGAACGCCGCGACGCCCATCAGCAGGACGGCATTGGCGACCGCGGTGAACACCTCGGCGCGGTGCCAGCCGTAGGTGCGGGCGGCGGACGTCGACCCGCGGCGGGCGAGGAGGACGGCGCCCAGGCCCATGAACATCGCGACCAGGTCGGTCAGCATGTGGCCGGCGTCGGCCAGCAGCGCGATCGAGTTGATCAGCAGCGCGGTGGTCAGCTCGATGACGAAGAAGACGCTGAGTACGGCTGCGGCGATGATCATGCGGCTGGCGCGTGCGTTCGAGCCATGGCTGTGGTCGTGTCCGGCACCCATGCCAGCAATATATGCAGAACTCTGCATATGTCGCAAGGCGCCCTGGGATTTGTGCACGATTTTCCGCGGTCAGCGCGGAAAATCGTGCACAAATCCCTGCTACCAGGCGGACCAGAAGCGAGTCAGGGCGCTGCCGATCATCGCCAGGCGCGGCGGCACGCCGGTGAGGCTGACGGCGGAGTACACGACGTTGAAGAACAGCCGGTTGAGCTCGGGGACGATCAGCAGCAGCATCAGGATCAGGAAGCCCCACTGCCGAGCGGGGAGCAACGCGCGTTGCGTGTCGGCGCTCAGGTGCGGTTCCAGCGCGCCGTAGCCGTCCAGCCCCGGAATGGGCAGCAGGTTCAGGAACAGCGCCGTCACCTGCAGGAAGCCCAGGAAGGCCAGCCCCGCCCAGAACACCGGATGGTCGTTGTCGAACAGCACCGCCGTCGCGACCAGCAAGATGACGGCGAGCACCAGGTTGGCGAACGGACCGGCCAGGCTGACCAGCGTGCGCTGCCGGGGCGTCATGTACTCGGTGCGCACGTACACCGCGCCGCCGGGCAGGCCGATGCCGCCGAGGGCGATGAACAGTGCCGGCAGCCCGAGTGACAGCAGCGGGCTGGCGTACTTCGCGGGGTTGAGCGTGAGATAGCCGCGCAGCTCGACATCGCGGTCGCCGAACCGCCAGGCGGTGTAGGCGTGGCCGAATTCGTGCAGGCACAGCGAGACCGTCCACCCCGCGATGACGAACACGAAGACGCCGGCATAGGCCAGCGGCCGGACCTCGGCGCCGCAGAACCAGGCCAGAGCGCCACCGGCGACGGTCAGGGCCACGATCGCCCAGAAGACAGGGCTGGGACGGACGGCGCGCCGCACAGGCATGGTCATGACTGCAAACTAGCCGACCCGCAGCCAACCCTGGATATGGCGGTAGAACGCCGACCGGCGCGCCGGACGGGCGGCCGCCACGCCGTCGCGCTCAACCAAAACTCCGGTGCTGCCGAGTTGCGCGGCACGACCGGCGACCCAGCCCCGCCCCGGCCCCGAACGCCCGGCCCCGAGGGCCCGCGCGCGCAGCCCCGGCATGCCGGGCAGGGGTTCGATGACGACGCCCGCGGACTCGCCGTCGAACAGCACGGTGTCGTCGACGACGGCCTCTCCGGTGATGGCGTCGCCGCCCGACGGCAGCCACCGCGCGGACCGCACGATCACCGCGCCGGTCTCGTCGCGGATGAGCGGAACGCGTTGGGCGACACCGTCTCTGGCGCGGCGCGCGGCACCGAGCCCACCGCGGGTCAGGGGTGGGACGAAGCCGACCTCGACGTCGAGCCGGTCGTCGCGCAACAGCCGGGCCAGGGTGGCCGACAGGTCGGCGTGGTCGCCGACGACGATGATCCGGACCGTGCCGTCGGGGATCGTCGGAGCGCCGTCCGGGGGCACCTGGAGAGCCGTCAGATCCGCCAGTGCGCGGGGTGTCCGGCGGTCGCCGAAGACCAGCGCCACGACCCGGCCGGAAACCTCGCCGGAGGCCTCTCTGGCGGTCAAGGCCTCTCCTCTCGTCCTGCTGGGATAAGGTTGCTCACCGGCTGCCACTGTATTCAGGCAGGTAATGCGGGAGGCAAAACGATGCCGGCAATCGTGCTCATCGGGGCCCAATGGGGTGACGAGGGCAAAGGTAAGGCCACCGATCTACTCGGTGGACGTGTGCAATGGGTGGTCCGCTACCAAGGCGGCAACAACGCCGGGCACACGGTGGTACTGCCCACGGGGGAGAACTTCGCGCTCCACCTCATCCCCTCGGGCATCCTGACACCCGGGGTCACCAACGTCATCGGCAACGGTGTCGTGGTCGACCCTGGTGTGCTGCTCAGTGAGCTCTCCGGGCTCGAGGACCGCGGTGTGGACACCTCGAAGCTCATGATCTCGGCTGACGCGCACCTGCTCATGCCGTACCACGTGGCCATCGACAAGGTCACCGAGCGGTACGCGGGCAGCAAGAAGATCGGCACCACCGGTCGCGGCATCGGTCCCTGCTACCAGGACAAGATCGCGCGCATCGGTATCCGGGTCGCCGACGTCCTCGACGAGGAGCAGCTGGCCGCCAAGGTCGAGGCCGCGCTGGAGTTCAAGAACCAGGTGCTGGTCAAGATCTACAACCGCAAGGCGCTCGACCCGGCCGAGGTCGTCGAGAGCCTGCTGCAGCAGGCCGAGGGCTTCAAGCACCGCATCGCCGACGCCCGGCTGCTGCTCAACCAGGCGCTGGAACGCGGTGAGACCGTGCTGCTGGAAGGCTCGCAGGGCACCCTGCTCGACGTCGACCACGGCACCTACCCGTTCGTGACGTCGTCCAACCCGACGGCGGGCGGCGCGGCCGTCGGTTCGGGCATCGGCCCCACCCGCATCACGACGGTGCTGGGCATCCTGAAGGCCTACACGACCCGTGTGGGCTCGGGTCCGTTCCCGACGGAGCTGTTCGACGAGTACGGCGCCTACCTGTCCAAGACGGGCGGCGAGGTCGGCGTGACGACCGGCCGGGCCCGGCGCTGCGGCTGGTTCGACGCCGTCATCGCCCGGTACGCGACTCGCGTCAACGGCATCACCGACTACTTCCTGACCAAGCTCGACGTGCTGTCCAGCCTGGAGACGGTGCCGATCTGCGTCGGCTACACCGTCGACGGCAAGCGCACCGACGAGATGCCGATGACGCAGGCCGACATCGCCCGCGCCGAGCCGATCTACGAAGAACTGCCGGGCTGGTGGGAGGACATCTCCGGGGCCCGCGAGTTCTCCGATCTGCCGGCCAAGGCGCAGGACTACGTCCTGCGGCTCGAGGAGCTCTCGGGCGCCCACGTGTCGTGCATCGGCGTCGGTCCCGGCCGGGATCAGACGATCGTGCGCCGGGACATCCTCGGGTGACCCACGGGGCGAGCGAAGCGACGGGGAAAACCGAAGGCTTCATCGACCAGCACGGCGGATTCCCACGATTCGAGGTTGCCGACCCCGGTCCCGGCTTCGGCCGCTTCCTCGAGGGCATGCGGCGGCTGCAGGACCTGGCGGTCTCGGCCAACCCGGACAGCGACACCTGGGACGACGCCGCCGATCGCGTCGAGGAACTCGTCAAGCTGCTGAAGCCGTTCGAGGCGGCCGAAGGTGTCGGCCCGGCCATCCGGGTGCCGTCGCTGCCGGGTGCCGGCAGTCTGCTGATGCCGCCGTGGACGGTCACCAAGTTCTCGCCCGAGGGCGTCGAGATGGAGGTCGAGTTCAGCCGGTACCACGTGGGCGGCAACTACGCCGTGCACGGCGGGGTGCTGCCGCTGCTGTTCGACCAGGCCTTCGGCATGCTGATCCACGCCGTCAATCGACCGATGAGCCGTACGGCGTACCTGCACGTCGACTACCGCAAGGTCACGCCGATCGACACGGTGCTGACCGCCAAGGCCCACGTCACCGAGGTCGACGGCCGTAAGACGTTCGTCGCGGCCGAACTGTTCGACCCCGAGGGCAACCTGCTGGCCGAGGCCAACGGCCTGATGGTCAGCCTGCTGCCCGGCCAGCCCTAAGGTTCGGCGCGCAGCGCGGGCCACCAGATGCGGGGCCCGATGAGTGTGAACAGCGCCGGGATGATCACGGTGCGCACCACGAAGGTGTCCAGCAGGATGCCCAGGCCGACGATGATGCCGAGCTGCGTCAGCACGATCAGCGGCAGCACGCCGAGCACGCAGAACACCGCGGCCAGCACGATGCCGGCACTGGTGATCACCGCGCCCGTCGCCGACACCGCGCGCACGATGCCCTGCCGGTTGCCGAACTCGGGCGTCTCTTCCCGGGCCCGGGTCACCAGGAAGATCGTGTAGTCCACACCGAGCGCGACCAGGAACAGGAACGCGAACAGCGGGGTCCCATTATCCAGCGCGGGAAATCCGAACAGGTGGACGCTGGCCCAGCCACCGAGGCCCAGCGCGGCCAGCGCACTGAGCACCGTCACCGCTACGAGCAGCAGCGGGGCCAGGGCCGAGCGCAGGAGCACGTACAGCACGACGAGGACGACCAGCAGGATCGCCGGGATGACGATCTTCCGGTCGTGTTGCGCTGCCGCCGCGGCATCGCGGGCCTGTGCGTCGGGGCCGCCGACGACTGCTTGCGCATCGATCTGGTGCACCGAGTCGCGAAGGGCGTCAATCGTTTTGAATGCCTCCGGGGAAGCAGGCGCGGCAGCCAGCACCACCGACCACTGCGTCAGGCCCGACGCCGAGCGCCCGGCCGGCGTCGCCGACACCACGCCAGGGGAGTGGGTGATGACGTCGGCGACCGCGGGGTCCGCTGCGATGACGGTCGTGGGATTCGTCAGGCCGCTGGGGAAGTGCGCGGCCAGGGTGTCATAGCCGGCTACGGACTCGGCCTGCACCCGGAACTGCTGGGTCTGGGACAACCCGATGGGCAGATTCACCAGCCCGACGCACAGCGCGGCCAAGCCCGCCAGCGCCACGGTGGCGACGCGGCCCGGCCGGCGGGACACGCCTGCTGCGACGCGGTGCCAGACGCCGCTCTCGGTGAGCGGCATGGCGTGCGAACCGGTTTCGGGGATGAAGGGCCAGAACAGCCGGCGGCCGAACAATCCGAGCAGCGGCGGCAGCACCAACAGGACGAACACCGCGGCGACCACGAGGCCTGACGCGGCCTGTACTCCGAGGCTGCGGTTGCTCGGCGCCGAGGCGAGTAGCAGAGTCAGTAGGGCCAACACGACGGTGGCGTTGCTGGCGATGATCGCTGGGGCTGCGGCGCGCCACGCCACCCGCAGCGCGTCCCGGTGATCGCTGCGCCGGCTCAGTTCCTCGCGGTACCGCGAGATCAGCAGCAGCGCGTAGTTGGTGCCCGCGCCGAACACCAGCACGCTGGTGATACCCGCCGTCGAACCATCCGGGTTCAGGCCCGTCGCTGTGGCCACCGCGGTTCCGACGACCGCGCCCACCTGATCGGCGAACCCGATGACCAAGAGTGGGATCAGCCAGAGGATGGGAGAGCGGTACGTGACGATCAGCAGCAGCGCCACGACCGTCGCGGTCACCGCGAGCAGCGTGAAGTTCGCTCCGGCAAAGGAATTGGCGATGTCGGCGCCGAACGCCGGCCCGCCCGTCACCTGAGCCCGCAATCCCTCGGGCAGTGCGGCCGATACCTGCGACCGCAACTCGTGGACGGCGTCGCGGAGACCGAAGCCGGACAGGTTGGCCGCCAGCGGCGCCACCCGCACTGCCGCTCTGCCGTCTGCGGATACCCGGGCACCCGCTCCGGCCGCGGAGATGTCGGCCGGGGTCAAGGGCGCGTCGTCCGTACGGGAGACGACGACGATCGCCGGCGCGGTCTCACCACCGGGGAACTGTGCGCGTAGTGCGTCGGCGCGGGCGGATTCCGCGCCGGCCGGCACGGCCACCGGTGACTGCGATGCCGAATCTCCGGCGCCGAACAACGCCATGGCGGCGCCGGAGAGCATCAGGACGATCAGGGCCACGGCCCAGGCGACTCGAGTGGACACCTGGAAAATATTTCAGATACTTAACTATTAATCAACTGAACATCGCGGGCGCTATGCTCTCCGCGTGCCAAAGCCGCCGCTGGACCGTGCCGAACTGGAGGCGCAGATCGCCGCTGACGTGCGCGCGCTGACGGCTGAATCCGACCAGATCGGGCGGGTGTTTGCGACGGAAAACGATCTGGGCGCCAATGATTTTCGCGCCCTGCTACATGTCATGGTCGCCGAGTCCGCCGGCACGCCGCTGACGGCGGGCGAGTTGCGCAAATTGATGGGCACATCAGGCGCGGCCATCACGTACCTGGTGGAGCGGATGATCAACTCGGGTCATCTGCGCCGCGACGCCGATCCCGCCGATCGGCGCAAGGTCATCCTGCGGAACGACGCCAAGGGGCTGGACGTCGGCCGGGAGTTCTTCAGCCCGCTGGCTCAGCTCAACACGCGGGCCCTGGCCGACCTGCCCGACGCCGACCTCGAAGCGGCGCACCGCGTCTTCGTGGCGCTCACCGGTGCGATGCGGGCGTTCCGTGCCGAACCCGCTCCCGGCGAGCCGTGATCACACGGACGAGGCGGCCTTGAGGGCGTACACGTCCGCCCGGAGTGCGGCCACTGCGTCCACGATCGTGAGGTTCTGGCCGGCGGCGTTCTGGCCGAGCTGTGGCCAGCCGTTGAGGTTCGGCCCGCGCAACTGGGTCTGGATGTCCTGCACGATGGCCAGGATCTGATTGAGGGTTGCGGTGGTCGGGTCGGGCTGAGTCACGGTTCCTCCGTTCAGCAGTGCGATGAGTTGGTCGAGCGTGCCCTGGAACGCGTTGCAGTCCACCGACAGATTCCCGACCAGTGCGGCATCGGTGAATTGCAGAATCTGCGGCGTGGCACCGCCGTAGGGGAACCAGTACCGCTGATTGTCGTTGCCGGGGTAGAGGTTTGACGCGTAGCCGGTGCCGTTGACGTAATTCGATGCGATGAGGCCGGGTACCTGAGAGATGTCGGGCGAGCCGATCTGTTGCCAGTACCAGTGCGGTATGTACGACAGCGAGATCGTCACCCCGACGGCGTTGAAGGCATTGACCACGGCCCAGAAGTTGTGGATGTCACCGGAATTCGCCTCGAAGTCCAACATCGCGTATTTGCCGCCGTTGTTGCTCAGCCACGTTTGGGCCTGCGCTGCCGGGCTGTTGGTGGTGACGTAGTGATAGCCGATGTGCGGAAAGTGGTTGTCCCGGCACCACTGTGCGATCACCGGCCAATACGGATCCCGGTAGTAACTGCCTTCGGACACCTTCTGCTCGATCCAGGAGAAACCCTGGCCGGGTAGCTGGGAGACGAAGGCGATGGCATCGGCGGCCGAGCGGAAGTTGTTGTTCGACGTGTCCGGTCCGTACAGGGTCACAGCACTGTCTCCGGATTCACGGGCGTCCAGCTCGTCGTGCTCGCCAAAGCCTTTGTGTCGGCGCTGGATCCGTCGTGCGACTGCACCGTCCACTGCAACCGTCCGTCGGCGTCATGCGTCGCCGTGGCGATCGCACCCGCCTGCTCGTAAACCTCGCCGAGTGCTTCGGGTTTGCCCGCCGCGTTCATAGCGAATCCTCGCCTTCTACCGTAGAGGTCTTGTCCCGCTTTGATTCTCGTTCACAGTCTGTGTCGAAGGGCACTTTCCACGATAGCGCGATTTCGCGGCCGGGCTCGGTCAGGCGTTCTCCAACTCGGCGATGACGATCTTCTTCTGCCGCATCATCGTCTGGATCTGTTCGGGCCGGCCCAGTAGCTGATCCATCTTGGCCGGGATGATCTGCCAGCTGACCCCGAATCGGTCCTTGCACCAACCGCATTGCTCCGATTCGGGTACGTGCGAGAGTTTGGACCAGTAATGGTCGATCTCGTCCTGGTCGGCGCATTCGACGACGAATGAGATGGATTCGTTGAAGGTGAACATCGGCCCGCCGTCGAGGCAGACGAAATCGACACCGTTCAAATTGAATCGGCCGTTGAGCACCTTGCCGGCCATGCCTTTGAAATGTTCGTCGAGGGCCTCGTCCGGGTACTCCTCCACCGAGACGATCCGGGAGTTCGGAAACACCTCGACGTAGTAGTTCATGGCCTCGCGGGCCTGGTCGTTGAACCACAGACATGGCTGGATGGCGGTCGGCACGTCGTTCTCCTTGTCTTTCAGTCGCTTTCGTTCAGGCGGCCAGCAGTGCGTCGATCTGACCCAGGGCGCCGGTCATGCCCTCGACCATGCCCATCGCGGTCACCTTCTCGAGTTGTTCGAGGTCGGTGAACCGGGTGACGATCGTCATCCGCGTGCCGGTGTCGATCGCGTCGAACGACACCTCGAGGCGCATGGTGGGCATCTCGGGGTCGGGCTCGCCGTCGGGCTGCGAAAAGCCGTCCTCGATGAGAAGCCGCGACGGTGCGTCGACCTCGAGCGTGGTCCACCAGCCCGGCGCCTTCTCGCCCTCGGGTCCGGTCATGTGATAGCGCGACTGCCCGCTCGGGGTGAGCTCATGGCGGGTGAAGGTGGCCGGCCAGGTCGGCGGACCCCACCAGCGTTCCAGCTGCCGGGGGTCCTCCCACACCTGCCAGACCCGGGCCGGCGGCGCGGCGAACTCGGCCACGAAGGTCATGGTGAGGGCTTGCGGGTCGGCGGCGCTGCTGATCACCGTCATCGGTGGTCCTTTCGTCTTGTGCTGCTTGATTTTTCGTGGGGTGGATAACCGTCTTCGGCGAGGATCGCCTCGATGCTCGCGGCACGGTCGTGCCAGAGCGCCGCGTACCGCTCCAGGAGCACGCCCGCCCGGTGCAGGGTTTCGGGCACCGCACGCACGAGTTGTTCCCGGCCGCGCCGCTCTTTATGCACCAACGCGGCGCCGGCCAGTACCGCGACGTGTTTCTGCACCGCCGCGAAGCTCATGTCATAGCCGCGGGCGAGCGCGCTGACCGACTGGTCGCTGCGCATCGTGCGGGCGACGATGTCGCGGCGGGTGGCGTCCGCCAATGCGTGGAAGATCCGGTCGATCTCCGCATCGGTGAATGCCGCGGGGTAAGTATCTACAACCATTTGGTTGTAGGTTAGGTCGGCGTCGTGGCGGCGTCAAGGGCTGGTTGCGTCGAAAGTGCACGGTGGCCCGTTGATCCTGTACCTAGGGCGTATTTGTGCGAGTAGGTTGCGCCCTCACTACAGGCTCAACCTGGGATCGGAGTGCAGACCGGTTGATCCTGTACCTAGGGCTTACTTGTGCGAGTAGGTTGCGCCCTCACTACAGGCTCAACTTGAATCGGCGGCTCGACCTCGGTGACCCTGAACTCAGGGCGCAGGGTCGCCTCGACAGTGTGCGATATGGCCGTGAATTCGCCGAGATGTAGGCCATTTCCCGCACTCTCGGCGCGGGGCCCGAGCCCTACTCCCGGTTGAGCGCCGCTTCTTCCAGGTCCAGCCCGTGCAACACCGACCGCAGCACCTCGTCGTCGATGTTCCCGGCATCGCGTTCGGCGATGTATGTCTCGCGCTCGGCCGCCAGCATCTCGAGGCGCAGCCGGCGCATGGCCGACGCCGGGCTTTCGCCGATGTCCTCGTCGCTGCGGCCGAGTCGCTCCCACACCGCGTTGCGGCGCCTGTCGTTCCAGCTCCGCAGTACCTCGCCGACATGCTGTTGGGCGCTGGAATCGCTACTGCGCGACAGCAATTCGTCGAGCCGGTCGGCCGCCGCCTGCGCCGCGCGGCTCGAGGCCGCGGCCTGCTCGAGGGCATCCTGATGGGCCTCGGCCTCGCTGCGCACGTCGAGCATGCGGATGAGCCACGGCAGTGTCAGGCCATGCAACAGCAGCGTCCCGATCACCACGACGAACGTCAGGAACACCAGCTGCGGCCGGCCCGGGAAAGGCTCGCCGGCGAGCGTCGTCATAGGCACGGCGAATGCCGCGGCCAGTGACACGACGCCACGCATGCCCGCCCAGGCGACGATGAAGACCTGCGACGGGGTCGGCGTGGGCTCGCGATTCCGGATGCCACGGAACAGCATTCGCGGCGTGTAGGCCATGACGTACACCCAGGCGATGCGGACCGCGATCACCGTCGCCAGCACCGCGGCCGACGCCACGGCCAGGGTGACGGCGCGGATGCCGGTCAGCTCGTCGATGACCGTCGGCAGCTGCAGGCCGATCATCAGGAACGCGAACGACTCCAGCACCAGCTGGATCGACTTCCACACCGCGTCGTCCTGCAGCCGGGTGGCGTACGACGCCCGGGTCGCGCGCTGTCCGAGCAACAGTGCGGCGACGACCACCGCGATCACGCCGGAGCCGTGTGCCTCCTCGGCCAGCCAGTAGACGAAATACGGTGCGACGAGCCCGATGGCGCTCTCCACCAGCGGGTCGTCGAGCCACGTCCGGATGAACTCGATGAGCCAGCCGATCAGGCCGCCGATCACGACCCCGCCCAGGGCGGCGAGCGCAAACGTGCCGAGAGCGCCCTGCCATGTCGCCGCCGCGCCGACGGCAGCGGCCAGCGCGACCTTGTACGCCGTCAGTGCCGTGGCGTCGTTGAGCAGGCTCTCGCCACCGAGCAGCGTCATGATCTGGCGCGGCAGTCCGAGTCGCCGGCCGATGGCCGCGGCGGACACCGCATCGGGTGGCGCGACGATGGCGCCCAGGGTGAGGGCAGCGGCGACCGTCAGCTCCGGGACGGTGTGAAACGCGACGAAGCCCACCACCAACGTGGTGGCCAGCGGCAGCCCCACCGCGAGCAGTCCGATGGGGCGGACGTTCTTGCGCAGCGCGAGATAGCTGCTCTCGAGTCCGGCCGACCACAGCAGCGGCGGCAGCACCACGAACATGACCAACTGCGGCTGCATCTCGATGGCCGGCACACCGGGGATCAGCCCGACGGCCAGTCCGGCGACGACGAGTCCCAGTGGCGCGGAGACGTCGTATCGGCGGGCCAGCGCGGCCAACAACACCGAGGCCACCAGCACTGCCAGCAGTGGGGCACCCACGTCCTCGAACCTCCTCGGTCAGCCAGCCCTATCCTTGTTCAACATGCTGGGGAAATGGATGCAGTCACGGGCAACGCGACCGCGTGAAGAAAATTCCCCGACCACCTGCACGCACCTCGCCGACGCCGCCGGCCAAGCTGAACCGGAGCCGCAGACACCCGGGCGCTGTGGTGACTGTGCGGCACTTGGGGAGGATACGTGGGCACACCTGCGGATGTGCCTGACCTGCGGACAGGTCAGTTGTTGTGATTCGAGTCCGCACCAACACGCCAACGAGCACTACCGTCGCACGGGCCATCCCGTGATGCGGTCGGTCGAGCCGGGGGAGAGCTGGCGGTGGTGCTACGTCGACATCAGATTGGGTTGACGGGAGATTGGCCGACGGGGCGAGCAGACGACGGGGGAGGTTGGTGACTTGGTAGACCGGACAACGGTTCTGGTACTCGGCACCGGTGAACTGAGCAGTGAACTGGTGCTGTCCTTCCAGCGGCTGGGGACGCGGGCGACCGCGGTGCCCGCGCCCGCCGGCGGGGATGCGTTGCGGACCCTGATCGGCCGGCACACCCCGCAGGTGGTCGTGGTGCAGACCCCGGCTGTGGACCTCGGCGCCGACGTCGTGCAGGCGTTGGCCGGGCTCGACGAAGTCGCGGTGTTCCCGACGCCGGCCGCCCTGCGGCTCGCGTCCGATCGCGAGGCACTGCGCACCCTGGCGGCCGACGAGCTCGGGCTGCCGACGGCCCCGTTCTGGTTCGCCGGATCGGTCGACGAACTCACCGCGGTGGCCGAGCACGCCGGGTTGCCGCTGACCATCACGCCGGTGACGCATCCCGGATCCGAGGGGGCGGGCCGTTCGGTGCTGTCGCGCCTCGAGGACGTCGACGTCGCGTGGCACCGTGCGGTGGCGGCGGGCGGTGAGCGCGTGATGGCCGAGACGGCTGTCGACGTGGCGGCCGAGTTCACCATGCTGACGGTGCGGACGCAGGGCCAGGCGGGTCCGGTGGTGCAGTTCTGTGAGCCGATCGGACACCGCCGCGACACGTCGTTCTCGGCAGCCGGTCCGCTGGAGTTGTGGCAGCCGCATCAGCTGTCGGAATCGGCGCTGGACGCGGCGCGCTCGATCGCGGCCCGGATCGCGGGCAAGCTCGGCGGCACGGGGCTGTTCACGGTCGACCTGCTGCTCGGCGCCGACCCGGAGTCGGGGGCCGAGGAGGTGTACTTCGCGACGGTCCATCCGATGCTGACCGGCGCCGGCTTCGTGACGACGCGCTCGCAGCGGCTGTCGCAGTTCGACCTGCACGCGCGGGCGATCCTCGGACTGCCGGTCGACACCATCATGATCTCGCCGGCGGCCGGCGAGGTCAGCCGCCCGGCGTCGGACCGGGCCGCACTCGCGCGCGCACTGCCGGATGCGCTGGCCATCGCCGAGAGCGACGTGCGGCTCTCCGGCGAGGTGTGCGTGGCATTGGCGACGGCGCCGGACGTCGTGCGGGCGCGTGACCGCGCGCATCAGGTGGCCGCCGTGCTCAACCACTCGGCCGCGATCAACCAGACAGGGACGTGACCATGACCGATTCGGAATCGCAGCCGCGGCAGACGCTGGGGCCGTTCCTGGCCGCGCTGGGGTTGATTGTGGTCCTCGTGGTCATAATCGCCGTCCTGAACGCGATCGGGGTGTTCGGCCGCAATGATCCGACGCCGGAGCAGCTGGTGCGCACCGCGGTTGTCGGCCAGAACGACGGGCTGCAGCGCAAGGACTACGCGCGCTTCCAGACGTACACCTGCAAGGCCCAGGCCGGCACCGAGGCGGATGTGCTTGCCAAACAAGAGGATTCGGCTGCCAAGAACGGGCAGCGCTACGTCGACGAGGTGCGGGATATCAAGTTCGACGGCCAGAAGGCCACCGCCGTGCTGGTGTACCACTTCGACAAGACACCGGATCAGAAGCCCACGGCGCCGGTGGTGCTGGTGAACGAGGACAGCGCATGGAAGGTGTGCTCGCCGGTCCCGAGCTAGTTTGTGACAGACTCGCATCCGTGAGCTACGCGGGAGATATCACGCCGCAGCAGGCCTGGGACCTGCTCAGTGAGAACCCCGAGGCGGTGCTTGTCGACTGCCGGACCGACGCCGAATGGCGCTGGGTGGGCGTGCCCGACATCTCCAGCCTCGGGCGGGACGTTGTGTACATCGAGTGGGTGTCGAACGACGGCAAGCGCAACACCAGCTTCGTCGACGACCTGCTGGCCGCGGGTGTGACGCCCGGCGAGCGGCCGGTGGTGTTCCTCTGTCGCTCGGGTAACCGCTCGATCGGTGCGGCTGAGGCGGCGACGGCAGCCGGCATCGGCCCGTCATACAACGTGCTCGACGGCTTCGAGGGGCACCTCGACGAGCATGGGCATCGCGGTGGCAGCGGCTGGCGCGCCATCGGACTGCCGTGGGTGCAGTCGTGAGAGGCGTGAACGCCGACGGCGTCCCCTCCGTCCGGGTCCCCGCGCCGCTGCCCGATGGCGTCAGCCAGGCGACCATCGGCGTGCGCGGCGGCCTGCTGCGGTCCGAGTTCGAGGAGACCGCCGAGGCGATGTTCCTGACCTCGGGCTACGTCTACGAGTCGGCAGCGGCCGCGGAGCAGGCGTTCACCGGCGAGATCGACCGGTACGTGTACTCGCGCTACGGCAACCCGACCATCCAGATGTTCGAGGAACGGCTGCGTCTCATCGAAGGGGCGCCGGCCGCATTCGCGACGGCCACCGGTATGGCGGCGGTGTTCACCGCGCTGGGTGCGCTGCTCGCCGCCGGCGACCGGCTGGTCGCGGCGCGCAGCCTGTTCGGGTCCTGCTTCGTGGTGTGCAACGAGATTCTCCCGCGCTGGGGCGTCGAGACCGTCTTCGTCGACGGCGACGACCTGTCGCAGTGGGAGGAGGCACTGTCGGTGCCGACCACCGCGGTGTTCTTCGAGACGCCGTCCAACCCGATGCAGTCGCTCGTCGACATCGCCGCGGTGTCGGAGCTGGCGCACGCCGCCGGCGCAAAGGTGGTGCTGGACAACGTCTTCGCGACACCGCTGCTGCAGCAGGGAATGGAACTGGGCGCCGATGTCGTCGTGTACTCGGGCACCAAGCACATCGACGGCCAGGGCCGCGTGCTGGGTGGTGCGATCCTCGGCGACAAGGAGTACATCTCCGGGCCGGTGCAGCAGCTGATGCGGCACACGGGCCCGGCGATCAGCGCGTTCAATGCCTGGACGATGCTGAAAGGCCTTGAGACGCTGGCCATACGGGTCGACTACTCGAACCGTTCCGCGCAGCGGGTGGCCGAGTTCCTGGAAGGTGTGCGCGGCGTGAACTGGGTGAAATACCCGTTCCTGCAGTCACATCCGCAGCACGACCTGGCCAAGCGGCAGATGCGCGGCGGCGGCACCGTCGTCACCTTCGAGCTCGACGGCGGCAAGGACCGGGCGTTCGAGGTGCTCGACAAGCTGCAGGTCATCGACATCTCCAACAACCTCGGCGATTCCAAGACGCTGATCACCCACCCGGCCACCACCACGCACCGCGCGATGGGGCCGGAGGGCCGGGCCGCGATCGGGCTGGGCGACGGCGTCGTGCGGATTTCCGTCGGGCTGGAGGGCACTGAAGATCTCGTGGCTGATCTCGACCAGGCGCTGAGCTAGGGGGCCGGATGTCCAAGCAGACCGCGGCCAAGAAAGCCCGTCGCAAGAAGCGGCAGACCACGCGCAACGCCAACTGGCTGCCCGACGAGGTGCATGCCGAAGTCGAGGCTGTCGGGCGGATCGCGGGCGAAATCCTGCCGCGCGGTTGGGTTTTCGATTCGGACTACTCCAACGACGAGTACCTCATCTGGTACTACCCGCCGTCGGGCTTCGAATCCACCGAGGACGATCCGCGTGAGTTGGTGACGAGGATCTGGGTCTCCGATCCGGACCGGCCGCAGCTCATCCTCGTCGGCACCGAAGAGGACGGCGAGATCTACAGCTTCACCGTCGAGCAGTTGATGGCGAACCTGGATGTCATCGAGGCCTACCGCGTCGGGGAGCCCACGCCGCAGTTCTGATTTCGACCGTCAGCCGACGGGCGAGACCTGATAGTGCGCGATCTGCCAGCCGCTATCGCCGCGTGTGACAAGGACACTCAGGTTCAGGCTGATCACCTCCCCATCGGGGCGGGTGAAGTCGGCCCGGGTGTACGCGAGCACGACGCCGGCGGCGGGTTCCCGGATCTCGTTGATGCGGTAGTCGACCGTCAGGCCGACGGGCTGGGACTCGTAGTAGTCGAAGACGCCCTGGCGCCCCACGGTGTAGGGCCGAAGCCCCTGGAATATCGCGTCGTCGGTGAAGACCGCCGCGACCTGGTCCGGCCGGTGGGCGGCGATGCCCGCCTGCCACCGGTCCAAAACGCTATGAACCGCGTCGATCATCTCAATGCCCGGCACTCTGACCACCGTCCACGTGCAGGATCTCGCCGGTGACGAACTTGGCGTTCTCCAGGTACAGGACACCGTCGACGACGTCGGAGATGTCGCCCATGTGGCCGACCGGGTGCAGCGCCGACAGGAACTCGTGGGTCTCCGGTGCGTGCATCGGGGTGCGGATGATGCCGAGCGCGACGGCGTTGGCGCGGATGCCACGGCTGCCGTACTCGACGGCCAGGGCGCGCGTCGCGGCGTTGAGGCCGCCCTTGGTCAGTGACGCCAGGGCCGAGGGCACCTGCGAGTTGGCCTGATCCACGAGGCTGGTCGAGATGGTGACGACGTGCCCGCCGTCGCCCTGGGCTTCCATGGTCCTGATGGCGGCGCGGGTCAGTTCGAAGAAGCCGCGGGAGTTCACGCCGGTGATCGCGTCGTAGTCCGCGTCGGTGTACTCGGTGAACGGCTTGGCGATGAAGATGCCGGCATTGTTGACGACGGTGTCGACGCGCCCGAAGTGCTCGACCGCGGCGTCGACGAGCTGTTGTCCGACGCCCGGACGGCCGATGTCGCCGGCGACGGTCAGGACCAGGGGATCGTCGCTCTCGGCGATGGTCCGGGAGTTGGCGACGACGGCGTAGCCCAGCTTGCGGTAGCCGGCCACCAGGGCTTCGCCGATGCCCTGGGATGCGCCTGTGACGATCGCGACGCGGGTTGTGGTGCTCATCGGGGTGGTTCCTTTCGGTTGACGTTGCTGCCCTTCACAACCTCGGCCGGGCCGCATCGATGCCGCCGCTCCGGGACTTGTTCGCTTTCTGCTGAGAGGCTGTGCCTACTACGCTGTCGACATGGAGCTGCGGCAACTTCGGTACTTCGTTGCCGTTGCCGATGCGCTGAATTTCGGGCGGGCGGCCGAACGCCTGCACATCGCCGGGCCGTCACTGTCCCAGCAGATCAAGGCGCTCGAACGTGATCTCAAGGTGGAATTGTTCGATCGCGACCGCCGGTCGGTGCGCCTCACCGCGGCGGGTGCGTCGTTGTTGCCGCACGCCCGGTCCCTGGTGGCCGAGGCCGACGAATTCCGCAGGCGGGCAATCGGTTTGTCGAACTCCGAACCGATCCGCATCGGCTATGTCAACTGGTGCCCGACCGACCTGGCCGAACGTGCGGCCGGCGTCGCGCAGCTGCGCGTGGATACCTGGGTGATGCCGTCGCACGCGCAGGCGGCCCGGGTTGCCGAGGGCATCCTCGATCTGGCCATCTGTTGGGTGCAGACCGACGATCTGGCCGGGCTCGAACTGGAAGCCCGGCTGATGGGGGTGGACCGGCTGTTCGCGCTGTGCGTCGGTACCGACGACTCACCCGTGCACGCGAAAGACACCCTGGTGCTGGTGGATTCGGACACCGCGAGCTGGGAGTCGTGGAACCGCTACGGCGAACAGTTCGCCGCGGACACCGGTGCGCGGGTGATGCGCACCGACGACGGCGGCGTCACGGGTCCGACGTTCTTCGAGCATGTCCGCCAGCTGGGCCGTCCGGTGCTCAACAACCCCAGAGGGCAGACGGATGCCCTGCCGCGAGACCTGGTGCGCCGTCCGGTGATTCAGCCGACGCCGCTGTGGACGTGGTCACTCGTGTGGCGGCGGGGAGAAGACAACCCTGCCGTTCACGCTGTCGTCGAGGCGCTCACGCGGGACGCCGCCGTCCTGGGGATCGACGACGCGGCGTGGCTGCCGTCCACTGATCCACATCAACAGCGCGGCCAGGGCCGCCACTAGCACGACGGCGGCGCCGGCGAGCAGCGCCTGCTGAAAACCGTTGTGCAGCAGGGGCGCCACCGCGACCGGGCCGACGATCTGGCCGACGGAGTAACCTGTCGTCAGCAGCGCGACGGCGCCGGGAAACTGCAGCGCACGGCCCGCGGCGAGCGCCAGGGTGCTGATGCCGATGAAGGTGCCGCCGAACAGGATGGCGCCGAATAGTGCTGTTGCCTCGTTTCCTAGGCCCGCCCCAGCAATCCCGGCGGCCTGCAGCACCAACGCGGCGACGAGCAGTGCGGCATACGAGAAGCGGCCCGTGAACCGCGCCCACAGTGCGGCTGACGGCGCGGCAGCCAGACCGACCAGCAGCCACACCGCACTGCCGAGTCCGCCCGGTGCCTGCTGCGCGACTGCGGCGACCAGGAAGGTGCCGGCGATGATGTAGCCGACGCCTTCGAGGCTGTAGCTCGCCATCAGCAACGCCAGCGGACCGCGGGCGCTGCCCTGTTGCCCGGCAGGTGCTTTCGTGGTGTCGCCGGAGGTGCCCGGATGCAGGTGCCAGGCCAACGCACTGAGCAGTGCCGCCAAGCCCGCCGCCGCCCACCAGGCGACGTGCCAGTCTTTCGTGGCGGGCAGGGCCGCGGACAAGGCGATGCCGATGCCGACGCCGCTGAACGCCCAGCCGGCGTGGTGGGCCCGATGCCCGTGATCCATCAGTGTGTTGACGGCGATCACGAACACCAGCGCGCTGGCGATACCGGCCACCAGTCGCAGGGCGCCCCACTCGATGACGTTGGTGCTCAGCGTCATTGCCGCGAGCGTCGCGACCAGGATCACGAGCGACGCCCGACACACGACAACGGACCGGGCCAGCCGCGGCGAGACCGCGGCGCCCACCGCGCCGATCAGATAACCGACGTAGTTGGCGGTGGCCAGCTGCCCCGCGGCCTGCGCGGTGAGGCCGGCGTGGCCCGTCATCAGCGGCAGAATCGGCGTGTAGGCGAACCGGCCGATGCCCATCGCCGCGGCCAGGGCTGCCGCGGCGCGGGCGATCGAGAGCCAGGCGGACGTGGGCATGCCCCATGGTGCGTGGCTCCGGCTCTTGCTCGCCAGGACCGGTCTCCTTGCAGCTGTGAGGAATTGCCTCGCAGACGGCTCAGCCGGCGGGGAACAGTGTGATGGCCGCGCCCCACAAGGCGCCGGGGTTGATGCGGCCGGGGTGCCTGGCCAGCATCGCGTCGTAGAACTCATCGGCCCCGGCGGCGGTGGTGAGCAGTTCGCGGGCGTCGGTGAGATAGCCGCGGGTCGCCGCGATCTGGGACGGCTTGTCCGCGGCAGCGGGATCCTTGTGGCCGGCGATGACGACGTCGGGCTGCAGGGACTCGGCGATGTCCAGCGCGGCGAGCCATTCGTCGATGCCTGCGACCCCGCCGGACTCGGTGAGGTACAGGTGCACGCCGTTGTAGACCACGTCGCCGGCGACCAGCAGACCGGTGGCGGGCACGTGCAGCATGGTGGTGGCGTCGGTGTCGGTGTGCCCCACCTCGATCGGGAGCAGCGGCACGCCTTCCAACTCGAAACCGTTCTCGTCGACGATGCAGACCCCCACGCGGCCCGCCGGCAGCTGCCCGGGAAAGACCTTGTCCCAGAATGACTCGCGAAACGCCGGGGCATTCTGTGCCGACATGTGGGCGGCCGTGCCGGCGGTGGCGAATACCGTCGCCTCCGGAAACCGTTGCAGCAGCGGGATGGCGCCGAACCAGTGATCGCCGTGGCCGTGGGTGACATAGATGCCGGACAATCGACGGCCGGCTTCCTCGATCCAGTCGCCGACCTCGGCGGCCTGGGCGTTGGTCAGGGGCGGGTCGACAAGTACCGCGTCGCGCGCACCGAACACCAGGGTCGACGTGATCGGCGACCACATCCGGGGGCTGCCGTCGGGCAGTGGTCCGCGCCCCGACTGCGGGATTTGTGCGGTGACGTAGGTCTGGTGCTGCAATGGAGCGGTCACGGTGCGTCCGCGATGAAATGTTCGGCCGAAAGGACGCCGGACAGCCGATCCTGGATCTCCGCGGAGAACCGCAACACCGCCGGCAGTGGCCGGTGATGGATGGCGGCGGTGGTGATCTTGCCCGCGGCGTCGCGGTCAAGAATGGTCACGCCGCGGATCTGCATGCCGCCGAAAGCCGTTGCCCGCCACTGCAGATAGCTCGTCGAGCCGGCCTGCGCGGACTCGGTGAACTCCAGGGTTTCGTAGATCGAGCTCGCGGTGGCCATCACCGTGGCGACGAGGTCTCTGCCCTGGACGGGTGCCGCCAAAGCGGTGGCGTCCAGCACGATGTCGTCGGCGAACTCAGCCGCGAACGTGGTCTGGGATTGCTGTGCGAAACCGTCCTGCCAGCCGCTCATTTCGTTGCTCCTGACGCGGACCAGGCCGCGGTGTCGATGGGGGAGAAGTCGGTCGGCTTCCCGTCGAGGCGGGCGGCCCGCCGGGTGCTGAGCGTCTTCACGACGTCTTCGGGCAGCGGCGTCGTGAAGATGTTGTCGATCAACGAGTATTCGGCGGCCAGGCGGCCGAACGCGCCCAGCGCACCGACGTCGATGCGTCCGTTCGGCAGATAGAGCTCGTCGCGGATGTGGATCTTCGTCACCCGTCCCCACACGACGTGGTCGGGCAGGGGCGGCATCGGGATGATGCGGTCCACCTCGCACTCGAACGAGATCGGCGCCTCGGCGATACGCGGCGCCGCGATGGTCTCCGACGCGGCCTTGTGCAGGCCGAGGGCGTCGAATTCGTCGACGTCATGGTCGAATTCGAACGCGGAGCGGTGCACGGTATCGGCGTTGTCGATGGTCGCGATGTTGACGACGAACTCGCCGGTGTCGCGGATGTTGACGAACGTGTCTTTCAGCGTCATGCCGTCGGACCGCGGTTGCAGGCTGATGGACAGCACCGGCGGTAAGCGGCCCACGACGGTGAAGAACGAGATGGGCGCGATGTTGCCCACGCCTTCGGTCGACGTGGTGCTGACCCACGCGATGGGCCGGGGCAGGACGCTGCCGATCAGGAGCTTGTAGCTCGAGGTGGGATCGAGGTCGGCGGGATCGATGACCATGGTGGCATGCCTTTCAGGACAGGAGGGCCAGGGCGCTGTACCAGACCGGCCCGACGTTGAGCCGGTCCGGATACAGGCGGATCATGTAGTCGAAAAACTCACGCGGACTGGGCTTTCCGGCCAGCAGGCGCTGGGCGTCGAGCAGGTAGTCACGGGTCTGGTCGATGGCCGCGGGATCGTCGGGCAGGTGCTTGTTCTTGTGTCCCGCCACCACGGCGCGGGGCTGTAGTGCCGAGACCGTGTTGAGCGCGCGCAGCCAGGAGTGGATGCCACCGTGGTCGCTTTCCAGCAGGTACTGGTGCACGCCGTTGTAGACGACGTCCCCGGCGACGACCAGGCCGATCGACGGCACATGGAGCACGGTGGTGTCGTCGGTGTCGGTGTGGCCCACCTCGATCGGCACGAGGCGCTGACCTTCCAACTCGAACCCGTCGGCGGGAACCTCTTGGTAGACAACGGGGCTGGGCGGGATCATGCCGGGAAAGTCGACGTCCCACATCTGGGCGCGGCCCGCCACGGCCTGCTCGTGCATCTTGCCGATGGTGCCCGCGGTCGCGTAGGCCACGGCATCCGGAAAGCGTTGCAGCAGAGCATCGGTACCGAACCAGTGGTCGCCGTGGCCGTGCGTGGCGTAGACCGCGGTCAGACGTCTGCCGGAGTGCTCGATCCAATCGCCGACGCGGCTGATCTGCTCGTGGGTGAACGGCGGGTCGACGAGGACGGCGTCGTGCTCGCCGAAGATGAGCGTGGATGACACCGGGGAAGACACGATGGGGCTGCCGTCGGGCAGGCGTTGTTCGCGGTGGCGGCGCAGTCCGTCGTGCACCAGCACGTTGTAGTTGAGGGCGGTCATGCTTAGGTCCTTTCAGGCGAGGTGTTCGGTGAACCAGTCGCGGGCGGCGCCGCCGGCCGTGGGGAACTGGTCGAGGTAGGGGGCGAAGTGCCCGCCGTCGACGGTGACGAGCTTCTTGGGCTCGAGTGCCTGCTCGTAGGCCTGTAGTTCCAGGTCGGTCATGGTGACGGTGTCGCGCAGCCCGACGACCATGAGCAGCGGTGTGGGCGAAACCCGGGCGATCCAGGTACCCGGCTCGTACATGCGCGCGGCCCGCGACGACCGCACCGTCATCGTGTTGTCCCACACCCCGTCCGGCACCGGCTGGGTGTAGAACGAGATGGCCTCCGCGGACCGGTACGCCGCCGGCACCGCCGGGTCGTCACCGACGACGGCCTGCACGGCCGGCGCCTTGCCACGGAACTGGCGACGGTCGTCGTCGATGAAAGCGGCCTCCAGTGCCGCCACATGTTCCGGGGCTACACGCCGCAGGCTCTGCTGATAGCCGCTGATGGTCGGGACCTGCGCCACGACGGCCCGTAGCCGACGGTCGGTGGCGCCCAGCACGATCGCGTGCCCACCGGCGTAGCTGGTGCCCCACAAGCCGATTCGCGTCGGGTCCACCCACGGGTGGCTTTCCAGGAACGAGATGGCGCGCCGCCAGTCCGCGATCTGCACCCACGGGTCGACGTCGCCGCGCGGCATCCCGTCACTGGCGCCGAAACCCCGGTGGTCGTGCACCAGGACGACGAATCCGGCGTCGGTGAACAGTTCGGCGAACCGCGCCAAGCCGTGTTCCTTCACGCCGGCGAAGCCATGTGCCATCGTTATCGCGGGGTGCGGACCCGCGCCGTCCGGAACGAACAGCCAGCCGCGCAGCGTCACTCCGTCGGCGGCGGTGAATTCGGCGTCCTGTCGTTTCATGGTCCACGCTCCTTGTCTGCTGATATCCACCATCAGGCCGGGACAAGTTCTGTAGGAACGCCGCCGCGATCCTGGTATTAGCAGGGTTAGGCTCGAGCGATGGCGAAGGGGAACGCGCTGGGCGACTACCTGCGGTCTCGGCGGGAACAGGTCCGTCCCGAGGACGTCGGATTGATCGCCGGCAGCCGCCGCCGGGTGGCCGGCCTGCGCCGTGAGGAGCTGGCGCTGCTGGCCGGCATCAGTTCTGACTACTATCTGCGACTCGAACAGGGCCGCGACACAAACCCGTCGCCGCAGGTTCTCGATGCCTTGGCCCGTGCGCTGCAGCTCGACATCAACGGCACGGAGTATCTGCACAAGCTGGCCAATCCCACCGGAATCCGTTGGGATAAATCAGAATTGGAGCAGGTCGCCGACGAGCTCGACGAGTTGATCGATCAGTTCCCGATGCCCGCGTTCGTGGCCAATCGCTACCAGGTGGTGCTCGCCGCCAACCAACTCGCATGTGCGCTGGCGCCGGGTTTCCGTCCGGGACAGAACATTCTGGCGTGGCGGCTCCTGGACCCGGCGGCCAAGGATTTCTTCGTCGACTGGGACGAGGCGACGGAGATCGCGGTCGGTGGTCTGCGCGAGGTGACCGGTGGTCATCCCGACGATCCGTACCTGCAGCGCATGGTCAGTGAACTGTCTGCTGCCAGTGCGCGATTCCGCGAACTGTGGTCGCGGGCCGACGTCGGATACCGGGCCGGTGTCACGCACGTGCGCCATCCGGTGGTCGGGGAGCTCTTCCTGCGCCGCAACCGGTTGAACCTGCCGCATTCCGGTGGGCAGCACGTGATCACGTTCCGTGCCGAGCCAGGCAGCGATTCCGCGAAAGCCCTTGAGGCACTGAGGGAGTTGTAGGTCTCAGCGGCGCAGGCTTGCCGGCGCGCGTCGAAAGTGAGGTTATGTGTCGATACCGCAAGGGATTTGGCACACAACCTCAGTCTCGGCGGTGCGGTCAGTCTTTCTCGATGACGCCCTGCGCGGCGTGCGCGCGGTCGGTGTAGCTCTGCCGTTTGGCGGCGTCGAACGTCATGAAGACGGTGTCGAGACCGAGCTTCTTGTTCATCCAGCGCCGGCCGCGCGGGCCCAGCAGCTGCGCGGCCTGCGCGGTGAACCGGAGCGCGGCCGGCACCGAGACGTGCGTCTTGGGCTTGTTCAGGGTCTTGACGATGGCCGCGGCGATCTCCTCGGGTTCGACGGGCTTGACCGCCATGGTCTCGGACGTGCCCGAGATCAGTTCGGTCCGGGTGAACGGCGGCATGACCACCGACACCTCGACCCCGTGCGGCGCGACTTCGTCGGCCAGCGCGGTGGTCAGTCCGACGACGCCGAACTTGGTTGCGTTGTAGACGACCTGCCCCGGCAACGGGATGAGGCCGGACAGCGACGCGATGTTGATGATGTGACCGCGGCGGCGCGCGACCATCTCCGGCAGGGCCAGCTGACACCCGGTGAGGACGCCGTACAGATTGACTTCCATCGCCGACCGGATGGACTGCTGGGTCTCGTCGAGGAACGGGCCGATGGGCATGACGCCGGCGTTGTTGATCAGGACGTCGAGGTGGCCGGCGCCGTCGCTGCGGGCCTTGTCCAGGAACACCTCGAAGGACTCGCGGTCGGTGACGTCGAGCGGGTATCCGGTGGCCGGACCCAGTTTGACCAGCTCAGAGACGGCCGACTCGAGTACTGCGACGTCGCGGTCGCCGATGACGACCCGCGCGCCGCGGGCGAGAAGGGCTTTGGCGGTGGCGTAGCCGATACCTCGTGCGGCCCCGGTGATCGCAATGGTCTTGCCGTGGATGTTGTCCATGGCCGCAAACTTTACACGTGTCAAGTTTTGAAATGAAGCCCTGATCCGGCCCTCTCGGCGGGCTACTGTCGGGGGCATGACGCGCGCGCTGCGGACTCAGGTTTGTGTAGCCGGTGGTGGACCCGCGGGTCTGGTGCATGCACTACTGCTGGCCCGCGCCGGGATCAACGTCGTGGTGCTGGAGAAGCACAACGACTTCCTCCGCGACTTTCGCGGCGACACCGTCCACCCCACCACGTTGCGCGTCATGCACGAGCTGGGGTTCATCGACGAGTTCCTGAAGCTGCCGCACACCAAGATCACCCGGGTCTGCATGGACGCCGACGGCACCCTCCGGACCTTCGGCAGTTTCGGCGCGCTGAAGGCGCTGCGGTTCCCCGAGCCGTACATCGCGCTCATGCCGCAGTGGGACTTCCTGGACTTCCTCGCCGAAAAGGCTTCCGCCTACCCGGAATTCACGTTGATCCGCAACGCCGAGGTGACGGACCTGATCACCGAGGGCGGCCGCGTCGCCGGAGTGCGGACACCGGAGTTGGAGGTGCGCGCCGATCTGGTGGTGGCCGCCGACGGCCGCAAGTCCGCGGTGCGCGAGGCGTCCGGGCTCGCCATGGCGAGCGCGCACAGCCCCATGGACGTGCTGTGGTTCCGGCTGGGCTGGCGCCCCGGCGACCCGCAGGAGCTGTTCGGGATCATCCGCAAGGGCCTGCTGATGGCGATGATCTACCGCGGCGACTATTGGCAGGTCGCGTACCTGATGCCGAAGGGCGCCAATCCGCAGGGCGGCTCACTCGACGACTTCAAGGCCAGGCTGGTGTCGGTGCGCCCGCAACTCCGTGAGCACGTCGCCGACCTGAAGTCCTGGGACGACACCAGCCACCTCGACGTGCGGGTGGACCGGCTCGAGACCTGGTGGCGGCCGGGGCTCCTGTGCATCGGCGACGCCGCGCACGCGATGTCGCCGGCCGGCGGCGTCGGCATCAACCTGGCCGTGGCCGACGCGGTCGCCGCCGCCAACATCCTGTGCGGCCCGCTGCGCAACGGCCTGCTCGCCGATGCCGACCTGGCCAAGGTGCAGCGCCGCCGCGAGTTGCCGACCCGCATCATCCAGGCCGGCCAGGTGCTGGCGCAGGACCAGTTCATCGAACCCAACCTGGCCGGCGACCTGTCGCCGATCAAGGTGCCGTCGTTCGTGGGAAAGGGCCCGCTGCAATACATTCCGCCGCTGCTCGTCGGCCGCGGTTTCCGTCCCGAGCACGTGCGCACCCCGGACATCCACTAGAGGCGGCAGAATCCGGGTCGCACCGGCGACCAGGTGGATACGCTTGATCGGTGCTTACCGGTTGGGCCGTCGGGTGTCTGCTGCTGGTCGCCGCCGTACTGGTGTTGGGGACCGGCATGGCGGCGCGCACGTATGTCGGCAGGACGCCTCAGGATCACCCGCATCGCCGGCGCGCACGCGCGGTGCGCTGGTCCACTTTCGGGAAGGTGTTCTACGGCCCCATCAACCGTGATGCCCAGGGCAACAACACCTTTGACGACGAAGAGCTCGATCACATGCTCTTCCTGCCCGCCGTCGTCGTCGCCGGCGGGCTGCTCCTGGCCGGGCTGTTCGTGCTGTTCCTGGAGTTGGTCAAACACGGCGTCTGACGCCGGCGGCGTCAGACCCGCTGCAACGCCAGTTCAGCCGCCTCCCGCACCGGTCCCCGCCACGCCGGTCCGTGGCCGGGCAGCAGCACCTGGGTGTCCAGCAGGCCGAGCGCCGACAGGCTGCGTTCACACGCCGCGTCGTCGTGATTGAAGATGTGCGGGAGCAGCTGGGGGCCGCCCTTGGTGATGAGCGGGTGACCGGTGACCACGGCGTCGCCGGCGACCAGCACGTCGCCGAACACGTACGAGCAGTGCCCGCCGGTGTGCCCCGGGCTCGGGATCACCTGCGGGCTGCCCGGCAGCGTCGCCGCGACGTCCTCGGTGAGTGCCTGTGCGGTGGGGATGCCCTCGCGCACCAGCGCGCCCTTGCCGATGATCTTCATGGACCAGGCCAGGTACCGCGGGTTCCAGGCGCGCGCCAGCAGATCCGTCGGTGAAACCTGTTCCAGAAACTCGCGTTTGGCATGGCCGACCTCGGCGCCGTGGCAGAACACCGGCGTCCCATGGGTTTTGGCGAACCAGATGGCCGAGCCGAGGTGGTCGACGTGCGCGTGGGTGAGCAGGATCGCCCGTACATCGCCGGTTTCGAAGCCCAGGTCACGCAGGGAACGCAGGACGTCGTCGCGCTGGCCGGGGAAACCCGCGTCGATCAGGATCACCCCGCTGTCATCGCTGACCAGGGTCCAGTTCACCAGGTCGGTCTGGGCGAAGTGGATGTTGTCGGAGATCGCGCTCAGGGCTGCCGCCATGACGCGAGTGTAGGCAGAGTAGAAATGAAATTGCGCCCGCGAGGCGCAAAGGGCCGCGGCAGAGGCGACGAACAGGAACGGGACTCATGGCTGAACTCAGACTGGGATACAAGGCGTCGGCGGAGCAGTTCGCCCCGCGTGAACTCGTCGAGCTGGCGGTGGCCGCCGAGGCGGCGGGCATGGACAGCGCCACCGTCAGTGATCACTTCCAGCCGTGGCGCCACACCGGCGGCCACGCCCCGTTCTCCCTGGCCTGGATGACCGCCGTGGGCGAGCGCACCGAGCGGCTGGTCCTGGGCACCTCGGTCCTGACCCCGACGTTCCGCTACAACCCGGCGGTCATCGCGCAGGCGTTCGCGACCATGGGCTGCCTGTACCCGGACCGCATCTTCCTGGGCATCGGCACCGGTGAGGCGCTCAACGAGATCGCCACCGGCTACGAAGGCGAATGGCCCGAGTTCAAGGAGCGCTACGCGCGGCTGCGTGAGTCGGTGCGCCTGATGCGTGAGCTGTGGCTCGGCGACCGCGTCGACTTCGAGGGCGAGTACTACAAGACCAAGGGCGCCTCGATCTACGACGTGCCCGAGGGTGGTATCCCGATCTACATCGCCGCGGGCGGGCCGCAGGTGGCCAAGTACGCCGGCCGCGCCGGCGACGGCTTCATCTGCACCTCGGGCAAGGGTGAGGAGCTGTACAAGGACAAGCTCATCCCCGCCATGCGCGAGGGTGCCGAGGCGGCGGGCAAGAACCCCGATGACATCGACCGGATGATCGAGATCAAGATCTCGTACGACCCGGATCCCGAACTGGCTCTGGAGAACACCCGGTTCTGGGCGCCGCTGTCGCTGACCGCCGAGCAGAAGCACTCCATCGACGACCCGATCGAGATGGAGGCAGCCGCCGACGCGCTGCCCATCGAGCAGGTGGCCAAGCGGTGGATCGTGGCGTCTGACCCCGACGAAGCCGTCGAGAAGGTCAAGCAGTACGTCGACTGGGGCCTGAACCACCTGGTGTTCCATGACCCGCGGCAGGACCAGCGCCGCTTCCTGGAGCTGTTCAAGACCGACCTGGAGCCGCGCCTCCGCAAACTCGGCTGACGCGCGGCCGGGCTCGATAGGCTGACTCAGTGCCAGACGCCACCCGAACATGGTCTTCGCGCGAGCGCTCATCCGCGATCTATATCGCTTCACCCGAAGGCGACACCGGCAAGTCGACCATCGCGCTAGGGCTGTTGCACCGACTGGCGGCCACGGTCGCCAATGTCGGGGTCTTCCGCCCGATCGTGCGCGCGGGGTCCGACCGCGACTACATCCTGGAGCTGTTGCTCGCGCACAGCACCGCAGGCCTGGAGTACGACGACTGTGCCGGCGTCACCTACCAGCAGTTGCACGACGATCCCGATGCGGCGATCGCCGACATCGTCGACCGCTACCACCGCGTCGCGGACAAGTGCGGAGCGGTGGTGATCGTCGGCAGCGACTACACCGACGTCGCCTCGCCCAGCGAGTTGTCGATGAACGCGCGCATCGCCGTGAATCTCGGTGCGCCCGTGTTGCTCTCGGTGCGTGCCGCTGATCGCACACCCGCCGAGGTGGCCCACGTGGTCGAGCTGTGCCTGGCCGAGCTCGCGGCTCAGCACGCGCACACCGCTGCGGTGGTCGCCAACCGCTGCGCTCCGGATGAGCTCGCCGATGTCGCTGCCGCGCTGCAGCGGTTCACGCCGAAAAGCTATGTGCTGCCGGAGGAGCCGTTGCTGGCGGCGCCGACGGTCGCGGAGCTGCGCGATGCGGTGCAGGGGACGTTGATCAGCGGTGACGAAGAGCTGCTGACCCGCGAGGTCATGGGAATGATGGTCGCCGGCATGACGGCCGAACACTGTCTGGAGCGGCTGCGGGATTCCATGGCCGTCATCACGCCGGGCGACCGCTCCGATGTGGTGCTGGCCATCGCCAGTGCCCATGCGGCGGACGGCTTTCCGTCGATCTCCTGTCTCATCCTCAACGGCGGGCTGCCGTTGCACCCGTCGATCGCCAAACTGGTTGCGGGCCTTGGTCTGCGGCTGCCGATCGTGGCCACGGATCTGGGTACCTATGACACCGCCCGCGCCGCGTCGACGGCGAAGGGCCGGGTGACGGCGACGTCGCTGCGCAAGGTCGACACCGCGCTGGCCTTGATGGACGAGCACGTGGATGTCGCGGATCTGCTTGCCCAGCTTGCGGTTCCGATCCCATCGGTCGTCACGCCCCAGATGTTCACGCACCAGCTGCAGGACCGGGCCCGCGCGGACCGCAGGCGCATCGTGCTGCCCGAAGGCGACGATGACCGGATTCTGCGCGCGGCGAGCCGGCTGCTCGCCCGTTCCGTTGCCGACCTCACGATCCTCGGCGATGAGTCGGCGGTGCGGGCGCGGGCCGCCGAACTGGGCCTGGACCTGTCGGCCGCCGTGGTGCTCGATCCGCGTACCAGCGAGCTGTGCGACCAGTTCGCGGCGCAGTACGCCGAACTGCGCAAGAAGAAGGGCGTGACCCTCGAGCAGGCCCGCGAGATCATCCACGACGTCTCGTATTTCGGCACCATGCTGGTGCACAACAACATGGTCGACGGCATGGTGTCCGGCGCCGCACACACCACGGCGCACACGGTGCGGCCGGCATTCGAGATCATCCGCACCGCACCCGACATCTCGACGGTGTCGAGCATCTTCCTGATGTGCCTGGCGGATCGGGTCCTGGCCTACGGCGACTGCGCCATCGTGCCGGATCCGACGTCCGAGCAGCTGGCCGACATCGCGATCAGCTCGGCGCAGACCGCCGCGCAGTTCGGCATCGAGCCGCGCGTGGCCATGCTGTCCTATTCGACGGGCGATTCGGGGACCGGTGCCGACGTCGACAAGGTCAGGGCGGCAACGGAACTGGTCCGCAAGCGGGCGCCGGAGCTGTTGGTCGAAGGGCCCATCCAATACGATGCCGCGGTCGAGCCGTCGGTGGCCGCGACCAAGATGCCGGATTCACCGGTCGCCGGCCGTGCCACGGTGCTGATCTTCCCGGACCTGAACACCGGCAACAACACCTACAAGGCCGTGCAGCGCAGCGCCGGGGCCATCGCGATCGGCCCCGTGCTGCAGGGGCTCAACAAGCCGGTGAACGACCTGTCCCGTGGTGCGCTGGTCGAGGACATCGTCAATACCGTTGCCATCACGGCGATTCAGGCTCAAGGAGCGAAATGAGCGGGCCGGTACTGGTACTCAACTGCGGCTCGTCGTCGGTGAAATACCGGTTGGTGCAACCGGCTTCGGGTGAGTCGCTGGCCGACGGCGTGATCGAGCGGGTGGACGACTACCCGAAGGCCTTGCAGGAGGTCTTCGATGCGGTGAGCGCGGCCGGGGTTTCGGTTGACGAGGTCGCAGCCGTCGGACACCGCGTTGTGCATGGTGGCCGGCGGTTCTACCGGCCGACCCTGATCGGCGACGAGCTGGTCGCCGAACTCGAAGAGCTGGCCCCGCTGGCGCCGCTGCACAATCCGCCGGGGCTGCTGGGCATCAACGCGGCCCGCAAGCTGCTGCCCGACGTCCCGCACGTCGCGGTGTTCGACACGGCGTTCTTCCACGACCTGCCCGCGGCCGCCGCCGAGTACGCGATCGACCGGGAGGTGGCCGAGAAGTGGCACATCCGCCGGTACGGCTTCCACGGCACGTCGCATCAGTACGTCAGTGAGCAGGCCGCGCAGTTCCTGGGCCTGCCCCTCGAATCGGTGAATCAGATTGTCCTGCACCTGGGTAACGGCGCGTCGGCGTCGGCGATCGCCGGTGGCCGGCCGATCGACACCTCGATGGGGATGACGCCGATGGAGGGTCTGGTGATGGGGACGCGCTCCGGCGACGTCGACCCCGGCATCATCATGTACCTGTCCCGCACCGCCGGGATGTCGGTCGAGGACATCGACGTCTTGCTGAACCGCCACTCGGGCGTATCGGGGTTGGGTGGCGCCACCGATTTCCGCGAGCTGCACAAGCGGATGGATGCGGGTGACGGTGCGGCCCAGCTGGCGTACGACGTCTACATCCACCGGCTGCGCAAGTACATCGGCGGATACCTGGCGCTGCTGGGTGGAGCCGACGTCATCACCTTCACCGCCGGGGTGGGGGAGAACGACGCCGCGGTCCGCCGCGATGCGCTGGCCGGGTTGTTGGCACTCGGTATCGAGGTCGACGAGGAGCGCAACCTCTCCCCGAACCGCGGCGCCCGGCGGATCTCCTCCGACACCTCGCCGGTGAGTGTGCTGGTCATTCCCACCAATGAAGAACTGGCCATCGCTCGGGCCTGCGCCGACGTCTGCCAGGTGGACTGAAGGAACCTGCCAGGGTGGGGGCGTAGCTTGCGCTCGTGCCCTTACTGACCGGGACGTTCGACCCCGTAGCCGTGGTGCTGATGCTGCTCGGCGTCGGTGCGCTGGTGCGGCTGCGCCGACGCATGTCGCGGGCCCAGCGGTGGTGCTTCGGCATCGCCATCGCGGTCTGGGCGGTGGCGACCCTCGGCGCCGTCGCGGTCTATGCGCCGTTGCTGTTCTGGGTACGCGCGCTGCA
The DNA here is from genome assembly GCF_039668335.1 of Mycobacterium sp. SM3041. Lineage (NCBI taxonomy): Bacteria > Bacillati > Actinomycetota > Actinomycetes > Mycobacteriales > Mycobacteriaceae > Mycobacterium > Mycobacterium sp. SM3041. Next base: position 174,237 of record NZ_JAYXBQ010000050.1, on the reverse strand, counting down.
GGTCCTGCTCCTGCTGTACGTGGTGCCGTTCTTCCTGGCGCTGAGCCGGCCGGTGTCGACGGTGGGCGCAGTACTCGACCCGGTGCTGAATTCCGTTGTCGCGCGCGTACTCCTGTCACCGCCGGTGACCTCGGTGCTGATGCTGGTGACGCCGTGGCTGCTGTATCTGACGCCGTGGTACGTCGCCTCGATGACCGGTCCGCTCGCGTCGCTGACGCGAATTGTCCTGCTGGGCATCGGGTTCGGCTACTTCTACGCCCGCCTGCAGGTCGACCCGGTGCCGCGGCGCTACCCGCCGCTGCTGTCCATCGGGATCAGCGTGGCCGAAGGGCTCGGTGACGGCATTCTCGGACTGGTGTTGTGGCTGGGCCCGGTGATCGCCCACGACTACTACGCCGGCCTGCACCGCGACTCCGGACCGACCATCCGCCAGGACCAGAGCTACGGTGCCGGAATCCTGTGGATTCTGGGTGACGTCGTGGGCGTGCCGTTCATCCTGCTGCTGATGCGCGCCCTGGGCTCTGACGAACGACGCAAGGCGGCTGAGGTCGATGCCGAATTGGACGCTCCCGAGCTGGCACTCGAGGCGCCGTCGAGCGGACTCTGGTGGCAGAACGATCCCCAGCTGCGTGACCGTTACCGGTGACCCGGCGCCCGATCACGCTGCTGTGCAACGCCAACCTAGAACGTACTGATCGGCCGCACGTTGTTGGCCAGATCCACCAGCGCGTAGCGGTGCGCCTTGGTCGGCGCCACGCGGGCCAGCCCGCGCAGGGAGGCCTCCACACCCAGACGGAGACCGTGTTCGGTGAACGGGAAACCCAGGATGTGATTGGTGCTGGCGGTGTGGTCGGCCAGCCAGTCCAGAGCCGTGCCGAGGACCAGTGTCCGGATCTGCAGCACACGCGGTTCGGTTTCCGGCAACGCCTCCACTCGCCTTGCGGCGTCACGGATTTGGCGTTCGGTGATCTCGGCGGTGGTCGGCGCCGACAGCAGGGTGACGGCGCTGGTCAGTCGCGCCGTCGTGAAATGCCTTGAGGTGGCCGGAACTTCATCGAGAGTGTGCACCGCGGCCTCCCGGTCGCCGGCCAGCGCCTGCGCCCGGGCCTGACCGAAACCGGCTGAGATGATGCCGTTGTCGGTGTTCCACACCGTCCGATAGAAAGGCCGCTCGGCCTCCTGTCCGGACAGTTCGGCGGTGGCGGCCAGTGCCACTTTCGGGGCCAGTTCGCCCGGCAACGTGTTGAGTACCTCGGTGAAATCCTTTGTCGCGGCTTCGTAGTTGCCGGACAACAGTTCGCCCACCGCGCGGAACCACACCAGCCGCCAGTGCCAGCCGATCCGGTCGGCCAGGTTCTCCAGCTTCCGGTTGGCCTTGGCCACATCGCCGAGGTCGAGCAGTGCGCGCACCTCCATCAGGGGCAGCTCGACCGACGTGGACAGGTCCACACCCTCCGAATCGAGGGAGCCCTCGCGCGCCGCGCGCAGCGAATCCAGGGTCTGCACCGGCTGACTCAACAGGCTGGCCGACAGCACGGCCGCACCGACGTCGGCCGGGTCGACGAGGGGCACCTGCAGCGCCCGGACAATCTCTGGCGCCGTGATCTTTTCGGTGTGCGCTTGTCCGTCGATGTACACGTCGGTGTGGGCCACCAGCATGTTGACCCCGAACGTCGAGCGCGACGGGCTGAACACCGACGACAGACCCGGCCGCGGCGTCCCGGTGTCCTGGGCGACGACCTCGCGCAGCACGCCGAGCAGCTGCCCCGACATCTCCTCGGCACTGCCGAACCGGCGGCGTGGGTCCGGGTCGATCGCGCGGCGCAGCAACCGGGCGAACGAATCGTATTGGAGGAGAAGCGGATCGTCCTCGGGCAGCCCGTCGACGTAGCGGCCCTTTTCGGTCTTGAGGTTCAGCGTCAGGGCCGCGAGGGTGCGGCCGACGGTGTAGATGTCGGTGACGACCGTCGGGCCGGTGCGGACGATCTCCGGCGCCTGGTAACCCGGTGTGCCGTAGAGGAATCCGAACGAGTTGATGCGTGACACCGCACCGAGGTCGATGAGCTTTAGCTGCTCCTCGGTCAGCATGATGTTCTCGGGTTTGAGGTCGTTGTAGACGAGCCCGATTGAATGCAGGTAGCCCAGTGCCGGCAGGATTTCCAGCATGTACGCAATGGCCTGGGCCACCGGCAGTTTGGCGCCTTTGGCCTGCTTCAGCGAGGTGCCGCCGACGTACTCCATCACGATGTAACCCACCGGGTCACCGTGCTTGTCGGCGTGTTCGACGAAGTTGAAGATCTTCACGATCGCCGGGTGGGTGACCTCGGCCAGGAACTGCCGCTCGGCCATGGCGATGGCCTGCGCCTCGGCATCGCCGGAGTGCACCAGGCCTTTGAGCACCACCGGCCGGTTGTTGACGTTGGTGTCGAGCGCCAGGTAGATCCAGCCCAGTCCGCCGTGGGCGATGCAGCCCTTGACCTCGTACTGGTCGGCCACCATGGTGCCCGGGGTCAGTTGCGGCAGAAACGAATACGCGGCGCCGCAGTGCGGGCACGAGCCTTCCGACTTGCCGGGTTCGCCGTTCTCGGAGCGGCCGACCGGCTTGCCGCAGGACCAGCAGAACCGTTTGGCCTCGGCCACCACGGGATCGGTCATCAACGCGGCGAGCGGGTCCTGGTCCACCACGCGCGGCACCTCGACCAGGCCGCCACCCAGGCGCCGGACGGGCGAGACCCGGGTGGTCGCGGTGGCGACATTGGCCGGCGCCGAATCCCGTTCGGGCGGAGCAGGCACCGGGATGCTCGTCGAGTCGTCGAACAGTGGCCGGAAAACCGCCTGGGTACCCATGGGGCGCATCGTGGCCAGCGAATCCCACGTCACCTCGACGGCCTGGGTGCCGGGGTCGGTGTCGGGGCCCGCGTCCACCGGTCCCTCATCCACGGGGCCTGTCGTCGCTTCGCTGTCGGACATCAGTCGCTGTACCTCGGTACGGGTGGGTTCGGCGTCGAGCCGAGCACGGTCAACCACTTGCGGTACAACGTGTTCCACGTGCCGTCGCGGCGAATCCGCTCCAACGTCCCGTTGACGAACCGCACGAGACCGGTGTTGTTGAGGTTGATTCCGATGCCGTACGGCTCCTCGGCCATGTTGGGGCCGACGATGTGCAGGTACGGGTCCTGCGCCACCAGACCGGCCAGGATCGCGTCATCGGTCGACACCGCGTCGGCCTGCCGCTGCTGCAACGCCACCAGGCAGTCCGCCCAGGTGACCGCTTCCACGAGGACCGGCGGCGGGGTGATGCGCTGCAGGCGTGCCTTCGAGGTGGTGGCCTTCACGACGCAGACCCGCTTGCCCGACAGGTCCGCGGGCCTGCGGACGTCGGAGTCGCGGGTGGCGAGGATCCGTTGCTTGGCGGAGAAGTACTCGGCTGAGAAGTTGACGAGCTTGCGCCGGTCGCACGTGATGCTCATGGTCTTCACCACGATGTCGACGAGATTGTGCTGCAGCGCCGAGATCCGGTCGTTGTCGGACAGGATGCGGTACTCGACCTGTGACGGGGTGCCGAAGATGTCGCGGGCCACCTCCCCGGCGATGTCGACGTCGAATCCGGTGATCTGCCCCGTGATGGGGTCGCGGAACGCGAACAGGTTGCTGCCGATGTCGAGCCCGACGATCAGCCGGCCGCGGTCCTTGATGTTGGTGACGGCCGCCGCGGCGGCCTCGGGCGTCGGGAACGGCCGCAGGCTTGCGGTGCAGTCGGACTTGTCCTCCGGGCCGAGCTCCGGCACGGCGGACTGCACCTCCATGCCCGCGGGTGTCGGCGGCGCGATGGTGATGCTCTGCGGCGCGGCGGGCGGCGGGGCCTCGCCGCAGCCGGCGGCCACCAACACCGCGACCATCGCCGGGACCAACCGAGAACGCATCGTGAAACTCATCGGTATTCACTCAACCTCGGCCACAGCCCGAGCGCCACCGCGAGTGCCGCGGCGAAGCTCAACGCGGCCGCACCGACCGTCGCCCCGGACAGCGCCTGGCGTCCGTTCAGGATGTCGCTGCGCAGCTGCTTGCGGCTTTCGTCGATGGCCTTGGAGAGCGCTTCGTCGAGCTTGTCGAACGCCGGCGTCGAATCGTCTTCGCTGGTACCCAGCGCCACCTGGGTGGCGGACTGGTAGTTGCCGGTCGAGATGTAGGCGTTGATCCGGTCGTCGGCGGCACGCCACCGGCGGATCAACTGATCGGCGCCGTCCAGGTCCTTCTTGCCGATCGCATCGGGGCGACGCATGTAATCCCCGAGCTGCTGCTGGAGGGCGTCGATGCGGTGGTAGTACGACTGCTTGCGGACGCTCTCGTCGCCCCGCCGGATCAGCGACAGCGTCTCGTCCGCCCGCGCCTGCTGTGCGGTGATGGCCATGCTCGTCACAGTTTGCAGCGACGCTGCCGCGTTGCGGGCATGCCGGGTGTCGGTGGTCGAGATGATGAGCGTCGCGCCGATCCAGATGATCATGATCAGTACCGCCATGCCGCCGGCGACGAAACCGATGTTGACGCGCCGGCGGGTGTGCTGGGCCAGCCAGCGGTTCGAGAAGAAGCCGAACATCAGCGTCGCCGCGACCACCAGGATCACGGGTGCGGGCACCTGCGACGAGCCGCTGGTCTCCGAGTTCACCCGCGCCGAGGTGTTCTCGTAGAGCCGCTGGGCGTCGGGCAGGATCTGGGTCTGCATGAGCCATGACGCCTCGGACAGGTACGACGAACCCACCGGGTTGCCGGCGCGGTTGTTGGTCCGCGCGGTCTCCACCAGGCCGGTGTAGACCGCCAGCTCGGCATTGATGTGCCCGAGCACCTTGACCATGGGCTCGTCGGTGATGCCACTGGACGCGGCCGTGACGGCGACGGCGGCGTCCGTGATGGCCTGCTCGTAGCGCTGCCGCAGATCCACCGGCTCCGAGCCGGCGATGAAGGCGGTCGCGGCGGCGGCATCGGCGACCGACAGCGTGGTGTAGAGCTGGCCGGCCGCGAACGCCAGCGGCTCGGTGTGGTCGAGCACGGTGGTCAGGGCCTGCTGGCGGGCGTGGATCGTGGTCGAGGTGGCGAAGGCACACGCGAGGACCAGGCTGGCGAGCATCAACCCGATCAGGAGGATGCGGCCGGGGGTGGTCCACATGAACCACCATCGAGTGTGCGCGGGAGTCCCGGGGGACCGAGATACCACCGGCTCGGTCGAAGGGTGCGCCAACTCCACCGTCACGTGTGCGCCGACCTCAACTTTCCTGACCCGTTGGCCCTGCCGAACTCGTTTAATAGAAGTCTAAGAGCTTGCGGCGCGTAGGGGGTGGACTACCGGTCGGCCCGGTCCCCCAAATCTTTCGCGACGTTCCCTATTGTGGGTTTCGTGCAGGGCGACGGTGACGGATGGGTGCTCGCGGCTGACGGCTCCCACTTCTGGGGTCGCCATGGTGCGGCCGGACTTCTGCTGCGGGCGCCGCAGCCGGGCGGCGGAGCGGCGGTGCTGCTGCAGTACCGCGCGCCATGGAGCCATCAAGGCGGCACCTGGGCACTGCCCGGTGGGGCGCGCGACAGCCACGAGACCGTCGAGGAGGCCGCCGTCCGCGAGGCCTACGAGGAGGCCGGCCTGCTGGCCGAGCAGCTGACGGTCCGGACGACCGTGGTCACCGCGATCGCGATGGGCGAGGTGTGGACGTACACCACGGTGATCGCCGACGCACCCGAACAACTCGCGACGGTGCCCAACCGGGAGAGCGTCGAGCTGCGGTGGGTCTCCGAGGACGACGTCGCGTCGCTGCCGCTGCATCCCGGATTCGCCGCCAGCTGGGAACAGCTGCGCAGCGTGACGGCGAGTATCCCGCTCAGTTCGTAGGCAGGGCCTGCTTGAGTGCCTGCGCTGCCGCGGCCGGATCCTCGGCCGCGGTGATCGCCCGGACCACGACGATGCGCCGCGCACCGGCGGCCACCACCTCGGGGGCCCGCGCCAGGTCGATGCCGCCGATGGCGAACCAGGGTTTGTCGGTACCCGTCGCGGCCGCCGCGCGGACCAGTTCCAAGCCCGGCGCGGTGCGGCCCGGCTTGGTCGGCGTCGGCCAGCACGGGCCGACGCAGAAGTAGTCGACGTCCTCGGTCACCGAGACGGCCAGCTGCTGCTCGTCATGCGTCGAGCGGCCGAACAGCGGATCCGGCCCGACGATGTCGCGGGCGAGGGCCAGCGGCAGATCGTCCTGGCCGAGGTGCAGCACGTCGGCGAATGCGCCGCGGGCGATGTCGGCCCGGTCGTTCACCGCGAACAGCGCGCCGTGCCGCCTGGCCGCGTCGGCCAGCACCTCCAGCGCTTCGAGCTCCTGCTTGGCCTCGAGCGGACCGAACTGTGCTTCACCGGCCGAGCCCTTGTCCCGCAACTGGATGATGTCCACGCCACCGGCGAGTGCCGCGTCGGCGAACTCGGCCAGGTCACCGCGCTCCCGGCGGGCGTCGGTGCACAGGTACAGGGACGCGGACTGCAGACGCTCGAAGGCTTTAGACACAGCGCGACGGTAGCGACTACCGTGGACGCCGCACACACGGGAGTCCCGGGACCGGGGGCTGAGAGTGGGGTCGTCCTACCCTTACCGTCACACCTGATCCGGATCATGCCGGCGAAGGGAGAGGAATCATCGTGCCGGCTGGCATGGCGGTAATCGGCGGCGGCGTCATCGGTCTGGCCGTGGCCAGGCGCGCGGCGCTGGACGGGTGGTCGGTGCGCGTGCACCGGACCGAGGCGCGCGGCGCCTCGTGGGTCGCCGGCGGCATGCTCGCGCCGCACTCCGAGGGCTGGCCGGGTGAGCAGGACCAGTTGCAGGTGGGGCTGGACTCGCTGGCGTTGTGGCATGACGGCTTCCTCGACGGCCTGCCTGACGACGTGGTGACGGCCCGCGACTCGCTCGTGGTGGCGGTCGACCGGGCAGACGCGGCCGACGTCCGTACGGTCGCTGAGTGGCTGGCAGCGCAGGGGCATCCCGTCACGGTCACCACCGCGGCCCGCGACATCGAACCGTTGCTGGCGCAGGGGATTCGGCACGGCTTCCGGGCGGAGACCGAACTGGCCGTCGACAACCGCCTCGTGGTCGAGGGGCTGATCGCGCACTGCGACCGCCTGGGTGTGCAATGGGCCGGACCGGTCGATTCCCTCGACAAGACGCGCGACGCCGATGTCACCGTGCTGGCCAACGGGATCGACGCGCCGGCACTGTGGCCCGGGCTGCCCGTGCGTCCGGTGAAGGGCGAGATTCTGCGGCTGCGGTGGCGCAAGGGCTGTATGCCGGTGCCGCGGCGGGTGATTCGCGCTCGGGTGCACGGTCGGCAGGTGTATCTGGTGCCGCGTGCCGATGGTGTGGTGGTCGGCGCCACCCAGTACGAGCACGGCCGGGATACCGCGCCGGCGGTATCCGGAGTGCGCGACCTTCTCGATGACGCCTGTGCGGTGATACCTGCCCTCGGCGAATACGAACTTGCCGAATGCGCTGCGGGACTGCGGCCGATGACCCCGGACGGCCTGCCGATCGTGGGCTGGCTCGATGACCGCACCCTGGCGGCCACCGGTCACGGGAGGAACGGCTTTCTGCTGGCCGCCTGGACCGCACAACGGATTTCGGACCTGTTGAAGGGCGATGCGAGAGAGAAGGTGGCACTGTGCTGATCACAGTCAACGATGAGAACGTGGAGATTCGCGAAGGCACCACGGTGGCCGAATTGATTGGCACCCTGGGCTTTCCGGACAAGGGCATCGCCGTCGCGGTCGACTGGACGGTGCTGCCCCGGTCGGAGTGGGACGACGTCGTGGCCGAGGGCGCCAAGATCGAGGTCGTGACGGCGGTGCAAGGTGGCTGAGGTCTGTACGTCGGCCGACGTCCTGCGCATCGCCGACCGGGAGTTCGGTTCGCGGCTCATCATGGGCACCGGCGGTGCGGCGAATCTGTCGATCCTGGAGGAGGCACTCGTCGCCTCGGGTACCGAGCTGACCACTGTCGCGATGCGGCGCATCGACGCCGAAACCGGCACCGGCGTGCTCGATCTGCTGAACAAGCTCGGCATCGCCGCGCTGCCCAACACCGCCGGCTGTCGCGGCGCGGCCGAAGCGGTGCTGACGGCGCAACTGGCGCGCGAGGCGCTGCAGACCAACTGGGTGAAACTCGAGGTGATCGCCGACGAGCGCACCCTGCTGCCGGACGCCATCGAGTTGGTCCGCGCCGCAGAGCAATTGGTGGATGACGGCTTCGTCGTCCTGCCCTACACCAACGACGACCCGGTGTTGGCGCGCCGGCTGGAGGACACCGGCTGCGCGGCGGTGATGCCGTTGGGCGCGCCGATCGGCACGGGGCTGGGCATCTCCAACCCGCACAACATCGAGATGATCGTCGCGGCCGCCGGCGTGCCGGTGGTGCTCGACGCCGGCATCGGCACGGCCAGCGATGCCGCATTGGCCATGGAACTGGGTTGTGACGCAGTGCTTCTCGCGACGGCGGTGACCCGGGCCTCGGATCCGCCGATGATGGCCGCCGCCATGGCGGCGGCGGTCACCGCGGGCCGGCTGGCCTCGCGCGCCGGCCGCGTGCCCAAGCGGTTCTGGGCGCAGGCATCCAGTCCGGCGCTATGACGCCGCGGTACGTCGCCCTCGGTAGTTCGATGGCCGCCGGGCCGGGCATCGCACCGGGTGCGCCCGGTGCGCCGAAGCGGTCCGGCCGGTCGGCGGTCAACTACCCGCATCTCGTCGCCGACCGCCTCGGTTACGACCTTGTCGACGTGACCTTTTCGGGCGCCACCACCACCCACCTGCTCACCGAACGGCAGTACGGTGCGCCGCCGCAGGTGGACGCGCTCGACGGCTCGGAGTCGTTGGTCACCATCACCATCGGCGGCAACGACGCCGGCTATGTACCGATGCTCGGGGCGGCCTGCCTGCCCCGGTTCCTGCGGTCGGTGCCCGTCATCGGTGGACTGCTGCGCGGGCAACTCGATGCGGCGGCGCGGGACCAGGCGCTCGAAGTCGTGGGCGAGTCGCTGAAAACCGTTGGGCGAGAAGTACGTCGACGTGCCCCACAGGCCCGGGTGCTGTTCGTCGACTACCTGACGCTCCTGCCGCCGGCGGGAGTGCCCGCACCACCGATCGGTGCGGCCGATGCCGAGCTGGGCCGGCACGTCGCCGCCCGGCTGGCCGAGCTGACGGCCGCCGCGGCCGCGGCGGCCGGATGTGAACTGGTGCCGGTCGCAGCTGCCAGCCGTGCGCACCATGCGTGGTCGGCCGATCCCTGGACCACGGCGTTTCATCTGCCACTGCCGGGCCGGGTGGCCCCGCTGCACCCGAACGCCGCGGGTATGCGCGCCGTCGCGCAGATGGTGATCGAACGCGTATCGTGCGCCTGATGGCGCTGCCATCAGGCAAGGGGGTTGTCCGGCGATGATCCAGCTGACGGGATTGACAAAGGTTTTCGGGCGCAAACGCGCCGTCGATGATTTGACCTGTTCCGTCGAGCCCGGTTTCGTCACCGGTTTCCTCGGGCCGAACGGCGCCGGTAAATCCACCACGATGCGCATGATCGTCGGGCTGGACAGGCCGACCTCCGGCATCGCGACGGTGCTGGGCAAGACCTATCACGAGCTGAAGCATCCGCTGCGCAGCGTCGGTGCGCTGCTCGATGCCCGTCAGGTGCATCCCAATCGCACGGCGCGCGCTCACCTTCGGTGGCTGGCCGCCAGCAACAAGCTGCCGAAGGCCCGTGTCGATGAAGTACTGAACATCGTCGGATTGACCGATGTCGCGGGTAAACAGGCCGGCACGTTCTCGCTCGGGATGTCGCAGCGGTTGGGCATCGCCGTGGCGCTGTTGGGTGATCCCGAAGTGCTGCTGTTCGACGAACCGGTGAACGGGCTGGACCCCGAGGGCATCAGGTGGATTCGGACGCTCATGCGCGACTTGGCATCTGAGGGCCGGACGGTGTTGGTGTCCAGTCATCTGCTTGCCGAGATGGCGAACACAGCGGACCGGCTGCTGGTGATCGGGCGGGGACAGTTGATCAGCTCGAGCACCATGGCGGAGTTCCTGACCAGCTCCGGGAGCGACACCATTCGGGTCCGCAGCCCGCAGCTGGAGCGTCTTCATGAGTTGCTGACGGCGCAGGATGCGTCGGCGCAATTGGCGGACGGCGTGCTGCTGGTTCGCGGAATCTCGACGGAGCAGGTGGGGGAGTTGGCTGCCGGTCACGGAATCGTGCTGCACGAATTGGCCGCCCAGCAGGCCTCGTTGGAGGAAGCGTACATGCGACTGACCGACGACGCCGTCGACTACCGGGCGGTGGGTGCGCCATGACGATCAACGCCGAGCGGATCAAGCTGCAGACCACGCGGTCGCCGATCTGGCTCATCCTGACAGTTGCGGTGGTGGGTCTGGGGTTCGCCGCGATACAGGCGGCGGCACTGGGTCCGCACGGGGTGCTCAAGCCCGAGCGGGCGGCCATCGGCGTCAGCGTCTTCGGTGTGCCGATGCTGATGATCCTGTCCGCGATGTCGATCACCGGGGAGTACCGCTCCGGCATGATCCGCACGACGTTCCTGGCCACCCCCAACCGAGCGTGGGCACTGGCAGCGAAAGCGCTCGTGACGGCGGCGCTTTCCGCGGTCGTCACCGCGGTCATGGTGGCGGGCTCGATCGCGTTCGCGGCGTCGTTGGTGACCGCAGAGCAGGCCGAGGAGTTGTCCTTCTCGAACGCGGAGGTCTGGCGTGCGATCGGCACGATGTCGCTGTATGCCGTGCTGGGCGCGGTGCTGGCGGTCGGTCTGGGCGGGTTGTTGCGGCACGCGGCGGCAGTGGTCGCGGTGGTGTTGTTGATGCCGTTCGTCGTGGAACCGGTGCTCGGCGCGCTTCCTCAGGTCGGCGCACGGGTGGGACCGTGGCTGCCCTTCGGGAACGCGTACACCTTCACCAGGACCCCCTGGTTCCAGACGTTCTCGTTGTGGTGGGGACCGGCCGGCGCGGCCCTCTACTTCGCCGCAGTTGCGGCGGCGGTGTTCATGCTGGCGCTCGTGGTGGTCACCCGCCGCGACCCGTAGGGCATGGGTGTCTGCTCTCAACGGCCGAATTGGTTTGGCGCACTGGGCCTTCCCGGCGGAGTTGCGAGATTCTGCTGGAGATGGCTCGGTACTTCGATGGCTCCAACTTCGCCGCGATTGGGTCGGGCTTGTACTCCGACCAAGTCGCCGCCCGCATGGATCGCAGTCACTGCGGCCACCCTCTGGTAGCTGAATGCTGGCCTCGACTCGAATGAACCGGTTCCTGCCTGGGCTTCGTCCAACCGCCGATATTCGGACAGTTGTTGCTCTACCATCGCGCGTATGCCGGAGACTGACCCTGAAGCGCCGTCAATCTCGCGTCAGCCCGTTGCGGTAGATCTGCAACCGAAGTGGTTGGCGCCCGCATCGCTCGGAATCGCGGTCATCGCGCTAGGGGTTGCGGTCTGGGCGCTGGTGTCGCCACCACATCAGTCGTCGCCATCGGTCCCAGAGCCCACCGAGCAACAAGTCGCCGACGCGAAGGCTCGCGCGTGTGCCGCCTTCACCACCGTGCGCACGGCGGTGGCGCTACAGACGCACACCGAACTCGGCTCTGAGCCGGTTGCGGTTACGGCGGTCACAGCAGTCTCGCGTTTGGCCATGAGCAGTGGTGCTCAGTACTTGCAGACGCATCTGGACCGGGCCACGCCGGCGGACCTCACGGCCGCGATTCGCGAGTTTGCCGTTGACCTGCAGGATATTTCGATGTACGGGCAGGCCGGGATCGGCGGGGCCGACCCGGCGCAGGCGGGTCGGTTGAAAGCCGGCGAAGCTGTCAGCACGAAGATTGCCGGCCTTTGCAAGTGAGCCGCGGGGAAGCTCCGCACGTGGGTGTTCACCTGGTCCACCTGTAGGACCGACGACAGGCCCCTTCGTTCTCAGCGTCAGTTCAGCAAGCGGTGACTACCTTCCGCAGGCATGACCGGTGCTGCCCGCCCCTCAACGATCGTGAAGCGCGTGACTGCGAGCAAGGTTCCCGAAGTCACCATCTGGTTCTGGCTGATCAAGGTGCTGTGCACCACGGTCGGAGAGAGCTTCGCCGACTGGATCAACCAAGGTCTCGGTGTGGGTCTCGGTGCCACCGCGGTGCTGTTCACCGCCGTACTGGCCCTGGTCATGGGGGCCCAGCTGCGATTGCCGCGCTACGTCCCTGTCGTCTACTGGCTGACGGTCGTGGTCCTCAGCGTCACCGGCACCCTCTACACCGATCTGCTCACCGACGCCCTTGCCGTCCCGATGGCCACGAGCACAGCCGTCTTCACTGTCACTCTGGCGGTGGTGTTCGCGGTGTGGTTCGCCCGGGAGCGGACACTGTCGATCCACAGCATCACAACGCGACCGCGGGAGCTGTTCTACTGGCTCGCTGTCCTGGTCACCTTCGCGCTCGGCACCGCCGCCGGCGACTGGACCTTGACCCTGACCGGGTGGAGTGCCGGGGTATCGGTACTGCTCCCGGTCACCCTCATCGCCGCGGTGACCATCGGCTGGCGCGTCGGGGTCAACTCCGTGTTGTCGTTCTGGCTGGCGTACATCCTGACCCGCCCGCTGGGCGCCAACCTCGGCGACTGGCTTGCCACACCGCGCAGCGCACACGGTCTCGGCCTCGGATACGGCCTGACCAGTGGAATCTTCCTCGCCGCGATCGCCGCTGCTGTCGGCTATCTGACCTGGACCCGCATCGATGTGATCGAGGTCGACGATCAGGCGGCGGCCCCCGCGCCGAAGCGCACGCTATCGGCGGTGAGCACCGTCGGTTACTACGCCGTCGTGGTCTTGGCGGCCGGCGCCCTGCTGCAATGGGCCTCGATTCAGCCGCATGGCCCCGTCACCGACAGCGAGGAAGGGCCCGCGCCGACCGCGGCGGCCGCGCCTCTGGTGCCCGGCAAGGTCGGTGCCTTCCCGGCGACCGATATTGCGCACTTCCGCAACGTCACCCAAGACACGCTGGCAAAGGTCGATGCTGGAGACCAATCCGGCGCCCGAGCGCGGATCACCGACCTCGAAACCGCATGGGACCACGACCAGGACCGGCTGCAGGCCATCGACTCCAGCGCCTGGACGGCGCTGGACCGGGAAATCGACGCAGCACTCAAGTCCGTCCGATCCAGCAGCCCAAGCGTTGACGACGAAAAACAATCTCTGACAACGCTTTTGAACAGTCTGCGCTGATTCCTTCAGTCATTCGCAACTCAGAACGACAAGGCCGCGATGGACCTCGATACCCGAATCTTTTACTACATCAACAATTTCGCCCGGGACACCCCGTGGCTGCACCCGGTCGTGGCCGGATACGCCGAAGACGGTGTTGTACTGTTCGCCAGCTTTCTCCTCGCTGGATGGTGGATCGCCCGCAGAACCAACAACCCCAGTGCGATGGCAGCGGCGGTATGGGCGCCTTTGGGTGTGCTGGCAGCGGTGGCCATCAACCAGCCGATCGCCGATACCATCAATGCCACCCGTCCCTGTAATGCGCTGCCCCACATCGTCGTCTTGCATTGCAACACCGACGGTGGCTTCCCCAGTGACCACGCGATGATGGCCGGGGCCGTCGCTGCCGGGGTCTGGCTGGTGAATCGACGACTCGGCGTCATCGCCGCCATCGCGGCAGTGGCCATGGCATTGGCTCGCGTCTATGTCGGTGCGCATTACCCCCAAGACGTCGTTGCCGGTCTCGCTCTGGGCGCGACCCTGAGCGTTTCCGGATATCTCGTCGCCCGGCCGGTGCTGAGCCGGCTGGTGGAACGCGCCGCCAGGACCCGGCTGCGGCCGCTCATCACGGCCGCTGAGCCAGGTGCCGTTCACTGAAGCAGACTGTGGCGGTGGGCTTTTCAGCAGTTTTGCGTTTGAAACGTGTGCGCGGGTCTTCAGGCCTGTTCGCGCTCAGCGTCCTCACAGCGACCTGCTGTCAGTCTGGTGGCATACCCGACAGCTGCTCGGCTTCGATCAGCTGGAATCCCGTGAAAGGTGTTGATGGACATGACAGCCCGGCGAGAAGCAATCAACCTGATGGTCGGAGCCCTGATGCTGGTGGCGGCGACGATGTCGGTCCACGAGGCCCAGGAGCGCGCCCAGAACGCACCGGCTCTGTCGAACGGCGGGCACTACGACAGCGCACTCGTCCAGGGGATGTAGCCGGCCAATTTATGGCCGCCGCCTCAGTCTGTGCCAGGCTACGCAGGTGAGAGTGCTGCTGGTCGAAGACGAGCCCATGCTGGCCGAGACGATCACCGCTGGGCTGCGCGCCGAAGGGTTCGTCGTGGTCGCGGTGGCCGATGGTGCCGAGGGCCTCTGGCAGGCCACCCACGAGCAGTTCGACGTCATCGTGCTCGACATCATGCTGCCGGGTCTCAACGGCTACGAGGTCTTGCGCAAGATGCGCGCCGCACACATTTGGACGCCGGTGCTGATGCTGACCGCCAAGGACGGCGACTACGACCAGACCGACGCCTTTGATCTGGGCGCAGACGACTATTTGACCAAACCCTTTTCGTTCATGGTGCTCACCGCGCGCTTGCGGGCCTTGATTCGCCGCGGCGCACCGCAGCGTCCCGTCGTGCTGACTGCCGGCGACATTTCACTGGACCCCGCGCGCCGGACCGTGCACCGGGGTGGCGAGGACGTCTCGCTGACACCGCGAGAATTCGCGCTCCTGGCATACCTGTTGCGCCACAAGGACACTGTCCTCACAAAAACCCAGATCCTGCACAACGTCTGGGACAGTCACTACGACGGCCCCGACAACGTGGTGGAAGTCTATGTCGGCTATCTGAGACGCAAGATCGGCTCGGAGGCGATCACCACGCTCCGTGGCGCAGGCTACCGGCTCGAATCCGGCGAACCGGCAAGCGGCAACTGAACCGTCACCACGGTTCCTGCGCCAGAGCGTCGGTCCTCGATGCTGACCGAGCCATCGTGGGCGGCCACGATCTCGGAGACGATCGCCAACCCCAACCCGGTACCACCACCACGCCGGGATCGGTCGGCGTCCAGCCGGAAGAACCGCTCGAAAACCTTGTCCCGTGCGGCGGCAGGGATTCCCGGGCCGTCATCGATCACCTGCACGACGGCGTTGTCACCCTCGGCGCGCACGACGATGGTCACCTCGCTGGTGGCATGGCGGGCCGCGTTGTCGGCCAGGTTGCGCAACAATCGCACGAACCCGTCCGGATCGACGCTGGCCTTTACCGCCGAAAGATCGGAGACTATTCGCAACGTCGTTTCCCGTTTGAGTCGTGCCGCCTCCGCAGTCGCCAGATCGTCGAGATCGGTCTCGACACGACGCAGCGGCAAGCCGCGTTCATCGGCGCGCGCCAGTAGGAGCAGGTTCTCCACCAGGGTCTGCATCCGGCGTGCTTCCGGCAACAATGCGTTGGTCAGCAGCGTTCTGTCGAGGAGATCGGGGTGGGTGGCTCCGATCTCCAACGCGGACACCACCGTTGCCAGCGGGCTCCGCAGCTCGTGGGATGCGTCCCCGACAAACCGTCGTTGCGCGGCATGGCCGGCCTCGATGCGGGCCAGCATGTCGTTCATGGTCACCGCCAGCGCGGAAATCTCATCCGACCTGCGACCGACGGGGACCCGCTCGCCCAGATCGAAGGCACTGATCGCCGACACTCGCGACCGGATGGCCTCCACGGACCGCAACGACCGGCGCACCAGCAGGTATGTGACGACTCCGGCCACCACAGCCACAACCGGCGCCGTGATCGCCAGCATCTGCCCGGCAGTGCCGATCATCTGCTCGATCGGCTCGATGCCCCCGCCCACAAGTACCGTGTACTGCCGCCCCTTGCGGGATGCCACTGTGATTGTGCTGACGCGCACGTCGTCGTCATCGGTTGCCAGCACCCCGACCTGGGCACCTTCGTGCGGCACAGGAATCAACGGGGTCTGCGGTGCGCTGTCGGATCGCTCCACCACGGTGCCGGCGGCGTCGGCGATCTGCACGGCCACGATCCGGTGATCGGTGTGCATCAATACCGATTCCACCTCATCGGGTGGTTCCTTGCGCAGCACATCGGCCACCGCCTGGGCGCGGGCCTCCGCTGCGTTGTCCACGTCGGCGCACATCATCCGGTACAGCAACAGCGTCGAGGCCGACCCCACGATCACGAGGCCGGCCAGCACCACCGCCGCGGCCACCAGCGCTGAGCGGACCGCAATGCCGCCGAACCAGCCACGCCACCGGCCTGCGAAATCCCTCAGCGCCACGCGGCGGCTCACTCGGCGCCCTGGCCTTGCAGGCCCCTCAGCGAGACCCACCCACGACCGACCCACATCGCTCCATCATTCACTGCCGTCTCCGGCAGCGATGTCACAGCGTGCGTCCTCGGCGGCGCGCGATGTCATTGCCCATCCGAAATCCATTTCGGTGCAGGCGAATTGAACAGAGATTGCCGCGTGGACGGCAACCGCACGCTCACTGCATTGGTGCACGCGCCGCGTTCACCCACGGCAAGTGTCCCGCCGTGAGTGGCGATGATCCGAGCAGCCAACTCCAGACCGGAGTTGCACTTTGACGACATCCGGCCGGTGTCGGCGACCGCGATATGGGGGCCGTCGTCGCGGATGATGATGACCGCCTGAGCATCTCGGCGGTACACCTCAAGCTCGATCGCCGATACGGCGCTGCAACGTGCATGTTCGACCAGCGCAGTGACCGCCCGGTTCAATGTCGTAGCGTCACCCACCACGTAGGTCGGCTGCAGGTCGGTTCGGATCGACAACCCAGTGTTTTGCCGCAGCCGTCCAGCATGCTGGACCAACACATCATCGAGAAAGACCATTTCTCCTTCTCGGCTCACGGCGTTGTCCTTTCTGGTCGTGTGAATGACCGGCGGCCGAGGCAACATGCTTGCCTTCGGTCAGGTGTGGCGCTACGCCGGGCATATACCTCCCGACCGTAGGAGCCACGACCTGAAGACACGCTGAGAACGATCAGAAATTAGAGTTCGCCAGCACGGCTGTGCCGCCCGTATTCGTACCCGCGTGCGGTGGGACGCTATCGGAGATCGACGGGAACTGCGTCAGTGGTGCGTTGTAAGTCGCGGGGGGCGAGTTCGATTTCGATTCCGGCTGCTCCGCCACCGACCAGAACGGTGTCATAGGTCAGCGTGTGTTGCGCGATGACGACGATGAAACTGGGGTCCAGGCCCAGTGGTGATACCCCGAGTCGGGGGTAGCCGGTAGTCGCTTCTAATTGCACGCTGCTGGCGACTTCGATTCTGCTGCAACCGAGTTCGGTGGCAACACGTTTGAGGTCTACCCGAATGTTCACCGGGCAGGTGACGGCGATCAGTCTGCCCGTGGAGTGTTCGTGGCAGATCAGCGTTTTCATAATCCGGTCCACGGGGTAGCCCAGCGCGGCTGCGAAGTCCGTCGGCGATGAGATGGGGCCGGGCAGGGCGGCGTGATCGTGCACCCGGTGCGTCACCGCGGCAGCGGCCAGGTGCGCGCGCACTCGCGCGTGCAATTCTGTCATTGATGTCCTGTCTCGTGAGTGGTATCAGTCGTTGAGCAACAGGGTGTTCAGACGCCGGTGGGTTTCTAGCAAGCCCTCGTGGTCGTCGGCGCAGCCACGTGCCATCAGCAGGTAGCCGTAGGAGCCGTCGCGCAGGTCGACTTCGGCGGTCATTGACCGTAGCGCAACGTGTTCGATGCCGGCGACGGTGCGCAACTGTGCCGACCAATCCGGTCGTAGTCGGACTCGTTGGCCGATCGGCGGCTGGAGGGCCAACTGGTAATGGACCCCGGCTGCGTTGCCCGGCCTCCGGTCGACGATCTGTCCGGCGGCCGAGTTCAGCGCGCATTCAAAAAGGTCGATGCCGGTTTGTGCGGCAACCAGGTCGGTGATGCCGCCGCCGGGAACTCTCCCGTTCACTTCGATGATGTGGGGCCCGGTCGTGGTCAGTTTGATCTCGATGTGTAGGCAGCCGCATTGCACGTCGAGTGCTAGTGCTGCCTTTAGCGCCACGTCTGCGACGTCGTGTCGCTCGACTGGGCTCAGTATCGCCGGGAGGAAGGCGCCGGTTTCTCGGAATGGTTCGGCTAGGGGCATGCGGCCGGTGATTGCGAGGACCGAGGGCAGCCCGTTGTCCACCACCACTTCAACCGAGACGTAGTCGCCGACGCCGCCGCGATCGGTTGGTGGGAAGTCACCGAGGAGTTCTTCGATGATGGTCGGTCGCCATGGGTTGGCGTGGCATCGGATTGCCAATTCTGCTGCCAGCGCCGGGAAATCGGGAATGCAGATGGTGTCGCGGCCCCCGTGCCCCGACGCCGGTTTCACCACGACCGGGTAGGTCAGCTTCTTGAGTAGTTCGTCGGCGCTGGTTGCCCTGGCCGGGCTGTCGATGCCGACAAACCCGGGTCCGGGTACGCCGGCATCGGCCAGTGCGTGGCGTTGGGCGATTTTGTCGACGAGTAGCCGTGCTGTGCAGGCATGGTTTGCTGGCAAACCAATATTCCGTGCCAGGGCGGCGGCATGCTCGATGCGTGAGTCGGCAAATGTGGTGACGCCGACGACATCGTGTAGTGTGAGCTGCGCGGTCACCTTCTCGGTGGAACTGCCGTCGGTAATGATAACGCTTCCGAATCGTCTGAGTATTCGTGCGTCGGTCTGACCGGCTAACCAGACGAGGTGAATCCCGTTTCGTGTCGCCGTCTCTGTGAGTATGAGCAGCGGGACCGAGTCGGGTTCATATACGATCGCGATTCGACGTTCGGTGGGCACTGACATGGGTGTTTTCACCCTCCACGGGGATATCGCGACAGCTGCGGCGGTTAGCAGAGACAGGGAGATTGTGCACATGGCGGTCACCCTGCTTGACGGTCTTTGCAAATTATCTGACGGCGACGATTCCGACAACGAAACGTCAGAATTTGCTCACCTGCTGCGCGGTTGGATTCGTGAGTACCTCATGGAACCGCATAGGGACCTGGGGCGGGCGGGACCGGTGTGCCCTTTTGCCCGCGCCTCGTTGGATCAGGACATGCTGTGGATTACCGCGGTGCACAGCGAACTACCGGCATTCTCCAAGTTGGTAGCTGAGCTGCACACACTGCGTGACACATTCCTGGAGCTGGAGCCGGCTGATGGCCCCGAGAGCCTGCTCAAGGCGGTGTTCATCGTGTTCCCCGATCTGACCGACGTCGCCGTCATCGATGCGGTGCAACAGGCACTCAAACCCGAATTCGTTGACGCCGGCCTCATGGTCGGCCAGTTCTATGACGGCTGCACCGAGCGCGGTCTCTGGAATGCCGACTTCCGTCCGCTGCAGTCGCCCGTTCCGCTCCTCGCGATACGGCACATGGTGGGCAGTGACTTCGCTTTTCTCAACACCTCGCCGGCCTGGGTCGAGGCTTACCTGCGACGGTTCGCGCCGACCGTCCCCTCGCCAGTGCGCGCGGCCTTAGCGGACAGATTCAGCGACCCGACCCCGCCCGGCTGAAACGCAGAGCCTGGCGTTCGCGTCGCGGACAAGAGCCCGCCGCGGCGGGGCCGTTGACCAAAAAGCGTTCGATCACCGGTCCGCATAGGTGAGCATGGTCCGCTAGGTAGGAGTATCGGCTAATAACTTAGCTCATATCATTCACAGTTAATTTCTGTTCGACACTCGTCAGTGGTCCTCTCGGAGTTGTGGCCGCACCTCCGGGAGGAGTCGTCTTCTCGCGGATGCGTCAAGTGCAGTTCGCGGATATTCGTCAGTAATACGTGTTCAAGACCGCCGATGATGTTGGGATGACCCGGCGGGTGGTAGTGAATGGCGCGATCGGTCGTCGGCGCGCGATCAGAACTTCTTTGCGACTTCTTTGCGCCCAGAAGTTGAATTAGCACTGCATCAGTGATTTGCTAGAAGTGCTAGCGCCAGTCATTTTTCGCAGGTGGTTGGTGGGGTTTGTCGCGCGACGGCGCGACGCGGGGAACGGTGTTCGCGCACCGGCTGACGGGACTGATGCATGGCAGGGAAGTACTTCGCCGACTCGGCGGCGCAGCGGTATGCGCAGACGCTCAAGACCGCCCGATCATTGCAGAGAGGCTTGGCAGGGGTCGTCCCGACTGTCGTCGGGCAGTGTCTGTCGGCCCCGATGGGAGCGTGACGCATGCATAACAATCATGCGACGGGGCACGATTCTGGTACCTCGTGGAATGTGTCAGTCGGTGCATCGGCAGCCAGCTTCCGGAGCCTCAGCGAGACCAGCCCTTACGCCGTCCTGGTGCACGATCGTGGACGTGTAGTGTACGCCAACGCCGCGGCGGCGAGTTTGACGATGGCCGAGTCGACGGGGCAGATGGTTGGCGCTCATCACCGACTTTGTGCATCCCGCAGCAATTTTGAGCGCCTTGACCGCTCCCGGCGACTCAGGCCAGGCATCGGCACCAGTGATGTCGGTTTTGCTGCGCTGCGATGGAACCACGCTCGACATCGAAGCCACCACGGTAGCCACCCCGTGGGAAGGTCGCCCCGCCCATCAGACGGTGCTGCGAGCGGTGACCACGCCAATAGTGTTGCACAGCAATACAATTAACCACGAACTGCATGTCCGGCATGCGCCGGAGGCCATCATCACCGCCACCGTCGACGGCCTGATCACCGGATGGAACATCGCTGCCGAGCGGCTGTTCGGGCGATCAGTCGCCGACTCCCTCGGGCAGCTGATCCGCGACGCGCTCGGCGTCGAACTCGATGTGGTTGCCATCGCCGCAGAGGGACGTGCCCGCGACCTCACCTGATACACGTTGACAGGAGGGCCTGTGGCGGTGCGTGTCTCTGTCGCAGCGGTCGACACCGGGTACATCCTCATCTGCACCGACCGCGCCGACGCGCTCGATACCACACAGCACTATCAGTCGGTGGTGACATCGCTGGACCGCGGCATCGTGGTCATCAATCGTGACGGCACCATCGCCTCCATCAATCCGGCCGCCATCCGCATCCGCGGACCCGGGGGCGGACGCTTTCCTAGTACACATGCTGAGCGCGCGCTGGACTACCCGGTTTCGACACCGAGGGAAACATGGTGCCTGCCCCGCAGCGGCCGGCCAACATCACCTTGCGCACCGGGCAGCCCGTCTACGCGCAGGTTCTCGGCCTGCGTCGCGACGATGGCCATCAATCCTGGATTTCGTTCACCACAACCTTGCTCAACCCCGATGAACCCGAACGTTCGCCGATTGTCATGTCGCTCACTGACGTCACCACCGAGCACCTGACCAATCTGCATCTGCGCCGCGCGGCGCACCACGACACGCTCACCGGGCTACCCAATCGTGGCCGCGCCCTGGCGATGATCACTGCGGCCATGACGCCCAGCGACCACCCTCATCTGGCGGCGCTGATGTTCATCGACATCGATCAACTCAAACGGATTAATGACTCGCTGGGGCACCACGTTGGCGATGTGGTGTTGCAAGCCTGCGCTGAGCGTCTCCAGGGGGCGATCCGCGCGACCGACACCCTCGCCCGTGTCGGCGGCGACGAATTCGTGGTGCTCGTCGCTGCACCAGCCAGCGCCGCAGACCTTCAGCAGATCGCTCGGCGGCTGCACCACGCCCTCGAGAACCCAATCGTCACCGATGAGCACACCATCGCCGTCAGCGCCAGTATCGGCGTTGCCGGCGTCGACCCGACCCGGCCAACAACGCCCACCGATCTTCTACGCCAGGCCGATGCCGCCATGTATCAGGCCAAAGCGACAGGTTCGGGCGAAACCCGATTCTTGTCGGTACATTCGGCCACCCCTCGGCACCGATCCGACGCAGACCCGCGTCATTCCTCTACGCCGCCCGAACGCAGGTTGTAGGTATGCGGCGGGAAACGTAGGCCATTCTCAGCTTGCTCGGCGCGCGCGGTACATCGCCTTGTCGGCGCGGTGCACGCTTCCATCGGAAAGCGTTTGCCCTTCCATAGTGGTGCGATCGCCTCCTCATCGGCATAAAGCACTGATCCCCGTCACGTAGCGAGCCAAACGACGCGAGAGCCTCAGCATGTACCTTCCCTGCCATCGCGATGGGCGTTGCCGCCCTTGCGTTTTGCTTCGAACTTGGCGTGATCGGTGTCCTCGATGGCGGCATCGACAATGGTCGACCGCCGCCTCGATGCCGCACCCGCAAAAGAAGATGCCGTCCGCAGAAAATGGAAACCACCCCGTCTTTTCACGATTGGCCGAGCATAGATTTGTTTGCAAAGTCGACTCTCTGCCGCGCGTTTCCATTTTCGTGTAGCGGAGAACATGGAGTGGCGCATGAGGCGTATGAGACCGATTAAAAATATTCAATCGCGATAGTTAATAAACCTTCTTCCTGCAAACTGCAAATATTTACTATGCAGTAGCAATATCAGCACTCCACGTGCGTTTATGCGGATTTTTTGAGGAATCTGTTGGCTAGTGGGCAAACATGGTAATTTCCAATAGGCCGAGCGCGGGGCGGCAAAACGCTCTGAATCCAAAGGGGATTCGATCGTGTCCAAGCATCGCAAACAAAAGTCCGGCAGGACCTTGAGGTCCGTCAATTATCTCGCGACCGGTGCCTTGGGCGTCGCAGCCGCGAGTGCCGGCATCGTAATGGCGATTCCGCCAGGCGCGGTGGACGCGCTCACAGCGTCGCCGCGAGCGGTTGAACTCACCGATTTCAGCTTCCCGCTGGCGCCTGCGCAGGATCCGAACAACCCCTTGTGGTGGTTGACCGGGTTGTTCGGGGCGAACGCGTCGCCGCCGGGACCGAAAGCGCTCATCAAGCCGTTCGCCCCGACGACGCCGGACCCATTGGACAGTCCGTGCGGTCTGATCTGTAACGGCGCGGCAGGTACGGCTGCGCACCCGAACGGCCAAGCCGGTGGCATCTTGTTCGGTGACGGCGGCGCAGGCTGGGACAGCACCGATGCAGGAGTCAACGGCGGTGACGGCGGCGCAGCAGGTCTGCTGTTCGGTAGTGGCGGCCGAGGCGGCAACGGCGCCGACGGCACCGACGTCCTGGCCGGCAGTAACGGCGGCAAGGGCGGAAACATGGGTCTGCTCGGGCTGTTCGGGACCGGCGGCAAGGGCGGTAATGGCGGCGCAGGTGGCTTCGGTGCGACTGGCGTCACCGGCGGCGCGGGCGGTGACGGCGTTGCTGGCACCGACGGCGCGACCGGTACGGCAGGTGCGACCGGCGCTACCGGAGCCGCAGGCGCAGCCGGCGCGGCAGGTACCGCGGGCACCGCGGGAACTGCGGGCACTGCCGGCGCGACCGGCTCCAAGGGCAGCGACTTTGTATTGATCGGGTTGAAGGGCGGCACTGGTGGCACCGGTGGTGCGGGCGCCGCGGGTGGCGCGGGTGCTTCAGGCGGCACTGGTGGTACCGGTGGCACTGGCGGAACCGGTGGCACCGGCGGAACCGGTGGTGCCGGTACGCCGGGCGGCTCCGGCGGCGGCGGTGGTGCCGGTGGGACGGGTCTGCAGGGTACTGCGGCCGGTGCCGGTGGTGCCGGTGGTGCCGGTGGCAGTGCCGGCCTGCTCACGTTGTTCGGTGGCGGCGGCCAAGGTGGTGACGGCGGTATTGGTGGCACCGGCGGAACCGGTGGCACCGGCGGTTCGGGTGGCACCGGCGGCACGGGTGGCAATGGTGGCAATGGTGGCGCAGGCGGCAATGGTGGCGCAGGCGGCACGGGCGGTTCCGGTGGGACTGGTGGCACGGGCGGTACCGGCGGTACCGGCGGTACCGGTGGCACCGGCGGTACCGGTGGCGCCGGTGGCGACGGCATCTCGCCGATTGCCCCGCTGCCCTTCGCGATCGCAGGTGGTGCGGGTGGCACCGGCGGTGCGGGTGGTAAGGGTGGCACCGGCGGTACGGGTGGTACCGGCGGCGCGGCCGGCGTTGGTGGTGCCGGTGGCGGCGGTGCAACCGGTGGGCCGGCGGTGCGCCTGGTGCCGGAGGCAACGGCGGCCAGGGCGGCGTGGGCGGCACGGGTGGTACCGGCGGGCGCTGCGGGCGCCGGCGGTGGTGGCGGTTTGTTGGGCGGCTTGGGAATTGGGTCCGGCGGCACGGCCGGCAGCACAGGTGCCACCGGCGCGAAGGGTGCGACAGGCGCGACCGGAGCGACAGGCAGCACCGGCGCAGCCGGAACGCCCGGAAAGACCGGCGCGTCCGGAAGTACGGGCGCCACTGGCGCCGGTGGCACTGCGGGTGCGGCAGGAAGCGCCGGACACACAGGTGCTGCCGGCAGCGCGGGCAGCACCGGCTCCGCGGGCCATGCGACGTTCGGTGTGAGCGGCGGCGCTGGTGGTGCCGGTGGCGGTGGAGGTGCCGGCGGTGCAGGTGGCGCCGGCGGATAAACCGCGAACGATCAACCGCCCTTGATGCAGAACACCTCGTCAAGGGCGGTTGTTCGTGGCCCAGCTGCGGGTTTGGCGTCCAGACGCCATAGGTCGATCATCGCCGGACCGCGGGTGGCGTCATCGACGACGACGTATCGGTGGCCTTCAGCGGTCCGCAAGACTATGTCGTTTCGTGCGTACACGCCGGAGATGGATTGTGCGTCAGCGAAGTTGACGCCTACCTGAACGACGGTCGGCTCGGCGTTGAGGACTGCCCGCATCCTGCCGACCAAATTCTCGGGGGCGAAGAACAGCCACCCCTGGTCGAGATGGAACCAGTAGCGGCCATTGATGTGCTCGCGCAGTGCGCTGAGTTCTGCCAGTGGTTCCGTCGAGGGGTGTGATCGACGAATTCTAGGAAGGGGTACTGCTCCAACAAGAGTGCCCGGTCTCGGCCGGCGAGACCGGTGTCGAGCACCAGGAATCGATGTGCCTGGCCTACGTCCAGACAGCAGTTCATGAATGTGTTGAGCGCCAGTTGGGTTGTTCGGATGTCCGGTCCCGCGATCAGGCTGATCGTCACCGCGGCACCCCGCTGGTGGCTGGACATGTTGTGTACCAATGCTTCAGGGTATGCCGACGCGGCTTCGAGCAGCGCCGGAACGGACTGATCGCGGTTCCTCGCTATTCGGCTGCGGTCCTCGCCGTTGATGTCAGTACGGGCGAGCAGCTGACGGCACAACGCAAACGATTCTGCGTGCCGGCCGGTCCATGATGCGCAGACGGATTGTTCATCGAGGGCACGCCATTGGTAGACGGACGAATCGACGAACAGGATGTCTGCCTCCGGAAGCGGTATCTCCGCTGCGCATCGTGCGAAGAGATAACCGAGCTGATACTCGCCCCGGGCACGGTACTCGGCGGCGATGGCATGTAGCGGCTCAGCGCGGGTAGGCCGGAACGCCCAAGCCCGCAGGTAAGCATCCAAGACCTGCGGCCACGGTTCGCCCAGGCGGCACATCGACCGGGCCACCTGGCATAGGGCGTAAAACGTCTCTTCGTCCCAGCCGCCCATCTCGGCGCGCCGGCCCGACCAGATTCGGGCGTTGGCGAAATCACCCAGGTTGAAATAGCTTTCGGCGAGGTAGAAGGCCGAACGTTCGTTCGTCGGGTCGCGCTGCACCTCCACCAGCAACAGGTCGCGATCCCGCTCGTACTTTCGCGGATCGTTGTTACGGGCGCCGAGTCGGCGGGACTCGATGAAGTAGTCGCCTTCGAGGCGCTCCTCGTGGAACGGCTCAGTGCAGTCGGCGTATTCGTGGACGACGCCGATGTATCGCCACGGGAGGCCGTCGCGAAATAGCTGCCGCCGCCAGTACAGCAGCCCGTCGCTGATCCGCATGGAGTAGACGTCGGCGGAGAGTCGCGTGAAGTCGGGCCGGCCGCGGACGGTGTCGTCGGCGTCCATGACCCAGATGTAGTCACTGTGGCCATGGGCGAGCTGCAGTGCTTCGGAACGGTTTTCGCCGAGATTGCGCCATCTGCGTTCGTGGACCTCCCCGGGGACTCCGAGATGCGCCATGTGATTTCGGATCGTCTCCTGGGTGCCATCGGCGGAGCCGGTATCCACGATGACCCAGTAGCTGATATAGGGCGCGACCGCATCGAGCACCTCGGTGACGATGTGTGCTTCGTTGCGCACGATCATGTTGAGGCAGATGGTCGGCCCGGGTGGATTGTCCACTGAATCCGTATACCCGATTTCGGTTGATGTTTGCTGCGCTTCCACCGAAACGGTTCAGCTCATCCACTGCGGGCGTTCGGGAACGGCCACCAGCTTCGCCATCTGGCCCGGTGCATCGGTTTCTGTGAGCCTGCACGCTACGGTGGTGCCCATGGTCCGCACCCGCGTCGCGCTCGCGCTCGTGCTGGCGGTCGGCATCTCGGGGTGCGGCCGATCGGAGCCTACGGCCGATGACTTCGCCGGCGAGCTGTCCAAGAGCGTGACGGTCGAGGCGACGACCGGTCACCTGGCCAAGCTGCAGGCCATCGCCGACGCTCACGGTGGGAACCGGGCGTTCGGCACACCTGGTTACGACGCGAGCGTGGACTACGTCGCGAATGCGCTGCGCACCAAGGGTTTCGACGTCGTCACTCCGGATATGGAAGTCAAGGTGGCGTACAACAACACGCCTGAACTGACCGTGGCCGGCACCCGGATACCGGCGCGGGCGCTGGAGTATTCGGTCGGCACCCCCGGTCTCACCGCACCGCTGGTGCCGGTCAAAGGCGGTCCCGCATCAGGCTGCAACAGTGCCGATTACGACGGCCTGCCGATCAAGGGCGCGGTCGCGCTGGTGGACCGTGGCACGTGCCCCTTCGCGGTGAAGGAGGCGACCGCGGCAGTGCACGGCGCCGTCGCGTTGGTGGTGGCCGACAACAAGGACGACGTCGACGACGCGGGCGTCCCCGCGCGGGGCGGCACCCTGGGCGCCAAGGCGACGGTGAGAATTCCCGCGGTACTGATCTCGAAGGCGGCCGGGGCTCGGCTGCGGGCCGCCCCGGGGCCGGTGTCCCTCAAGCTGGACGCCGGTGTGCGGGTTGAGCACACCCGCAACGTGATAGCCCAGACCAAGACCGGGTCCGAGCATGACGTCGTGATGGTCGGTGCACATCTGGACAGCGTCAAGGAAGGGCCGGGGATCAACGACAACGGCTCCGGCGTGGCCGCGGTCCTGGAGACGGCATTGCAGCTGGGCAGCGCCCCGAAAATCGCGAACGCGGTGCGGTTCGCGTTCTGGGGCGCCGAGGAGGAGGGCACGATCGGCTCTGACCGATACATCGAATCCCTCGACGTCGAGGCGCTCAAAGACATTGCGCTGTATCTGAATTTCGACATGCTGGCCTCGGAGAACGCCGGCTATTTCAGTTACGACGGCAACCTGTCCGGCCCGCCGCTGGCCGACGACCTGGTGCCGCGTATCCCGGAGGGCTCGGCGGGAATCGATCGCACCTTCACGGCGTATCTGTCCGATGCCGGTAAGCCGCCTCAGGACTACCCGTTCAACGGACGGTCGGACTACGACGCCTTCACCAAGGCCGGTATCCCGGCGGGTGGGTTGGGCACCGGCGACGAGGAAAACATGAACGACGAGCAGGCCCGGCTGTGGGGCGGCACCGCCGGAAAACCTTTCGACTCCAACTACCACAAGAAGACGGACGACTTGGCGCACATCAACCGCACGGCAATGGACATCATGGGTCGTGGAGTGGCTTTCGGGGTGGGGCGGTACGCCCAGGATTTGAGTGGCCGCAACGGCGTTCCGGTCCGCGATGACCGGACCCGGCACGTGGTCTCGGCATCATGAGGCGGGCACTGGCCGCCGGGCTGCTGACCGCTGTTCTGGCGTCGTGTGCACCACCGCCGCAGCCACCGGCCCCACCGCCGCCGCCCGCGCCTGATCTCGCGCGCGATCTGGCCGGCAGGGTGGGCACCGACGGCATCTACACGCATCTGAGGAAGTTCGCCGCCATCGCGGCGGAGAACAAGGGCACCCGCGCCGACGGCACCCCCGGCTACCAGGCCAGCGTCGACTACGTCGCGAACCTGCTGCGGGACAAAGGGTTCGACGTGCAGACCCCCGAGTATGTGCGCGTGGAACGCGGTGCCCCCGGCAATCCGGTGCTCGACGTCGGTGGCCGTCGGTGGGGGGTCGTGCAGGCCTCGCTGTTGACGTCCACGGCGCCCGGCGGCCTGACCGCGCCGACGTTGCACCCTGTCAAGCCGGCCGGTTGCGCTCCGGACGATTACGGCACCCTCAACCTGCGGGGAGCCATCGCGGTGGTCGACGACGCGGTGTGCTCGGTGGTCGACAAGCAGAATGCGGCGGTGGCCCGCGGCGCGGTCGCGGTGCTGGTGGTCAGCCCGCCCAGCGCGAACGGCGCCCCGCGCGGGCTGTTCAGCCCCGGCTACTACGAACACCTCAACACGCCGGTGGGCATCATCGGCAAGGACGCCGATGCCGTACTGCTGAAAACCAACAGCCCGGTGAAGCTCACCCTCGACGCCAAGAACACCGGTGTGAAATCGCGAAACGTCTTGGCTCAGACCAAGACCGGTGATCCGCACAGCGTAGTGCTGGCGGGCGCGCACCTCGACAGCGCGCCGACGAGCGCGGGCATCAATGACGCGGCAACCGGGGTGTCGGCACTGCTGGAGACGGCCGCAGCGCTGGGCGGCTCGCCGAAGATCGAGAACGCGGTGCGGTTCACGTTCTGGGGTTCGGGCGCCGTGGGTCAGGAAGGCGCCACCAAGTACGTGCGCGGGTTGGCTGCCGAACCGCTGAATGACATTGCGCTGTATCTGGATTTCGACATCCTCGGTTCACCCAACGCCGGGTTCTTCACGTTCGACGGCGACCAGTCCGGCCAGGCGAACCCTGAGATCCCGCTTGACGCGGTGCCTGCCGGGTCGGCCGGGCTCGAGCGCACGCTGGCCGGATATCTGTATCTCGCCGGCAAGCGGCCCGCCGACATGACGATGGATCTGGGCAGTGGCTACGGTCCGTTCCTCACCGCCGGGATTCCGGTCGGCGGCATCTCGACCGGCACGTCGCAGCGGAAATCGCCGATCCAGGCGCGCTTGTGGGGCGGACAGGCGGGCGCCGCTTTCGATCCCGGGTACGGGCCGAAGGGCGATACCGTCGAGCAGCTGAACCGCGCGGCGCTGGCCGTGACCGGACCCACCGTCGCGTTTGCGGTCGGCACGTACGCGCAGTCGCTGACGGGCCCCAACGGTGTGCCGTTGCACGACGAACGACACCGGCAAGCAGGCAAGTAGCCGAGTTTCACAGCTACTGCATAACTGGAATCGCCGTTCCTGTGAGTCCGGTTGCCAGGTTGCCGGGTTAGTAATGGTGCCCATGAAAAGCACCTATCGCCGTTGGTCGGCCGTTGCCGGCACCGTGACTGTCGTGGCCATGGGCGGGCTGACCGTCGCCTGTGGTTCGCAGGGCAACAACGCGCCGGCCACCGTGACAGTCACCCCGTCGAGCACCACGACCACCACGACGACGGCCAAGCAGCACCACGGCGGTGGTGGCGGCGGTAGCGCGGGCGGCGGTCAGCAGCAGGCGCCGGCGCCCGCTCCGGAGACGGTGACCAACACCGAGACGGCCACCCAGACCGAGACCCAGACGCAGACCGAGACCTCGACGTCGGTGCAGACCTCGACGGAAACGTCGACGTCGGTGCAGACCTCGACGGTCTACCAGCCGCAGCCGCGCGAGCGCGGCGGCTTCAACAACTTCGGGCCGCAGCAGCACTGATCAGGCCCTAAGTTAGGTCCGTCACTGCTTGTATGCAAGCTTGCATGCAAGTTGCTACTGTCGTCCCGTGGCCATTGATCAGACTCCCGCCAGCGAGCGCGCCTACCGTGACACCAAGAGCAAGATCCTGGTCGGCGCGGTCAAGGGCGGGCAGCTGCTGAGCGAGGTGGAAGTCGCGGCGGAGCTCGGCGTGAGCCGGACACCGGTGCACGAGGCCTTCCTGCGTCTGGCGGCCGAGGACCTGCTCGACCTGCTGCCCCGGCGGGGCGCGGTCGTCGTACCGATCCCACCGCGTGAGGCCACCGACCTGCTCGAGATGCGCCTGGCGCTGGAGGGCAGTGCTGTGCGCCGCCTCTGCCGTTCTGAGGCCACCGCGCAGGCAGTGGCTGCCGAACTCGCCCGGCTGATCGACCAGCAGCGTGGCGCGGCCACCGATCTGGCGCGCTTCGCCGAGCTCGACGACGCCTTCCACCGGCACATCGTGGACTCCGCCGGCAACTGCATCGCGCAGCGGTTCTACGGCTCGCTGGGGGACCGGCAGCGCCGCATGATGGCCGACGCCGTGCAGGCCGACCAGACCCTCGTCGCCCGGCTCATCGCCGAACACGCCGAGCTGGCGCACGCCGTCGGGACGCGTGATGCGACGGCGTTCGACGCCCGCCTGCTGGCGCACCTCGAGTCGACCTACGAGGTGGTGCTGCGATGAGCCGCGCACGTATGAAGCCGTGGCTCGCTGTCGCGGTCGCTGTGTTCTGTATCGGTTGGGGCGGAAATCAGTTCACCCCGATGCTGATCGAGTACGTGCACCGCGCCGGCTACTCCCGGGTGGACGTCGACGTCCTGCTGGGCGCGTACGTGCTCGGCCTGATCCCCGGGCTGTTGGTCGCTGCGGCCATGTCGAACCGCTACGGCCGGCGCCCGCTGATGATCGCCGGGCTGATCAGCTCGGCGGTGGGCAGCCTCATTCTCGCGACCGGCGAATTGGGCGGATTCCCAGCACTTTTCGTGGGCCGGCTGCTCTGTGGGCTCAGTGTGGGCGTCGCGATGGCTGTCGGCTCGACCTGGATCGCGGAGCTGTCCGCGCCGCCGTATGACTCGGCCGCGACCGGCGCCGGAGCGCGCCGGGCCTCGATCTGGCTGTCTCTGGGATTGGCAATCGGCCCGTTGTGCTCGGGCCTGCTGGCGCAGTTCGCGCCGTTGCCGTTGACGCTGACGTACCTGGTGCAGGCGGCGCTGTGCGCGCCCGCACTGTGGCTGGTGCGGTACCGGACGGTGGAGACCCGGAGCGCTCGCGTCAGTGGAGACCTGTTGTCGCAGTTGCGGGTTCCCGCCGCGACGCACCGCCGCTTCGTCCGAGTGGTGGCCCCGATGGCGCCCTGGGTGTTCGGCTCGGCGGCCATCGCGTACGCCATCGTGCCGGCGCTCGTCGCTGATCGGCTCGGCTCCTGGGCGCTGCTGTACACCGCCGGCCTGACGGTGCTGACGCTGGCCTGTGGCGTGCTGGTGCAGCCGATCGCGAGGCGGCTGGACGACCATTCCAGCGCCCGCGCGGTGGTGGTGTCGATGGTGCTGATGTCGGCCGGGGTGTTCGCCGCGGTCGCCACGGCGGTGACGCGCTCACCGGCCATCGCGGTGCTGGTGGCCATGCTGCTGGGCAGCGCGTACGGCATCGCCATCGTGTCCGGGCTGCTGGAGATTCAGCGCATCGCCGAACCCCACGAATTGGCCGGGGTGTCTGGCGTGTACTACTCGCTGGCGTACGTCGGCTTCCTGCTCCCCGCGGTGCTCGCCGCGCTGGCCCACTACGTCAGCTACCCGGCGATGCTCACCGTCGTCGGCCTACTGGCGGCAGTGTGCACCGTGATCTGTGCGGCAGGCTGGTCCAAGCACCTGCCGGCCCGCGCCTAGCGGTTGCGGGCGACGTTGGCGCCCAGGTACAGGACGTAGCCGATCACGCCGACGGTCGCGAGCTTGCGGGTCTGGGGCACGATCAGGCCGACGCCGAGCGCCGTCTCGATGGTTCCGTTGACCTTGAGGTGCTTGTCGATGTCGTCTGGGAACGCCGTCGCGGTGATGCCCTTGAAGAGGTCGGGCTTGACGAAGTGCGCCAGTCCGGCCAGTGCCAGGCCGATCCCGGCCAGCAGGCCCTTCTTTCCAGCGGTGTTCTCGGCGGCGTCGGTCACCTGTGGTCCTCTCTGATCACGAAATCTTGTAGTCGCTCAACGGAAATTCGGAAGCTTCCCGAATCGCCGTCTCGGTCGACGACGGGCGCAGCAGCGTGGGCTCACCCGCGGGATTGAAATAGTACGAGTGCGCGCTGGCGCAGTTGCCGAGGGTGAACAGCGAGTCGCCGAGCAGTTCCGTCATGCGGTCGAGGAACGCGGTATTGGCTTCCTCGGTGACCTCGAACGTCGTCGCTCCGCGCTTCTTCACCTCGGTGAAAAGCCGGTCCATCAGCCGCATCTGGTACTCCATGGTGTTGAAGAAGTTCAACCCCAGGAACGCGTACGGACTCGCCAGGCTCAGATAGTTCGGGAAGTACGGCATCGAGACGCCCTGGTAGGCCTGGAAACGCGTTTCGCGCCACCACTTTCCGAGATCGCGGCCCTCGCGGCCGATCACCTCGATGGCCGGGAAGTTGGCCTCCCACAGGTCGAAACCGGTCGCGAGCACCAGGGTGTCGATCTCGACCTTGGCCCCGTCGTTGCCGATGATGCCGTCGGAGACGATGTGGTCGATGCCGGCGTCCTGCAGGTGCACGTTGGGCCGGTTGAAGGCCTGGTAGTAGCCGTTGCTGAAAGTCGGCCGCTTGCAACCGAAGTCGTAGTCCGGGGTCAGCCGGCGCCGCAGGTCCTTGTCGCGGATGACGAAGAACCGGTGCATCTTCGACAGGTCGGAGGCCGAGATGTTGAAGCGGCCGCGGAACATGCCGTAGTGCCGGACCCCGACGGACACCATGACCTCGTAGATCGAGTCGGTGAGCCAGCGAAGAACACGCTGCGTCAACGGGAATCGGGCGAACATCTTCTTGGCACGCGCGCCGAAGCGCGGGTCGATCTTGGGTACCACCCAGATCGGCGTGCGCTGGAACACCGTCAGGTCGGCGGCGGTCTTGGCCAGCTCGGGAATCAGCTGCACCGCGGTCGCGCCGGTACCGATGACGGCGATGCGCTTGCCGGCCGGGTCGTAGTCGTCATCCCAGTCGGTGGTGTGGATGACGCGACCTTCGAAGCTTTCGATGCCGGGGATCGCCGGGATGTTCGGCTGCGACAGGAAGCCGGTGGCCGTGATCAGATAGCGCGCGCTGAGCGTTTCACCGTCGGCGATGTTGACGCGCCACAGCGACGCTTCCTCATCCCAGCGGGCTCCGTTGACGACGACGTTGAACCGGATGTGCCGCCGCACGTCGTACTTGGCGGCGACGTCGTCGGCGTACCGCTTGATCTCCGGGCCCGGGGTGAACAGCCGCGACCAGTTCGGGTTGGGCTCGAAGAAATAGGAGTACGTGGTGGTGGGCACGTCGACCGCGAGTCCGGGATAGTGGTTGACGTACCAGGTGCCGCCGAGGTCGTCCTCGCGCTCCAGGAGGGTGAAGTTCTCGATCCCGAGGCGTTTGAGCTGGATGGCCGCACCGATACCGGCGAATCCTGCGCCGACGATGACCGCGTCGAACTGCTGCGTCGTCATATTCAGACGGTACCTCAGGTACCGCTTCGCGCCACGAACACAAGCGCCGCGGCGACCGCCAGCGCCGGGACGTCCAGGGTCTTGGATCCCAGGTCATGGCGGGCCCCGGTGATCTCGATGAGCTCGGTGGGCGCCGGGATCAGCTGGGCTGCGGCCGTCAGCTCGTCGATGCTCCCGAACGGGTCGGCTGTGCCGTGGGTGAAGACCGTCGGGACCTTGATCTGGCCCAGGTGCTCGGTGCGCGCCCGCTCGGGCTTGCCGGGCGGGTGCAGGGGATAGGAGAACAGCGTCAGTGCCGCCAGGTCAGCGCCCTGCGCCGCCACCATCGACGTCATCCGGCCCCCGTAGGAATGGCCGCCGGCGATCACCGGGCCATCGGTCAGCGTGTGCGCCAGTTCGATGGCCTCGACGATGCCGGCCTGATCCGACGCCGCCGAGTTGGACGGCGGCCCCTTCGGGCGGCGCCGCCGGTAGGGCAGGTTGTATCGGATGGCGAGCCAGCCGTGGCGAGCCCATTCGTCGCAGATGCGGACGATCAGTGGGGCATCGCGGTTACCGCCGGCGCCGTGCGTGAGCAGCACGACGCCCGTCGGCGTCCCGTCGGGTTCGTGCGCGATGCCCGCGATCTCGTCAAGATTCATGGGCCAACCTGAACAGCGCGTTGACCGGACCGTGGCCGTGGCCCAGCGGGTAGGCCGCCCGCAGGCACTCGGTCACCCAGCTCTTGCCGAACGCCACCGCGTCGGGCACCGAAAAGCCGTGCGCCAGTGCGCAAGCCGTGGACGCCGCGAGCGTGTCGCCCGCGCCGTGGTCATGGCCGGTGTCGATGCGCTCGGTGGTGTATTCGTAGAACTCGCTGCCGTCGTACAGCAGGTCCGGGCTGTGATCGCTGGACCGCAGATGACCGCCCTTGACCAGGGCCCACTTCGGGCCCAGGTCGTGCAGGGCCTTGGCGGCATCTTTCTGGGTCGACGCGTCGATAACGTCGATGCCCGTGATCAGCCGGACCTCGTCGAGGTTCGGGGTGACGAGCGTGGCGATCGGAAACAGCTGGGTGCGAACCGAATTCAGCGCGCTCGGGTGCAGCAGCGGGTCACCGTGCATGGACGCGCACACCGGGTCGACGACCAGCGGGATGTCGCCGTCGAGACCCTGCCACGTCTCGGCGACCGCACCGATGATCTCGGCCGAGGCCAGCATGCCGGTCTTGGCCGCCTGGATGCCGATGTCGTCGGCGACCGCGGTGATCTGCCCGCTGATGATGTCGAGCGGCAGCTCGTGAAAACCCTTGACCCCCACCGAGTTCTGCACCGTCACCGCGGCGACGGCGACGCACCCGTGCACGCCGAGCATCGCGAAGGTACGCAGGTCGGCCTGGATGCCGGCGCCGCCGCCGGAGTCCGAGCCGGCGATGGTCATCACCCGCAACGGCGTTTCGCCCGGCGGGGTCAAAGGCAGAAGGTTCACGGACGCATCACGACGTCAAGGGTAGATACACCCGGTTGCCATGGTCGGCGAACTCCTGGGATTTCTCTGCCATGCCCTGGGCGATCTCGTCCGCGTAATCGGGAGCGACGCCGTCCGGGTAGGCGTCGCGGATGTCCTGCGTGATGCGCATCGAGCAGAACTTCGGGCCGCACATCGAGCAGAAGTGCGCCGTCTTGGCCGGCTCGGCGGGCAGCGTCTCGTCGTGGTACTCGCGGGCGGTGTCCGGGTCGAGCGACAGCGCGAACTGGTCGTGCCAGCGGAACTCGAAGCGCGCCTGCGACAGCGCGTTGTCGCGGTCCTGCGCACCGGGGTGACCCTTGGCCAGGTCAGCGGCGTGCGCGGCGATCTTGTAGGCGATCACCCCGTCCTTGACGTCCTTGCGGTTGGGCAAGCCCAGGTGCTCCTTGGGGGTGACGTAGCACAGCATCGCGGTACCGGCCTGCGCGATGATCGCCGCGCCGATGGCCGAGGTGATGTGGTCGTACGCCGGTGCGATGTCGGTGGCCAGCGGGCCGAGGGTGTAGAACGGCGCCTCTTCGCACAGCTCTTCTTCCAGGCGGACGTTCTCGACGATCTTGTGCATCGGGACGTGGCCCGGGCCTTCGATCATCACCTGCACGCCATGGGATTTGGCGATCTTGGTGAGCTCGCCCAGGGTGCGCAGCTCGGCGAACTGGGCTTCGTCGTTGGCGTCGGCGATCGAGCCGGGACGCAGGCCGTCACCGAGCGAGAACGTGACGTCGTAGCGCTGCAGGATTTCGCAGAGCTCCTCGAAGTGCGTGTACAGGAACGACTCCTGGTGGTGCGCCAGGCACCACGCCGCCATGATCGAGCCGCCGCGCGACACGATGCCCGTGACGCGCTTGACCGTCAGCGGGATGTAGCGCAGCAGCACGCCGGCGTGCACCGTCATGTAGTCGACGCCCTGCTCGCACTGCTCGATGACGGTGTCGCGGTACAGCTCCCAGGTCAACTTGGTGGGATCGCCGTTGACCTTCTCCAGCGCCTGGTAGATCGGCACGGTGCCGACGGGGACGGGGGAGTTGCGCAGGATCCACTCGCGGGTCTGGTGGATGTCCTTGCCGGTGGACAGATCCATGATGGTGTCGGCACCCCAGCGGGTGGCCCACACCATCTTGTCGACCTCTTCGGAGATGGACGACGTGACAGCCGAGTTGCCGATGTTGGCGTTGACCTTCACCGCGAAGGCCTTGCCGATGATCATCGGCTCGAGCTCGGGGTGGTTGTGGTTGGCGGGGATGATGGCGCGGCCGATGGCGACCTCGTCACGCACCAGCTCGGCCGGCACCCCCTCGCGCTCGGCGATGAACGCCATCTCCGCGGTGATCTCGCCGTTGCGGGCGCGCTGCAGCTGGGTGCCGCGGTCCTTGACGACACCGGGGCGGGCGGGCAGACCCTTCTCCAGGTCGATGGTCGCGTTCTCGTCGGTGTACGGACCCGAGGTGTCGTACAGGTCGAGGTGGTCACCGGTGGTCAGGTTGACCCGGCGGAACGGGACCTTTCCACCGTCGGGAAGCTCCCGGTAAACCTTGGTGCTGCCCTGGATGGGGCCGCAGGAAAGGTCGTTGAATACAGCAATTGCAGACATCTGCTTACTCCCTACGCCGGCATTACCCGGTCAGGTTCATACGGTCGACGGCGCCATTAAGCCGTCCTCTCAGCGCACCAGGGTGTGCGCTCCCGCGCGGACGTTGTTCACCGTAGTCGATCGTCGTGGGAAGGCAAGGGTGCGTGCGATCCCGTTTCGGGCGTTCGGTGACCGGGAATCGAATTGTCATGAGGTCGTTTGTATAGCTAACATATGTTTTTCTGATATTGGAGCGAAGACCGACTGATGACGACTGACACCGAGCTCACCGGGCAGCGCGACACCGCGCTCGCGGCAACCGCGCGCCGACGCGTCCAGATGGACCACGACCACCCGCGCTACAAGTGGGTCGTGCTGGCCAACACCACGCTGGGCACACTGCTGGCCACGATCAACGCCTCGATCGTGCTGATCTCACTGCCGGCGATCTTCCGGGGTATCGGGCTGAACCCGCTGGCGCCGAGCAACGTCAGCTACCTGCTGTGGATGCTGATGGGCTACCTCGTTGTGACGGCCGTCCTCGTGGTGCCGTTCGGCCGGCTCGGGGACATGTACGGCCGGGTCCGCATCTACAACCTGGGTTTCGTCATCTTCACGCTGGCGGCCGTCGCGCTGTCGTTCGATCCGTTCCACCTCGGTGGCGGTGCGATCTGGCTCATCGCCTGGCGGGTGATCCAGGGCATCGGCGGCGCGATGCTGATGGCGTCGTCGTCGGCGATCCTGACCGACGCCTTCCCGGCCAACCAGCGCGGCATGGCACTCGGCGTGAACATGGTGGCCGCGGTGGCCGGATCGTTCCTCGGTCTGCTCATCGGCGGGTTCCTCTCGGAATGGGAGTGGAAGGCCGTGTTCTGGGTCGGCATCCCGATCGGCGTGATCGGCGCCATCTGGAGCTACCGCTCGCTGCGTGAGCTGGGTACCCGGTCGCCCGGCAAGCTGGACTGGGCCGGCACCGTGACATTCGGCCTGGGCCTGACGGTGCTGCTGCTCGGCATCACGTATGGCATTCAGCCGTACGGCAATTCGCCGACGGGCTGGGGCAGTCCCGCCGTCCTCGGCTCCATCGGTGTGGGTCTGCTGCTGTTGGTGGTGTTCTGCATCATCGAGCTCAAGGTCGAGTCGCCGATGGTTGACATGCGGCTGTTCAAGTCGGCGACCTTCGGCATGGGCAACCTGGCCGGGCTGCTGTCGTCGGTGGGCCGCGGTGGCCTCCAGTTCATGCTCATCATCTGGCTGCAGGGCATCTGGTTGCCGCTGCACGGCTACGACTTCGAATCGACACCACTGTGGGCGGGCATCTACCTGCTGCCGGCGACCATCGGCTTCCTGGTGGCGGCACCCGTCGCCGGCAGCCTGTCCGACCGCTTCGGCGCGCGGCCACTGGCGGTCGGCGGCATGCTGCTGATGGCGGTGACCTTCGTTGCGCTGCTGCTGATTCCGGTCAATTTCGCGTACTGGGAATTCGCCCTGCTGGTGTTCCTCAACGGCGTCGGCGGCGGCATCTTCACCGCGCCGAACACCGCGGCCATCATGTCGAGCGTGCCGGCGGCGCAGCGCGGCGCGGCGTCGGGTGTGCGGTCGACGTTCTTCAACGCCGGCAGCTCGCTGTCGATCGGCATCTTCTTCTCGCTCATGGTCGTCGGGCTGGCCGGCACCTTGCCGACCGCGTTGTCCAGTGGTCTGCAGCAGCAAGGGGTTTCGGCCGACGTCGCGCAGCAGGTTGCCGAACTACCGCCGGTGGGCAGCCTGTTCGCGGCCTTCCTCGGCTACAACCCGATAGCCGAGCTGCTGGCCCCCTTCCACACCCTGCAGCAGCCCGGCGTCAACGCAGGCACGCTGACCGGCCAGACGTTCTTCCCGCAGCTGATCACCGAACCGTTCCACTCCGGCCTGGTCGTGGTGTTCGGCGCGGCGGCGATCATGATGCTGCTGGGCGCCGTGGCGTCGATGTTCAATCCCGGTACCTACGCCACCGAGCCCGGCGCCGACAACGCGGCGTGACGGCCGGTCAGCGGTCGAAAACCGCTGTCAGATAGTCGGATTCGGGTATCGACTGGCACGCCAGCCGGACGCCGATGCCGAGTTCGTAGTCATCGAGGGTGTCGTTGATCCGCATGCTCACCTGGCCCTCGCGGAGGGTGTACGCGCAGGCGCCGCAGTTGCCTTCGCGGCAGGCGTAGGGTGCGTCGATACCTCGGCTCAGCAGGGTGTCGAGCAGCACCTCGCTCTTGGGCCAGCTGATCTCATGGGTGTCGCCGTCGATCTCGACGGTCGCGGTCGC
Organism: Mycobacterium sp. SM3041; assembly: GCF_039668335.1. Classification (NCBI taxonomy): domain Bacteria; kingdom Bacillati; phylum Actinomycetota; class Actinomycetes; order Mycobacteriales; family Mycobacteriaceae; genus Mycobacterium; species Mycobacterium sp. SM3041. Next base: position 135,455 of record NZ_JAYXBQ010000050.1, on the reverse strand, counting down.
CGCCTGGCCGTCCGGGGCGGCATCGGTCACCGGCTCCGGTGCGGCGAAAGCGTCTGTGGTCAGCGATACGAAGACCTCGCGGTGCACGTGCTCGCGGGCGACGCCGGCATCGTGCAAGGCCGCCGCGGCCACGTCCATGAATGCTGCCGGGCCGCACAGATAGGCGGCGGTATCGGCACCCGGCATCGCGGGCAGCAGGGCGCGCAGTCCGGCCGGGGTGGGGAGGCCGGACTCCGACTCGAGCCAGTGCATGAGGGTCAGCCGGTCGGCATGTGCCGCAAGGAGTTCCGTCAGCTCGGCGTCGAAGATGACGGACTCGCGGTCGCGGTTGGCATAGACGAGCGTCACCCGGCGGCCGGACTGCAGGAGCACGGCGCGGATCATCGAGATGACCGGGGTGATGCCGCTGCCGGCGGCGACGAAGATCAGCTCGCTGTCCGCCGGCCGGACAGTGAAAGCGCCTGCGGGCGTGAGTGATTCCAGCGTCATTCCGGCCTTGGCGTGGTCGCACAGCCAGTTGGAGGCGAGGCCGCCCGAGGTGCGCTTCACGGTCACCTTGAGATGCTCGTCGGCGGACGGACTGCTCGAGAGTGAATAGCACCGCGAGACCGCGCCGTCGCGCGCCGGGATGCGCAGTGTCAGGAACTGGCCGGCCTCGTAGGCGAAGTGTTGGCGCGCATCGTGCTTGGCTGCAAGGACCAGCGACACGGCGTCGGGGGTCTCGCTGATCACGTCGACCACGGTCAACTCGTGTGACCTGGACGCTGTCGATGCGGTCATGAAAATGCCTTCCGTTGTGGGACCAGGTCAGATTGTCGCCGCCAACTGTGCCATTGACAAATGGCACAGTTAATGATGACCTAGTTGCCGTGACGGAAACTGATCGGGCAACGTTGCCCGAAGTACCCACGCGCGCAACGTTGCGCGCCGCGCTCTCGGCCACGGTGACCCGCTGGACCCTGGGCAATCTGACCAGCGTCATCCCGATGAACACGCCCGGTGTCTGGTTCGGCCGCGGGCTGATCGCGACCATCATGGAGACCTTCGGTTCCATGCCCGGCGGCACTCGGATCATCCCGGTGCGCACACCGGACCTGCGGGGCGAATGGGTCCTCGGCCCGGGTGTCGAATTCGGCCGCCGCGCCGGCTACTACGTGCACGGCAGTGCGTACGTCATCTGCTCGGCGCGCACCCACCGCAAGCTGGTGGCCCGCCTGTCGGAGGCGACCGGACTGCCGATGTTCGTCGTGGACTACCGCCTGGCCCCCGAGCACCGCTTCCCGACGGCAGCCGAGGATGTCGAAGCCGGGTACCGCTGGCTGCTGTCGGAGGGCTATGCGGCCTCGGACATCGTGATGGGCGCCGACTCCGCCGGCGGTCACCTGACCTGCGACATGCTGCTGGCGCACGCCGGCGACCCGGACTTCCGGCCCGCGGGCGTGGTGCTGTTCTCGCCGCTGATCGACGTGACGCTCGGACTGGCTCTGGAGCAGGAGAAGGCGTCGTACCGCGACCCGGCGATGTCGGCGACGGCGGCTGCGCGCATGGTCGGGCTGTACACCCAGGGCCAGAACCTGGCCGATCCGCGGCTGCGCCTCGACTTCGCCAAGGCCGACCAGTTGCCGCCCATCCTGATTCAGGTCGGCGGTTTCGAGATGCTGCGCGCCGACGCCCGCTACCTCGATGCCGAGCTGCGCCGCGCCGGTGGTGTCAGCACACTCGAAGTCTGGCCCGGCATGGTGCACGTCTTCCAGGCCCTGCCGCATCTGGCACCCGAGGCCGCCCCGGCGCTGCGCCGCGCCGCGGCCTTCATCGCCGATGCCTACAAGCGATCCAACGAACTCGAAGAGGTGTGCTGATGATCGGCCTCGACACGATTCTGAATGTCTTTCGCGGCGAACGCCGTTCGGACAAGGCGAAGGCGGTCGTCACCGGCGCCGGCAGCGGGATCGGGCGGTCGTTCGCGCTCGAGCTCGCGCGCCGGGGCGGCGAGATCATCTGCGCGGACATCAGCATGGAGCGCGCGCAAGAGACCGTCGCGCTGATCGACCAGCTGCCCACCGGCAAGGGCCACGCCGTGCAGTGCGACGTCGCCGACCGCACCGCCATCGAGCTGCTGGCCAAGCAGGCGCAGGAGATCTTCGGTGGCGCGCCGACGCTGGTGATCAACAACGCGGGTGTCGGCATCGGCGGAAAGCCCGTGGGCGACATCGGTTTCGAGGACTGGGACTGGGCACTCGGCATCAACCTCTGGGGTGTGGTGTACGGCTGTGAGGTCTTCACGCCGCTGCTGCGCGAAGCCGGCCGGGGTGGCATCATCAACGTGGCCTCGGCCGCCGGATTCGCCGCCGCGCCGTCGATGGCGGCCTACAACGTGTCGAAGGCCGGCGTGATGTCGCTGTCGGAAACCCTCGCCGCCGAACTCGACGGCACCGACGTCGCCGTCACCGTCCTGTGCCCGACCTTCGTGAAGACCAACGTCTTCACCGACGGCCGCATCACCCCCGGCTCGATGAGCCTGAGCCAGCAGCTGGCCCGCTGGACCGGCCTGTCGGCCGACAACGTCGCCGCCCGCACGCTGGACGCGCACGACGGCGGCCGGCTCTACGTGGTGCCGCAGATCGACGCCACCGTCATCTGGCACCTCAAGCGACACTTCCCGGCCCTGTACGTCCGCGGTGCCGGACTGCTCGGTCGCGTACTTCCCAAGGACTGAAAGGAACCCATCATGGCAATGGATCTCGACGACATGCTGCAGAAGATCAAGGACAAGCAGTGGGCCCTGGCCGACATCGACTGGGACGCACCGGGTGCTGAACTGATCGAGCCGGAACTGTGGGCCAAGCTCAAGCCGTTCATGACCGATCTGATGTGGATCGAGAACGTCGGCGCCCGTGGCTTCGCCGCACTGGCCCGCAAGGCCCCGACCCCGACGCTCAAGAGCATCTACGAGCACTTCCACGCCGAGGAGCAGAAGCACGCCAACGCCGAGCTGGCCCTGATGCGGCGCTGGGGCATGCTCGAGAACGACGAGGTCCCGCCGCCGAGCGTCAATGTGCAGCTGGTGATCACCTGGCTCGACAAGTTCTCCGACGGCATGTCGCTGTCGATCCTCGGCACCGTCATCCCCATGCTGGAGGTGGCACTGGACGGGGCACTCATCAAATTCATCACCGATGAGGTCAAAGACCCGGTGGCGCAGGAGGTTTTCAAGCGCATCAACTCCGACGAGTCGCGACACCTCGCCGTCGACTTCGAGGTCATGGACATCCTCGGCCACGCCGACATGCGCAAGCTGGTCGTCGACTTCGTCGGCAGCTGGATGAACCCGGCACTGATCGTCGGCACGCTGAGCTACTTCCCCCTGCTCAACAAGATGCGCGACAACATCGTGGCCATGGGCGTCAACGAGGAACGCCTGTACCAGGCCATGCGGCGGTTCCAAAGTGTCGGTGAGCGAAGCGCTTTCGCGCGCCGGGTGCCCATGTACCGGTTCATCTCGTGGCACGCCAAGAAGGTCATCGACCGTACCTCGAAGTACCACTGGCTGGCCGATTCGCTGGTGGTGGTCACCGGCGCCATCCCGATGCCGCTGGTGAAGTACACGCCGACCTGGTCGGACGAGCTGACCTACGAGCCGGTTGCGTAAGGGAATTCACGAATGACCATTTCTGTAGCGATCATCGGTGCGGGCTTCGCCGGCATCGGAGCCGCCATCCGGCTCAAAGACCAGGGCATCACCGATTTCGAGATCTTCGAGCGCGGCACCCGGGTCGGTGGCACCTGGCGCGACAACACGTATCCCGGTGCGGCGTGCGACATCCCGTCGCGCCTGTATTCCTACAGCTTCGCGCCGAACCCGGACTGGTCGCACACCTACTCCGGTAGCGACGAGATCCTCGGCTACATCGACAGCATGGTGGAGTCGTTCGGTATCGCGCCGCACATCCGCTTCGGCCACAACGTCACCGGTGTGGAGTACGACGAGGTGGCGGGGGAGTGGACCGTCAACTTCGAGGGGCGCGAACCGGTGCAGGCGCGCGCCGTGATCGTCGCCTCGGGACCGTTGGCGAACGCCAGCTTCCCGAAGATCGAAGGCATCGAGACCTACGAAGGCAAGAAGATCCACAGTGCCCGTTGGGATCACGACTACGACTTCACCGGCAAGAAGGTCGCGGTCATCGGTACCGGCGCCAGTGGCGTGCAGATCGTCCCGGAACTGATCAAGGTCGCCAAGTCGGTCAAGGTGTTCCAGCGCACGCCCGGCTGGGTGATCCCGCGCATCAACGGCGCGACCAGCGGCTGGCTGAAGCGCATCTACAAGGACGTGCCGTTCGCCGAGAAGCTCGCGCGGTCCGCGTGGTTCTGGGGACACGAGTCGGTGGCGCTCGGTGTGGTGTGGGACAGCCCGTTCACCCGGGTGGTCGAGGCACTGAGCCTGGCGAATCTGCGCCTGCAGGTGAAGGATCCGTGGCTGCGCCGCCAGCTGACCCCCGACTTCTCGGCCGGCTGCAAGCGGCTGCTGATGACCGCCGACTACTACCCGGCGCTGCAGGCCGACAACTGCAAGCTCATCACGTGGCCCATTGCACGGTTGTCGCCCAAGGGGATTCGGACAGTCGAAGGCATCGAGCACCAATTCGACGCCATCGTTTTCGCCACCGGTTTCGATGTGTCCAAGGCCGGCACCCCGTTCCCCGTCATCGGTATCGACGGCCGGGAGCTCGCCGCGGAATGGAGCCGGGGCGCGTATGCCTACCGCAGCGTCGCGGTATCCGGTTACCCCAACCTGTATTTCACGTTCGGACCCAACTCCGGACCCGGCCACAGCTCCGCGCTGGTGTACATGGAGGCGCAGATCGACTACATCGTCGAGGCGATCTCCAAGCTGCTGCAGTTCGGGTGGAAGTCGCTCGACGTCCGGCCCGAGGTCCAGGCCCGGTACAACGAGGACATCCAGCAGCGACTGCAGTCCACGACGTGGAACTCGGGCTGCCAGAGCTGGTACCTGACCGAGGACGGCTTCAACGCGACGATGTTCCCCGGGTTCGCCACCCAGTACGTCAACCAGCTGAAGACGGTCAATCTGCACGACTTCAAGATCACTGCTGCACAGACCAGCAGTGCTTCGGTCCTGACCGCATAGAATCCGCTGGTGGCTGAGTACCGGATCGACGACCTCGCGCGCGAAGCGGGGACGACAACCCGGAACGTCCGCGTCTACCAGGAGAACGGCCTGCTGCCCCGGCCTCAGCGCCGGGGCCGGGTCGCGATCTACACCGACCGGCACCTGAGCCAGCTGCAGGCGATCGTCCGGCTGCTCAGCGAGGGCTTCACCGTCAAGCACATCTTGAAGTTCCTCACCGGCCTGCAGCGCGGTGAGGGGCTCGTCGAGGTGCTGGACCTGGCCGATCTCGAGGAGCTGGTGATCGCGCCGTGGTCGAACCCCGAGGCGCAGACCATGACGCGCCAAGAGCTGGAGATGGCGCTGGGCCGGCTCGACGGCGCGACGCTGCGACGGCTCGTCGCCGGCCGGATCATCGAGCCGACCGACGAGAAGGACTCCTACCTGGTCCCCGACCGGCGGGTGATCGACGACTTCGCCAAGCTCATCTCCCGCGGGATGCCGTTGGCGGCGATCCTCAAGACCACCACGGCGGTCGACAAGAAGCTCGACGAAGCGGCGCGCGCCATGACCCGGGCCGGGCACACCGAGGTGGTTCGGCAGCGCGGGACCGGCTGGTATCCCAGCAACGACGTCGAACTTGCCTGGGCCGCCGACCTCATCGATGCCATGCGCCGTGTATCTCGCCGTTCTGCTCACGCTAGCCTTGACCGCGCGTTAGATGAAGCGGTGCGTGCCGAGCTGCGGCAGTACCAGCAGGAGGCCAAGGACAAGGGGGCTCCTGTCGAACGGAAGGCGTGAGTCATGGCGCAGGCAGGCGAAGCCGAGAGTGCTCCGGGCAAACGGCGGCGTGGGCCGAGGACACTCGTTCAGGCGGTGTTCGCGTTGATGGACGACGTCGCCGAGCTTCGCAAGTCCGCGCAGTACATTGCCGACAACATCGCCAAGCTGAGCGAGAGCGCAGCGGGCATCGACCGGCATGCGGAACTGATCGCCAGCCAGATCACCACCCTGACCGAGGCCGCCGCCGGCATCGACACCTCTGCCGAGAAGATCGCCCACGGCGCCAACTCGATCGCCGCGACCCTGCCGAGTCTGCAGCGGCTCGCCGAAGTGGTCGAGCCCCTCGACAGCACGGTCGCCCGGCTCGGGTGGCTCGTCGACCGGATTCCCGGCGGAAAACGCAGCTAGTCGTCAATTCCTGTTCTCGCAGAACGGAATTCGTCCGGGCTCGTCAATATCGATACCCGCGCCGATCGGCTATTGCCACCCGCCGGACATCGGAGGAACGTATATCGGTGGACCGGCGGTGCCGCTGGGGCGCTGCCCCGATATAGAGGGGGTGGGTCGTGTACGCACGCTCTGAACCGTCCTGGGTCTGGTGGAGTCCGTGATCGCACCAGGAGGATGTGGCTGTGGCTGCACAGAGGAAGTTCGACCCGGAGACTCGTGAGCGGGCTGTACGGATGTATCAGGACCGGATTGCGCAGGTTGGTGATTCCAAGCGGGGGGCTCGGCGGCATGTCGGGGAGATTCTCGGGATCAATGAGGCCACGTTGCGCAACTGGGTCGAAGATCGTTACGGAACGAGCACTTCCGCACCGCGCGGCGAGAGTGAGGACCCGGCCGCCGAACTCACGGCGTTGCGTCGAGAGAACGCCGAATTGCGTAGGGCGAATGAGATTTTGAAGACCGCGACAGCGTTTTTCGCGGCGGCGGAGGTCGACCGCCGACTTCGGTGATCGTCGACTACATCGACGCTCACCGCGACCGGTTCGGGGTCGACCCGATCTGCACCGTGCTCGCCGAGCACGGCCTGCCGATCGCCCCGTCCACCTACTACGCGGCCAAAGCCCGTGGCCCGGTCAGCGATGCCGCCTGGGCCGAGGCCCACGCCGCCAACACCGTGCACCGGCTCTACGTGGCTAACCGGCGGCTCTACGGTGTCCGCAAGATGTGGCATGCGATGAAACATGCTGGTCACGAGATCGGCCGGGACCAGGTGGCCCGGCTGATGCGCATCTGCGGTATCGCAGGAATCGTGCGTGGAAAGCGGTGCACGATCACCACCACCGCAGACCCGGGCGCTACGCGGCACCCCGATTTGATCGACCGCCAGTGGGGTGCACCGACCCGGCCGGATCAATGGTGGGTCGCTGATTTCACCTACGTGTGGACACTGCAAGGGTTTGTCTACACCGCGTTCTGCGTCGATGTGTACTCCCGCCGAATTCTGGGATGGCGGGTGATGTCGACCAAGGCCACGCCGTTGGTGACCAGTGTCCTGGAACAGGCTGTGTTCACCCGCAGGAGAACCGACTTTCGTTTCACCACAACAGGTTTGGTTCATCACTCCGATGCCGGAAGTCAGTACACCTCACTGGCGTTCACCGACGCGCTACGCGACTCGGGCATCGCCGGGTCCATCGGATCGGTCGGCGATGCGCTCGACAACGCACTGATGGAATCAGCGATCGGACTCTACAAAACCGAACTGATCGGCCGGGACAAATCCTGGACCGGCCGCACCGAGGTCGAACGGGAAACAGCCACCTGGGTGCATTGGTACAACACCACCCGCCTGCACTCCTCGCTCGGCTATCTCTCACCGACCGCCTACGAGAACCGCTACCGTGACACCGTCACCGCCATACCGGAGGTGGCCTAACCGAAGGTCTCCATCCAGACCAGGACGGTTCACTCTACCACTATTCACGCACAACCCTCGGCCATCGATGCGGGAGTTGCGCACCTCCGCGACGAAGTGATGCCCCAACTCCAAGGCCTCGAAGGGTTCGTGGGCATGTCGCTGCTCACCGACCGGCAGTCCGGCCGGTGCATTGCGGTGACGGCGTGGGAGTCCGAGGAGGCGATGAACGCTGTCGCCGAACAAGTTCGGCCGATCCGCGAAAAGGCCATCGAGATGTTCGGCGGCGCCGCTTCCGTCGATGAGTGGGACATCGCGTTGTTGCACCGCGCTCGCCAGATGCCCGAGGGTGCATGCGCACGCGTTACGTGGGGGCACGTCGACCCCGCCCACGCCGATGCGGCCATCGACCATTTCAAGAGGAACATCGTCCCCGACAGCGAGGCGCTCGAGGGCTTCTGCAGCACCAGCCTGCTGGTTGATCGGAACACCGGCCGCGGTGTGGCCTGCACGACGTTCGACAGCCGGGAAGCCATGGAGCGCAACCGGGATGGCGCGCAAACGATGAAGCAGATGCGCATGAAGGAAACCGGTGCGGACGAGCTGGACGAGGCCGAATTCGACGTGGCCTTCGCCCACCTGCGGGTGCCGGAACTGGTTTAGCCACAGGCGCCGAACCGACCCGAGTGCCGGACTGCAACGGTGCCGGGTCGTGTTCGGCTGCCTCATGTGTGCAAGCCCCAAGAATCTGCCAAGTGCCGGGCTGCATGCTGCATTCACCAATCAGCAGCAGAGACAGGTGAGTTCACATGACGCGACGAATCGCACGACTGGCCGCGGCGGCGCTGTTGTCCGGCGGGATGGGTCTGGCCGCCTTCGGATTGAGCACCGGCATCGCCCAGGCAGAACCCTCCTCGGGTACCTGGTGCCCGGGCCAGCCGGTTCCCGGCGGCTTCACCGAGGTCGACTGGGACTGGACGATCTGCCATCGGTACAACCTGGTACACCGTGGCATGCCGCCTCAGGTCGTTGGCATGACCGCGGAAGACGGCTGGTACGGCGGCCACCCGCACTACCGCACCGTCGCGGGCGAGAACACCAACGCGACCTGCCAGTTCTTGGGGTGCCCGTAGCTACGGCCGGCAGGGTGGTCGACAACGGCCGCTCATGATGGTGAAACCCATTGTGAGTGGCCGTTTTCCGCATTTCAGAACGGTGCCGGTTCATCCCACTGCTCTGCTGCCGCGGCCGTGTCGGCGATGCGTTGTTCGTTGGCTGTGCGGGCTTGGTTGATGAGTTGTCGGCGTTCTTGGGCGCGGGTGTGTTTGCGTTTGGGCATGCAGTGACCGCGTGTGGGTGTGCGTGGCGGTTCTTCGGTGACCGCGGGTGTTCCGGTGGGTTGGGCCAGTTGTGGGTACCAGTGGGCGCCTTCGGGTTTGGTGATGTAGGTGTGCCCGGTGGGGGCGGTCCACACGACGGTGCCGTCGGGGAACTGCTGGTCCTGCCAAGGGTGGAAGGTTTTGAGCAGGTGATGGAACCGGCACAGGCATTTGAGGTTTGACGGGTGCGTCGGCCCTGCGGGATAGGCGGTGGTGTGGTCGATGTCGCAGGCTTGGGCGGGCCGGTCACAGCCAGGGAATCGGCAGGTCAGGTCCCGGCAGCGCACGAATTCGGCGAGTTTGGCCGAGGGCCGGTATCGGGGTTCGGCCGCATCCGGTGGCAGGTCCACCTGGCGGATGGTCGCGCCGTCGGCGAGTCGTTCGACTTGGTCGGCGGGGATCTGTCCGTACCCGGGCAGGAATCCGGGGGCCTGGCCGTCCACTGCCTGCGGTGTGGCGATGACGTGGATGACCGCGCGGGTGCCGACCGTCGGCGCCGGTAGATCACCGGCAGCGCCCGCGGCGGCGGGGCAGTCGTCCTGGCCGCACTGGCAGCGCAGCCGGCCGCCGCGGGCCAGGGCGTCGATGGCCGCGGCCCGGCGTTGATCGTGGGAGCGCGGATCGGCCTTGCACACCCCTTTCGCCAGGTCATCGAGGGCGGCGTCGAGCACCGCGGCGGTCGCGGCGTCCACCGTCCCGCAGACGCTGGCGGCGCCGGGGCCGCAGGCGCGGATGTCGAGGTAGCGGGCTTGGGACGGGGGTTTGGGTGGGTGCACACCGGCCTGGTCGGCGTTGGCGATGATCGCGTCGATGCGTTGTTCCATTTTCGGTTTCGACAATCGTCCCCAGGCCACGATCTTGGCGGCGAGGTCGGCGTCGACGCGTTGGGCGACGTCGTCGTCGATGATCAGGTCGGTGCGGGCGACGATCATCGCGACCATCACCGCATCGATCAGTCCTTTCGCATACACGGCGGCGACTTTGGGTAGGCGGGTGCGCAGCATCACCGCCCGGTCCACCTGGGCCTGTGCCCGTTTGCGGGACATCCCCAGCGCGGCGGCGACCTCCACGACCAGTCCGGCGTAGCCGTCGATCGCCCAGTACCGTTTTTCGATGTCGTCGTCGGGGGCTCGTAGCTCCCACAGGTCGCCGATCGCGGCCAGGCGGCGGGCGCCGGCGGCGTTCTCCTCGCGAGAGGCGAGGGTGATCGCGTCGACCGCCGCGGCCGCGGCGTGGGGACCACCATTTGATTCGCTCATACGTTCGAATGTAGACCTGCCCACCGACAAGCCCAGGCGGTTGCGACACCCTGGCATCGACGACGATGAGGACACCTAAACAGAAGAGCCCCAGCAAGATTGACGCCCGGGCGGGGATCGTCGACGGTTAGGGCAACTAGCCAACTCGGCCCGGCGAGAGGCGCCGATCCCCGACGGTTAGGACGACTAGTCAACGGCGCGGCGCAGTAGCAGCGATTAGTCAACCTAACCGTCGAGGGTCCGACACCCGCCCCGAGAACTGCGGGGGCCGAAGCGCCCCGGTCGCGGCTCGTGTGAGCCCTCCAAGGACAACTAGCTGATCTAACCGTCGACGATCAGAGACTCCCGTCAGAGAACCAGGGCGCGTGCCCCTCGACAGGCAGCTAGGCGACCTAACCGTCGACGATCCGCCGGCGCTGCCTCCAAAGCAGCGGGTAGCGGTCGGAGGACCGCCAGCGATGTAGCCGGCCCACCTAAGCGTCGGCGGTCACCGGCTCGCGCTCCGTGCTCGCCGTCGCAGAGTGCCCGGCGTTCGGCTTGCTCGGCCACCAGATGCGGTTGCCGATCATGGCCATCGCCGCCGGCACCAGCACGGTGCGGACCAGGGTGATGTCGATCAGCAGGCCGATGCCGATGGTGAACCCGATCTGCAGCAGGTTGATCACTCGGCCGGTCATCAGCGCGAACATGGTGAGCGCGAAGACGATTCCGGCGGTGGTGATGACGCTGCCGGTGCTGCCGAAGCTGCGCATGATGCCGCGGATCATGCCGTCACCCGACTCTTCGCGGATACGGGCGGCGAACAGCATGCTGTAGTCCGCGCCGACGGCGATAAGCGCCATGAACGACACCGGGAAGACCGACCAGTCGATGTCGACACCGATGAGGTGCTGCCACACCAGGACGCTAAATCCAGAGGCGGCGGCGAACGACAACGTCACGACCGCGACCATGAATACGGGCGCGAGGATGCTACGGAGCAGCGCGATCAGCACCAGCAGCACACCCAGGATCGCGACGATGCCGTAGACGGCGAAGTCGTGCCACACCTGGTCACGCATGTCGGCCGACAGCGACGCCAGGCCGGTACTCGCGAAACGTGCTGTCTGCAAAGACGTTCCAGACGCGGCCTCGGTCGCCGCCGGCGCCAGTGCGCGGGAGGCATCCAGGGCCTGGGCGCTGTACGGGTTGATCTTCCAGATGACGAGCATCCGCGCGGTCTTGCCGTCGGGCGAGAACAGCAGGTCCTGTGCGGCCCGGAAGGCCGGATCGGAAAAGCCTTGCGGCGGAAGGTAGAAGCCCGAGCCCGGGCCATCGCCGGTGTGCGTGCTCAAGGTCGTCAGGTAGTCCGTCGCCTGACCGAGCCCGTCGGTGAGCCGCCCGGACATGGTGACCACCTGATCCACGCCACCCTTGACCTGATCGAGGCCGACGGCCAGTCGAGTCATCCCGGCGCTGAGCTGGTCGGCGCCACGCACGAGTTCGGTCAGCTGGGTGCGAGCCTGCGCCGGCGAACCGCCGGGCAGGTTCGCGACCATTTTCTGCAACGTGGCCAACGCATCTCGGATGGCGGGCTCGGCGGCCCGCACCTTCTCGACGGTCACCTGCGGCACCGCGGAGAGCCGCTGCGCCTGCAGCAGCGCCCGGCTGACCGCACCATTGGATATGGCGTCGAGGTCGGCGATGTCCGCGCGGGCCCGGCTGCACACCGGGTTCATCAGGCAGTCGGGGCCGGGTTGCGGGTCCAGCGCGGAGCCGAGTGCCGAGCTCACCAGCCGACCGGCATCGGCGACCTGCGCGTTGCCGTCGATGGCCTGCAACGCCGCGTCGAGCAATCCGGTGGAGGAACTGAGATCGGCCAATGCCGACCGGACGTCCACGGTGCCGTCGGTGAGGGTGGACAGCCCGGCGCCGGCGGCCTGGTACCCGTCGAGCACCTGATGGGCGAGCCCGGTGACCTGCCTGATGCCCGAAACCAGTTGGGGAAGCTGAGTCACCGCGGACGCCGCGCCGTCGCGCAGTTGGGCCGCGCCGGAGTCCAGCCGGTGGATGTCGGGAACGGCCTTGTTGACCTGGTTCTTGGCATCGCCGAGCCGGTCGGCCACGATCCCCGCCTGGTAGCCGATGGTGGTCTGCGGCAACTGCTTTCCGGCCGGCCGGGTCATCGAACGGACGTAGGCAATCTCGGGCATCCCTGACAGGCGACCGGCAACGCGGTCGAGCGCGGCCAGGTCGTCGGTGTTCCGCATGTCATGGTCGGCCGAGACGATCAGGTATTCCGGTGCCGCCTCGTTGACACCCCAATGGGCGTAGGTCTTCTCGTAGCCGACGGAGCTCTCGGTGTCGTCGAGCTGCATGGAATTTTCGTCGAAGTTCACCCGGAAGGTGGTGAGAACCGCTGCGGAACTGAGCAGCAGCACCAGCGATGCCGTCACCAGGACTCCGGACCGGCGGATCATGGTCGATCCGATGCGGCGCCAGCGTCGGTCGTTGAGGGGACGCGGTTCGGCGAGGCCGCGGCGTCCCAGGATCGACAGCAGGGCGTAGGGCAGGGACATCGACACCGCCAGTCCGACGACGATCGCGATGGCGATCGGTGGGCCGGCGGCCTTGAACATGCCGAGCTCGGTGAATCCCATCGCGGTGGCGGCCGCCGCGATGGTCAGCATCGAGGCGATCAGGATGCCCGAAACCCGCTGCCCGGCTTGCGCTATCGCATCGACGACGGGCACCTGGCTGCGCCGGGCCTCGTGATAGCCGGCGAGGATGAAGATCGCGTAGTCAGTGGCGGCCCCGAGCAGCATCGCCGTCATCAGCGAGATGGTGAAGTTCGAAACGGTGAGGGTCCCGCCCATGCCGAGCAACGACACGATAGGGCGGGCCACGCCGAGGGCGATGCCGATGGTCAGCAGCGGGACCATTGCCGTGGCCAGCGACCGATAGACCATCAGCAGTACCAGGGTGATCAGTAGGACGGACACCGCGGTGATGATCAGCAGGGAGAAGTCCATGGCACTGAACAGGTCGGCCAATGTCGGCGACGGTCCGGTGAGGTACACCCCGACCCCCGGGGGTTTGGGCAGGGCCTGGAGCTCATCGCGGATCGCGATGGTGTTCGTGTGTGCCTTGGTGGACCCGACGTCGCCGGTGCCGGCAAGGACGAGGTTGATCGCCTTGTGGTCGGGGCTGAGTGCGATGTCGCGCAGTTGCGGATTGTCATAGGTGTCGAGCACGTAGGCGACGTTGGTGGTGTCGCGCTGCAAGGTGGCGACGATGTTGCGGTACAGGGCTTCGTCGGCCGCGTCGATGCCCTTCTCATCGACCAGCACCACGCTCCCGACGGCCGAGGACCGCGGGACACCGAAGGCGTCGGACATCTCGCGCAGAGTCTGTGCGGCCTTGATGTTCGCGGGCATGAACGGCGCCGAGTGCTCGGCAACGGTCTGCTCGAGTTGGGGGATGGCGACGTTGAGGATTCCGGCGAGTGCGACCCAGAAGCCGATGACGGCCCACGCCCATTTGGCACAGAAACGGCTGGTGGCGGCGAAAAACCTACTGTTGTGTCCCACCCGGACCCCCTTGATTCGAGACCGGAACTACACCGTTCGGTCTACTATTGGAGGCAGACGCTAGTAGACCGACTGGTGTACAAACAATGCTGAAGGACAGGGAGTTACGTCACATGAGTGCCCGGGATCGGCTCGTCGTCACAGCCATCGATCTGATTCGGCGCCAGGGCGTTTCCGGCATGGGGCTCAGCCAGCTGCTCGAACGCAGCGGTACCGCGCGGCGGTCCCTCTACCTGAACTTCCCTGGTGGCAAGGCCGAACTCGTCGCCGACGCGACCGTCGCCGCAGGCAACATGCTGGGCGACGGCATCGACCGCCTGATCGGCGAAAACGGTCCGGTCGGGGCGGTGCGGGCCTTCGTCGAGATGTGGATTTCAAACCTGACCAGCAGTGACTTCGAGGTCGGCTGCCCGATCATGGCTGCCGCACTCGGCAGGTCAGAGGCACCGGCCGCGGCCGACACCGCTGGTGAGGTCTTCCTCGACTGGGAACGCCGCATCGCCGCCGGCCTGGAAGCCGCCGGCCTGTCACCCGATAACGCCGCGCGGCAGGCGACGCTGACCGTTGCCGCCGTGGAGGGCGCCATCGTCATGGCCCAGGCAACCAAGTCGGACGTGCCGCTGCGCCGTGTCGAGGCGGCGCTCGTCGAGTCGGTGGAGCAGTACCTGAATTAGGCGGACTTTGCCGGAGCCGTGCCGGAAAGGCAGTCGGCGATGAAACTGGCCATGCGCGCGTAGGCCCGGCGGCTCTCGGGCAGCCCGGGGAAGATGGCCGGGAACGCGTGGACCTGGCTGGGCCACGCCGCGACATCGCACCTGCGCCCGGCCTGGAGCAGTTTGTCCTGCATCCGTTCGGCGTCACACAGCAGTGATTCCGTCTCGGATGCGACGATCAGCGACGGCGGCATCGCGTCCATCGGACCGGACACCGGCTCCAATTCGCCGAGATTGCCGGCGGGGCAGATGCGCTCGGTGATGACCGGGAAGCCGGCGGCGATCCCGAAGACGTCCGTCGCCGCGGTCGCATGCGCGGTGCGTGCGGCGTTGTCCAATTCCAGCAGCGGCGAGATACCGACCACCCCTGCCGGTGCCGGGAGCCCGTGCTTCGGGGCCTGTTGCGCGGTGGCGAACGCCAGGAATCCGCCGGCCGAGTCGCCGGCGAGAATGACCTTGGCCGGGTCGACGCCCTGGCTCAGCAAGTGACGGTAAGCGCCCAGGCAGTCCTGGATGGTCGTCGCCAGGTCGACCTCGGGGTACTGCCGATACTCGATGTGTACCAACGGCAATCGCGTGACGCGCGAGAGCGCGGCGACGGCGCGCAGGTGGGTGTTCAGATCACCGAGAACGAACCCGCCGCCGTGGAAGTACAGGATGACCCCGTCGGTGATGGGCGCGTCGAGGTCCGACGGCGAAACCCACTCGACCGGCAGGCCGTTCCAGTTCTCGGCGACCAGACGGAAGCCGCGCGGTGGCCGACGACGCTGCAGGCTGGCCAACTTGTTGACATTGCGTCCCACCCGCACGATCCGCTGTGTCGTCGCCTCGTACTCCGCCGTGGTCAGCGCGCGAATCAGAATACGGGCCAACAGCAATGACGCGAAGAAGTGGATGATGCGGGCGCGCAGGCTGGCCGGCTCGGCGGCGTGAATGACCGCGCTCACTGCGCCAACTCCACCAGCACCGGCGCATGATCGCTGGGCTGCTTGCCTTTTCGCTCCTCGCGGACGATCTCGCCGTGGGTGACGCGGGCCGCGAACTCCGGTGAGCCCAGCACGAAGTCGATGCGCATGCCCTGCTTCTTGGGGAACCGCAGCTGTGTGTAGTCCCAGTAGGTGTAGACGCCCGGCCCCGGGGTGAACGGGCGCACGACGTCCGCGAAGCCGGCGTCGTTGATGGCGCGGAACGCCGCACGTTCCGGCTCGGAGACGTGCGTCGAGTTGGCGAACACCGCCATGTCCCAGACGTCTTCGTCGGTCGGCGCGATGTTCCAGTCACCCATCAAGGCCAGCGGCAGCGACGGATCGTCGGCCAGCCAGCCGGCCGCGGTATCACGCAGGGCCGCAAGCCATTTGAGTTTGTAGGGCAGGTGGGGATCAACCAGTGTCCGGCCGTTGGGGACGTACAGGCTCCACAGCCGGACCCCGCCGCAGGTGGCGCCGATGGCGCGGGCCTCGTCGGCGTCCTGCCACTGCGGCTGGCCCGCGAAACCGATCTGCACGTCATCGAGTCCGACGCGGGACGCGATGGCCACCCCGTTCCACTGGCTGTGCCCGACGTGCGCCACCTCGTAACCGAGCGCCGCGAACGGCATGGTCGGGAACTGCTCGTCCTTGCACTTGGTCTCCTGCATGGCGAGCACGTCGACGTCGGCGCGGGACAGCCAGTCCGTGACCCGGTCGACCCGGGTGCGGATGGAGTTGACGTTCCAGGTGGCGATACGCATGACGCTCCGATCAGACAGGCTCGGGGACTTTCAGTTCCCGACGTAGGGCAGTGAAATCGGTGATGGTCTTGGTCGCGACATTGGCGACCGGCCGGGCATTGCGGCCCGTGGCCTCGGACTTGGACACCATCACCACGCCGTCGATGTACGGCTGAATGGTGGTGGCGTTCTGCACCGTCGCGACGATCACCAGCTGGAAACCGAACTTGCGGAACGCCTGCAGCGCCTGCGAGGCGAACTGCGGGTCGGACTTGGAGAACGCCTCGTCCAGCATCAGCTGCGCGAAAACCGGCTTGTTGTCGCCGCTTTCGGGGTTGGCCAGGTTGAAGCTGAGCGCCCCGGCCAGGCAGAAGGCCATCAGCTTCTCCTGCTCGCCACCGGAGTTGTCACCGGCGTTGCTGTGCGTGCGGATCAGCTCGCCGCTCGCCACGTCCCATTCGGCGCAGTCGAACGTGAACCGGTTGCGCACGTCGAGCGCATCGCGGGTCCAGGCGCGGTCCTCGGGGTTGTTGCCGGCCAACCGGTTTCGCAACCGCAGGATGTCGGCGTACTGGTCGAGGATCGCCTTCTTGTCGCCCAGCCCCACCTCGGCGATGCGCCGGGAGATGGCTTTGACGATGTCGGTCAGTTCGGAGACGGCGACCATGCTGCGCGGGTTGGCGCGCAGCGTCAGGCGGGTGCCGCGGTTGAATTCCACTGCGCCCAAACCGGTGTTGACACGGTCGATCTGCTCGCTGATGCGGCGGGTCTCCTGCTCGGCGACGCGGTGCAGCGTCAGGATCGCGTCGGGCGCCTGCTCGGTGATCAGGCGCATCATGCGATCGTAGGCGTCGGGCAGCTCGCGCTCGTCGATGTGACGGCAGACCGCCACGTAGTCGTAGATGCGCTCGTCGAAGTCATCCGAGTCGTTCGGAATCGCATCCGGGAACGAGGCGTCGAACGTCGCGACGATGCGGGACAACTCCTCGTAGGAGCGCCGGCGGCTCTCGGTGAGCTGATCGCGTTCGCGGCGGATGGCCGCGAACAGCGCCTCGCGGTGCGGCTCCGGATTGAGCAGCTCCAGCGGCACCGGGACGTCAGCGGCATAGCGGCGCAACAGATCTGTGGCCTGCTCCGACACCGCGGCGGGGGAGAGCCGGTCCTGCAGATCCATGAGCTTGGTGCGGCGGGCGTCGAGATCGTCGCGCCGGGTCTGGATCGCGCCGCGCCGCGTCATCAGGGTCTGGATGTCGACCCAGCACTCCTCGGCGCGCGCCGACAGCGCCTCGATGTCGGGGTGGTCGGCCAGCAGCAGCTCATACTGCTCGCGGAGCCGGTCGGCGTGACCCTCGGCGGTGTCGGTGTCGATCTGGCTCCACTGCGGGAATTGTTCGTAGACGGCCTTGCACGCCGCGGCCCGGTCACGCCACCGTTGCCGTTGCGCCGCAATCTCATCCGCAGCGCGCCGGGCGGTGTTGAAGGCCTCCTCGGCCTCGGTGAGTTCGGCGTGCAGCGCCTCCAGCTTGGCACTGATGTCGCCCTGGTAGATGAACTCGGAGGGCTTGATCGGGCGCCGGTCGTCCTTGATGGCCAGCCGGTCGGAGTCCTTGTACAGACCCGTGTCGGTGACGGCCCGGCGGAAGCGGACGAACACGTCGGGGGTGTCCACGCAGATGTGGTCACCGGCCGCGGCGATCACGTCGGCGGCCTCGGCGGCGCAGGGGTGTTTGGGCTTGACCAGGAACAGCTTGCCCGCCAACGTGTTCGGCTCGGCCTCGCGTCCCGAGGCGCCGGCCCGGACGTGGTGCAGGGCCAGCCGTCCGCGCATGTTGGTCTCGTTGACGAACCGCAGTACCTTGGCATAGTGCTGATCGGGCACCAGCAACCGCAGGCCGACCCCGCGCAGCACCTTCTCGACCGCGAGCCGCCAGCGTGAGTGCTCGGGCTGCAGATCGAAAAGCTCAGCGACATAGGGCAGTTCGGCGGGGTCGATGCCGACGCCCGCGCAGATGTGGTCCCGCATGGTCACGGCGGACTCGGGCAGTGCCGAGCCGACGTGCTCGACGCGCTTGAGTTCCTTGGCCGCGTTGTCGCGCAGGATGCGCGCCGACTTCTGTGCGTACTCCGCGTCAGTGCTGGCGTCGCGCCCCCACTCGAGCTTGCCCAGCATCTCGGTGGCCTGTCGGGTCAGTTCCTCGCGCAGGTTCCAGAATTCGTCGGCGGTGTCGGGCACGTCGACGCCGAGGGCCGCGACCATCTCCTCATAGGCCGCGCGCCGCCGCGCCACATCGTCGGCCTGCGCCTCGGCCGCGTTGACCTGGGCCTGCAGCGGGCCGACATTCGCCGACGCGCCGTTGATCTGGGCGTTGAGCGAATCACCTTCGGCCTTGGCCAGATTGAGCTGCCGCGTCAGGTCGGCGTTCTCGTTCTCCAGCTGGTCGATCGTCGCGTCGAGCGTCTCGATCTCGGCGGGGCAGTGCCGCAGCCGGACGTGGTCGGTGTAGGCCCGCACCATCGGCAGGTCCACCAGATCGATGATCCCCAGGTCGGTCGATTCGGAGGCATAGCGCACCTGGATGGCCTCGATGTCACCGAGAATCTTGCGCTTGCGTTGCGCCACCGCGAGCAGTTCCCGGGCCTCGACGAGGGGGTCGATCTGTTTGAGCGCCTCGGGCAGCCGGGCCAGGCTGTCCGGTTCGTCCAGCATGAATTCCCGGACGAACTGCTCAAGCCCACCAACGCTTTTCAGCGACTTGGCCTTGCCGAGCAGCTGCTGTGCGGCGTCCGACGCGCGGATGCCGATCGAGGCATACAACTGCGCCAGGTACTGCGACTCGACCTTGGTCGTGAACCGCCAGCCGTCGCCTTTGAACACCCCGGCGTCGAAGCGGCCCGCGGCCCACCGGTTGCAGACGTCCTCGATGTCCAGGTCGCCGTCGCCGATGACGAACCGGCTCGACGAATCCGAACGTGATTCGCCCGTCAGCCATTTGAGCACCAGGCCGGTGATGGTGCGGCCGGTGTTGCTGGTGTAGGTGACGGCAACGGCGGACCAGGTGGTGCCTTCGCCGCGCAGGTACATGACCTGGCTGGTGCCGGCCTCGCTGCGCTGGCCCCAGGCGCCGCGGACGTACTTGTCGACCGTGCGGCGGCCCGCGCTCGAGCCCGCCGCGGTGTTGTCGCCGGACGCGTTGAAGTTACGCCGGTTGAACGGCAGGAAGCCCAGTGAAATCGCGTCCAGCAGTGACGATTTGCCGCTGCCGGAGGCACCTGCGACCAGTGAGCCGCCGGCGCTGAACGGAATGCTGTGATAACCGTCGAAGACGCCCCAGTTGATGATCTGGAGGCGGGACAGGTGGAACTGCTCAGACATCGGCTTCCGTACCTCCGCCGGTGAGTTGTTCGAACTGCTGCTGCAGCTCGGTGATCACCGAGGCCGTCATCACTGCCGTGATGACGGGACTCACGGTGTAGCTGTCCTCGTCGTCACGGCTACGGCGCAGGATGTCCAGGCCCGTCAGGCGCGCGATGGCGGCATCGATGCGGGCGGTGAAAGTGACTGCGTCGCGGTCGGTTTCGTTCAGGACGCCGCTGAACATGCCGTGCATCTCGTCGCGGGTGATCAGGAAGCTCTGGTCGCCGCCGGCGCGCATCAGCTGTGCCAGGTGCAACGCCAGGATCGAGTCGTAGGTGCCCAGAGGCTCACGGCGCAACAGCTTGATGCCCTTGGCCGACTCGTAACGGGCCTGCTCGATGAACGCGATGTCGACGCCTTCGGAGATGCGCAACTGCAGGTCGAGTTCGGACAGCCGCACCGACAATTCGCTGCGGTACTCCAGAATCCAGCTGTAGATGTCGCGGTCGGACTCGCTGCTGATGTAGCGGCGGGTCAGCAGATGCTGCAGGGCCCAGCAGGCGCGGTCCGGCATGGCGCTGACGTCGCCGTCGAACCGCGGGCGACGCTGCTGCGCCGCCCGGCTGGTGCTGTCGACCTCGGGCAGCGAGGCGAAATCGATGGGGCTGTCAGTCATGCATGGCTCCTGTACTCATGACCGGCTCGGTGAACATCAGGTAGGGCACCTCGATCTCGCGGTCGCGACCGTCGAGCGAGCGGAAGCGCACCGACATGGTGTCGTCGCTCTGGTCACCCGGTCCTGCGGGTTGTTTGAGGGCCCACGACCACAACACGATGACGTGGCCCAGGTACGCCGAATCGAGCATCGAGACGGCCTCGGCCAGCGAGACTGGGCGGCGCGCGACCGCGGCATTGATCATCTCGGACATCGCGGGTGCGTCGACCTGGGTGGTCAGCGCCGCGAAGGTCGACAGGTCGACGTCGCCCTGTGCCGCTTCGGCGGGCTTGGGTGCCGAGAGGTCGCCGATCTTGAAACTCAGTGCGCCGATCGAGCTGATCGCGTGCCGGGCCAAGGGGACTTCGATATCCAGGCGGGAGTCGGTGAGGGACGACTTCAGCAGTGTCCGGGCCGCGCCGATGGCCTCGTTGAGCTGGCGGGCCACGCCGCGGCTGGACTCCATGGTGCCGAACGCGGTGAACCGCTTGACCCGCTGCGCGCATCGCTGCTGGATGCGTTCGACCTCGTCGATCTGGTGGCCGATCAACTCGAAGAAGCCCGCCATCACCTTGCGCAGCGCCGGGTCCAGCTCGGGCAGCGCCGACGCCACGGTGGCGATGTCGTTCTCGAATTCGGCGCGCTGGTCGGGGTCGTTGATCATGCGCAGGAACGCGCGATGCGAATCGCGGCCCGCCGAATCCCACGCCGCCTGGTAGTCGGCGTACATCTGGCGCTGCCGGTCGCGGTACTCGATGTTGGTGTCGATCGGATCGTCGAGCGCCTGCGTGGCCTGCTCGATCATGGTGCCGTAGAGGCCGATGTCGGTGATCAGCCGTTCCATCTGCAGCGCGATGGCGCGGGCCTCGTCGTACATGTCGGTGACGTCGGGCTCGGGGCGCAGGCCCGCTTCCAACTCGTCGAGCTCGCGGTGCAGCGCGGCGATCTCGGCTTCGATACCGGCCCGGATGCGGTCGGGGTCGTTTCCGGCACGCGTGGCGATCTGACGCATGCGGGACGCGATACCGGCGATCGAACCGCCGGTGGCGATGCTGTCGCCGCGACGCATGCCGCGGACGAAGTCGAGGGCACGACGCGCGTCCTGCGTCAGATAACAGACATTGCGTTCGGCACCCGTGCGGGTTTCGGCAACGCGGTGCACCCAGCCCTGGCTGGCCCACGACTTGATCAGGGCGAGGCCGGACTGCCCGAGCTGGTCGTCGGTGTCGCCGAGCGCCGCCAGATCGCGTTCCAGCCGGACGACCAGATCGGTCTCGGCGACCATGCCGTCACTGAGGTGCCGCTCCATCAACGTGGCATAGACGCCGAGGTTGTTGGTGGCCAGCAGCCGGACCGCGCGCGAGCCCTGAACGTCACGGTTGAGTTCGAGCAACTCGGCGGCCGACAGCGCCGCATTCTCTTGCACCCGCAACCCCTGACCAGCCTGACACTTCGGTGCGTTCCACCGCCGATCCAAGATACTTGGCGAAGTGCCGGCCGGCATCGGCGGTCGTGCCCTGCGGAGCCCCGGACGACCGTCGCCCGCATTGCCCGGGACCGTCAGTCCCACATGTTGTCTCACCATGTGGACACCGGTCGAAGCCTCGGCCGGCTGCTGGACATGCGGCTGCAGCAATCTCGCGAATGCGTCGCTGTGACCCATGCCCGATTTGCCCCGTGTGGGAAACAGGGCGCCCCCGCCGAGTTCACAGGGCGGCTTCAGCGCGTGTGAGATTCCGGTCACGATCACGGCCCGGTGTGGTCTCGGTCACGACGCGAAAAATGCGTCTGAGCATTACTAATCGGAATATATCTGGCAGGTTCGGCCGCGTTCACGGGGTCGCGCCGAAGCCTTACTGGGCGCCCTAAATGGGTTTGCCGACTGGCCATTTGCCGGACGGTTAGCGGGCCTATAAACGGCGGTTTACCGGCTAATACGCAAACAGGCTTGGCGTTACCTGTGAGCCGCATGCCGTCGCTACCGATTCGTTACGACTTCGTCAAAAACTCTGGATTAACTCGGTTACTCGTCGGTAAATTACCCGCCAGTAAGCAAGCCGACCCCGAGGAGTCACTTCATGAATGTTGCGGTTCGTCGCCATACCAAGGCGGGTATCTGCGCAGCGACCACGGCGGCCATCGTGGCCGGCCCGCTGTTGCCGTCGGTGCCTGCCGCCGCGCATCTGCCGTCGCTGCCGTCGGTCAGCAGCGCCGCGGTCCAGCTGACCGCGGCGTACAACCCGCTGCAGCCGTGGCTCGACGCGTTCAACACCGCGTCGGAGAACGCGCAGCGAATCGGTGCGGTCGTCTCCGAGGCGCCGGCGGTGTTGCTGCAGCAGTTCCTGGCGAACCAGATCAGCCATGTGGGGGCCATCCTGCAGAACCCCGGCAACATCGGCGCCGTGATCCAGGACGTCGGGCAGAACGTGAAGTCGGCCATCACCGCCGCCACGCTGCTGGGGACCAAGCCGGATGACTGGACCATCGCCGGCTCGAACGACGTCTGGCACGGCCTGGTCGCGCAGATGCTTCCGAACATGCTTCCGACAGCCGGCAACCCGCAGGCGTCCGCGATCGTCACGCAGGTGGTCAACGTGCTGGCCTCACCCCTCAGCGGTGTGCTGATGGGTTTGGTGGGTCCCGGCATCAGCCCCGTGGTGGCGCTGGTCAACAGCATCACCAAGATCGCCACCTCGCTCGCCGCCGGTAACGCGATGGCCGCGGCGCAGGCTGCCATCAACATCCCGGCCGCCATGGTGAACGGTTTCCTGAACGGCGCCAATCTCAACCTGGATGTGCTGGCGCCGCTGATCACCAAGACCATGCCGGCCGGCAACGAACTGCAGAAACTCAACATCCAGTTCGGTGGCCTGTTCACCGCCGGCGTGACGGGCATGGACATGACCGGCATCGGTGGCTCGATCCTGAACTCCCTGGGTCTGACGGCCGAAACGGTGCTCGCCCCGGGATTCCCGCTGGAAATCACGGGCCAGGGCATCGGGCCGATCGGTGCGCTCGTCAACCTCAGCCACCTGCTGGCCAAGGCCATCGGCTGGAGCGGCACCGGTAACCCGTTGGCCCCCAAGACCGCCGCCGAACCGGCTGCGGCAAACCAGGTTTCGGTGACCAAGGCGGCCACGGACAACTCGATCACCTCCATCCCGCAGGCATCGGTGGCGGTGACGCAGGTGAAGGCCACCGCGGCGCAGGCGCCGGAGACAGCCGAGAAGCCGGCCACGCCGGCCAAGTCGGAGACGTCGGCGACCCCGGCCACGCCCGCCACTCCGGCTACTCCGGCGACGCCCGCCACCCCGGCCACTGCGGAGACGCCGGCGAACCCGGCGACTCCGGCTACGCCCGCCACCCCGGCGACTCCGGCCACCCCGGCGAAGCCCGACAACCAGAAGTCGGATGACCACAAGGCGGACTCGACCAAGTCGGAGACGACGAAGTCGGACACCAAGTCGGAGACGACGAAGTCCGAGACCAAGAAGACCGAATCGAAGAAGCCGGCCAAGCAGAAGTCGGAGAAGCCGAAGCCCGTGAAGAAGCCTGCTCCGGCGAAATCCACTGCGGTCCAGGGTGGTTCGACTCACGGCGCCGACGGTGGCGCCGGCTCGCACGCCTCGGGCGCGTCGAGCTAGCAGGTCAACGATCGGTGGGCCTCCCGGCTCGGGGGAGGCCCACCGATTCCCCGCATCAACCAACCCCAATCAACTCGGAAAGAGGGAGTCGTACACATGGATTCAGCGGTCCGTCGCCATACCAAGGCGGGTATCTGCGCAGCGACCACGGCGGCCATCGTGGCCGCCCCACTGCTGTCGTCGGCACCTGCCTCGGTCAAGCTTCCGGCGCTGCCGTCGGTCAGTACCGCCGCGGTGCAGCTGACAGCGGCATACAACCCGCTGCAGCCGTGGCTGAACGCGTTCAACACCGCATCGGCGAATGCAGGCCGCATCGGAGAGGCATTCTCCGACGCCCCGGCGGTGTTGCTGCAACAGTTCTTGGCCAACCAGATCCGCCACGTCGAGGCGATCCGGAAGAACCCGGGCAGCATCGGCACGGTGATCGGTGAGGTCGGGCACAACCTGCAGTCCGCGGTTGGCGCCGCCACCGGCATCGGCGTCAATCCCGCCGACACCGCCGCGGCGTCTCAGTCGAACGATGGCTGGCACACGCTGCTGCTCCAGATGATCCCGAAGATGTTGCCGACCTACGACAACCCGCAGGCCAACGCGGTCGTCTCGCAGGTCCTGACCTTCTTGGCCTCGCCGCTGAGCGGTGTTCTCATCGGTTTGGCGGGTCCGGCGATCAGCCCGGTCGTTGCACTGGTCAACAGTCTCACCGCCGTCGGCGCCGCATTGTCGGCCGGCGATGTGGCCAAGGCTGTGCAGTCGGTCATCAACATCCCGGCCAACATGGTCAACGGCTTCCTCAACGGCGCCAAGCTCGACCTCACGGCGCTGACGCCCCTCGTCAACAACTCGGGACTGCTGAAGTACAACACCCAGCTCCGGGCACTGAGCATCCAGTTCGGCGGGCTGTTCACCGCCGGCGCCACGGGCTTCGATGACAGCGGCATCGGCGGCTCGATCCTCAACTCGATCGGCCAGGACGTCTATACCGAGATCTTCGGACCCTCGGAATTCCCTGTTGACGGTCGTGGCATCGGACCGATCGGGGCGCTGGTTTCCCTCGGGCACATTCTGGCCAAGGCCATCGGCTGGAGCGGCACCGGTAATCCGTTGGCCCCCAAGGCTGCTGTCGAGCCGGCAGCCGCGACGACGCAGGTGTCGGTGACCAAGGCAGCGACGGACAACTCGATCACCTCGATCCCGCAGCCTGCCCTCGCGGTGACTCAGGTCAAGGCCACCGCGGCACAGGCCCCGGAGACGGCCGAGAAGCCCGCCACCCCCGCCAAGTCGGAGACGGCGGCGACCCCGGCAACTCCGGCTGCGCCGGCGACCCCGGCCACGCCCGCGACGCCGGCCGGCTCGGAGACGCCCGCCACCCCCGCGACTCCGGCGACGCCCGCGACCCCGGCGACCCCGGCGAAGCCCGACAACCAGAAGTCGGACGACCACAAGGTCGAGTCGACCAAGCCCGACTCGACCAAGCCGGACTCGACCAAGCCGGATGCAACGAAGTCCGACACCAAGTCGGAGACGACCAAGTCGGAGACCAAGAAGTCCGATTCGAAGAAGCCGGGCAAGCCGAAGGCGGAGAAGGCCGAGAAGCCGAAGCCCGCGAAGAAGCCGGCACCGGCGAAATCCACCGCAGGCCAGGGTGGTTCGTCCCACAGCGGGGCTGACGCAGCCTAGCCGGTACCTGCCGAGGCCACGGTTTCCCGGGCGCCGACGATGTCGCGCGAGAAACCGTGGTCTTCGGCGTTACAGGAGCACGTACCGAGAGCGGTGATGCAACCGGAAACCGATCGACTCGGCCAGCGCGATCGCCGGCGCGTTGTCGTCGAGAACCCGTACATATGCGTGCGTCGCACCGCGGCCGGCGGCCCAGGACATCAGCTCCGCGCAGACGGCGCGGCCCAGTCCGCGTCGACGCTCCGACTCCAGTACGGCGACGTCGGAAAGTCCCGCCCACACCTTGCCGTCGGGTGCGGTGGTCACCGCGGCGCGCCCGACCGCGGCATCCGCCACGGTGGCGAACGCCACGTCGCCATCGACGACGGCGGTGAGCACCTCGACGGCAACGTCGTGTGCGTGAATCTGCCGCCACCGGGCATCCGGGATCGAGGGCAGTTCGGCAGCCGCGCCGCCCGGCAATTCAACGGTCAGAACGCGATTGGGCTCGATGCCCTCGGAACGGACCGGCAGCAGCCGCTCCGGCAGCGCGACCCACGGTTGCAGACCGCGCGCGGCGTACCAGTCGGCGATCGCCGGCAGCGCCGTCAAGTCCGATGAAAAGAGCAGTGGCACAGCCGAATTGGTTCGCATGTCCGTGCCACCGGCCCGCAGCAGCCAGCCGTCGACCCAGTGCTGCTCGGTGCCGGGCCAGGCGAGCGCGGCAGCATGCTCGACCGCACGAATCTCCGAATTGCGTACCGGGGCATGCGACAGCTCGCGCACCGACATCACCGCGGCGGGGCTGATCTCGACGCGCTCACCCGATTTGGTGCGCACCACGACCAGGGGGTCGAGCGCCTCGAGATGACCGACGACGTCGGTGAAGGCCTCGGCGCCGGGATCGGCAAGGCGGTAGCGCAGCGAGACGCGGCTACCGACGCGCCCGCTGGCGGGCATCAGTGCCCGAACGGGTCGTCGACCTCGCCCGGCATCCAGCTCAGCCCCGGCACGCCCCACTTGTTCGACTTGATCATCCGCTTCGCGGCCCGCGCGTTGCGGCCGATCAGGCAGTCGAGGTACAGGAAGCCGTCGAGGTGGCCGGTCTCGTGCTGCAGCATGCGGGCGAACAGGCCGGTGCCTTCCAGCTCGACCGGCTTACCGTCGGCGTCCAGACCGGTGACCTTCGCCCACGTGGCGCGGCCGGTCGGGAACGACTCACCGGGAACCGACAGGCAGCCCTCGTCGTCGTAGTCCGGGTCGGGCATCGTCTCGGGGATTTCCGACGTCTCCAGCACCGGGTTGATCACCACGCCGCGACGCCGCGCGGTCTGGCCGCGGTCGTCGGCGCAGTCGTAGACGAACAGCCGCAGCCCGACACCGATCTGGTTTGCCGCCAGGCCCACGCCGTTGGCCTTGTCCATCGTTTCGTACATGTCGTCGATGAGCTCGGCGAGATCGGAAGGAAGCGACCCGTCGGCGCCGACGGCCACCGGAGTGGTCGCGGTGTGCAGAACAGGGTCACCGACGATGCAGATTGGACGGACAGCCATGACGAGCAATCTTAGTGACCCGACTCGCGGGTAACGATCACGGCTCAATACCGTCGGTCATGGTTGAATGTTCGCCGAACCACTTGCTGCGTCCCAGATCCGTTGTGACGCGCGAAACAGGCTGGCATATACCGAGATCAGAGAAAGGGTCCAGGGGCGAAATGGACGGCGCTATGGCGCGTACTGAGCGATCCGGGGACGACTCTGAGCTCGCCGACGGGTTGACCCGCCGCGAACACGACATTCTTGGTTTCGAACGTCAGTGGTGGAAATTCGCGGGTTCCAAAGAGGACGCCATCAAGGAACTGTTCTCGATGTCGGCGACCCGCTACTACCAGGTGCTCAACGCCCTGGTCGACCGACCTGAGGCGCTGGCCGCGGACCCGATGCTGGTCAAGCGACTGCGCCGGCAGCGGGCCAGCCGCCAGAAGGCCAAGGCCGCGCGTCGTCTCGGTTTCGAAATCACCTAGCTTTTCTGCCCTGAGGGTCAGCCTCGATAAGGTGGGGAGCAATGAATCAGCGAGAGTCCTCCGGACTGCCCCTGCGCGCCATGGTCATGGTGCTGTTGTTTCTTGGTGTCGTGTTCCTGCTGGTGGCGTTCCAGTCGCTGAGTTCGGACAGCAGCTCTGACTCGAGTTCGTCGAGCAGCTCCGCCAGCGCCACCTCGGCCACGGTCACCACGACGTCGACGACGCCCGCGCCCGCCAAGGCCGACGTCAAGGTCTTCAACATCTCCGAGGTTGCCGGTGCCGCGAAGGGCGTCGCCGACAAGCTGCACGAGGCGCAGTGGAACGTCACCGAGACCGACAACCTCAGCGTGGACGCGCCGCCGCCAGCCACGACCGTGTATTTCGGTGACGCCGCGGGGGAGAAGGAAGCCGCCGAAGCGGTCGGCAAAATCCTCGACGCACCCGTCGAACCGCGCATCCCGGCCCTCAATGACAAGGGACCAGGCGTGATCGTTCTGGTGACCGGTTAGGCTCTCCGGCATGCCGATCTCAGCCCCGATTCGCTTCCTTGCCGCCGCTGCGGTCATCGCTCCTGTCGTCGCTGCGTGTGCCCCTCCCGGACAGGTCCCCTCGTCCGTGCCCGGCACCACCCCGGCGATCTGGACCGGCGTCGAGCACGCCCCGCAGGGCCACGGTGAAAAGGCCGGCGAAAAAGCGGCCCCGCAGGCTGCCCCGATCGGCGAGAAGCTGGTCACCGAGCTGAAGACCCCCGAGGGCACGACGGTCGCGACCGCCGAGTTCCTGTTCAACGGCGGGTTCGCCACGCTGACGGTCAAGACCACCGCAGGCGGCGTGCTGACCCCCGGCTTCCACGGCCTGCACATCCACTCGGCCGGCAAGTGTGAGCCGAACTCGGTCGCCCCGACCGGTGGCGCGCCCGGTGACTTCCTGTCCGCCGGCGGACACTTCCAGGCTCCGGGCCACACCGGCTACCCGATGAGTGGTGACCTCGCCTCGCTGCAGATCAAGGGCGACGGCACCGGCTCTCTGGTGACCACCACCGACGCCTTCACCGCCGAGCAGCTGCTCGCCGGTAACAAGACCGCGCTGATCATCCACGAGAAGGCCGACAACTTCGGCAACATCCCGGCTGACCGGTACCAGCAGATCCAGGGCGCCGCTCCCGGTGCGGACGAGGCTTCGATGAACACCGGTGACTCCGGTAAGCGCGTGGCGTGCGGTGTCATCGCTGCCGGGTAGCGCGGACAGCCACACCCCACCGCGAATCGATTTCGCCGGGTCGCCTCGGCCGACCCTCGGCGTCGAATGGGAGTTCGCCCTCGTCGATGCCCGCACGCGTGACCTCAGCAACGAGGCCGCCGCGGTCATCGCCGAGATCGGCGAGACCCCGCATGTGCACAAGGAATTGCTGCGCAACACCGTCGAGGTGGTCACCGGCGTGTGTGACACCGTCGGCGAGGCCATGGACGACCTGCGGTCCACGCTCGGCCCGGTCCGCCGGATCGTGCGCGACCGCGGCATGGAGCTGTTCTGTGCCGGCACTCACCCGTTCGCGGAGTGGGAGAGTCAGCAGCTCACCGAAGGTCAGCGCTACGCCGAGCTGATCAAACGGACCCAGTGGTGGGGCCGGCAGATGCTGATCTGGGGCGTGCACGTGCACGTCGGGATTTCGTCGGCGCACAAGGTGATGCCGATCATCACGTCGTTGCTCAACCAGTACCCGCATCTGCTGGCGCTTTCGGCGTCGTCGCCGTACTGGGAGGGTGAGGACACCGGCTACGCCAGCAACCGGGCCATGATGTTCCAGCAGTTGCCGACCGCGGGCCTGCCGTTCCACTTCCAGAAGTGGTCGCACTTCGAGCGCTTCGTCTACGACCAGCGCAAGACCGGCATCATCGACCACATGAACGAAATCCGTTGGGACATCAGGCCGTCGCCGCATCTCGGCACCATCGAGGTCCGGATTTTCGACGGCGTGTCCAACATCGCCGAACTCGGTGCGCTGGTCGCACTGACGCACTGCCTGATCGTCGACCTGGACCGCCGGTTGGACGCCGGTGAGCAGCTGCCGACCATGCCGCCCTGGCATGTGCAGGAAAACAAGTGGCGCGCAGCGCGTTACGGGCTGGACGCGGAGATCATCCTGGACGCCGACAGCAACGAGCGGCTGGTCACCGAAGACCTTGACGACCTGCTGAACCGGCTGGAACCGGTTGCGGCATCGCTGCATTGCGCCGACGAACTGGCTCGGGTCGCCGACATCTACACCCTGGGCGGCTCCTATCAACGGCAGCGCCGGGTCGCCGAGGAAACCGACGGGGACCTGCTGGAGGTCGTCGACGCGCTGGTGTCGGAGCTGGAGTTGTAGCCGTGCCGATCACGCCGATGTTCCCGCTGGAATCCGCGCTGCTGCCCGGCGAGGAACTACCGCTGCGCATCTTCGAGCCGCGGTACGGCGAACTGGTGCGGGACTGTATGGCGGCCACGGAGCAGGTGTTCGGCGTGGTGCTGATCTCGGCCGGCCGTGAGGTCGGCGGCGGCGACGCCCGCTGCTCGGTCGGCGCGCTCGCCCGCATCGACCGGTGCCAGCCGCAGGGCGTCGGCCGGTACATGTTGAGCTGCAGCGTGACCGACCGCATCCGAATCATGCAGTGGCACAACGACGATCCGTACCCGCGGGCCGAAATCGAGAGGTGGCCCGACGAGCCGGGGCCGGTGGTTCCCGAGGCATCCATCGTGGCGGTCGAGGACCGGATCATCGCCGTGTTCGAACGCATCGCGTCGGCTCAGGGCGCGCGCCTGCGGGACCGGGACTCGATCCTGGCGCGAACCGTCAAACCCGATGTGGGACAACGGCTGTACGCGCTGGCCGCGCTACTGCCGATCGGCCAGGCCGACAAGTATTCGGTGCTGGCTGCGCCGAATGCCGCGGCCCGGCTGGGCGCGCTCGAGGAAGCGGTCGAGAGTCTCACCGCGATGGTGGAATTCCAGCTGTCCGAGGACTAGTACGGGCAGTTCCGTGCACGCAGGGTGGTGTGGCACCGCTTATCCTGGACACAGCATGTTGTGCTACGGGGAGGGTTCACGATGACGGGTTGGCAGGGGAGCGGTTACAACGGTCCCAACCCAGGTGGCGGCGCGGGTAGATCGTCGGACGAAGAAGAGACGGCGATTCACCAGACCACGCCGCCGGCCGCGCCCGGATGGCCCCCGCAGACGCCGCCACCGTTGAGCCAGCCGCCGGCAGGTGCGCCGCAGGGATGGGGGACCCCGCCGGCGGCACCAGGTGCCGGCCAGGGGTGGCCGGGAGCGCCGGCAGGCGGCTACGGCGCACAGCCGTTCGTCACCCCGCAGAAGAAGAACAAGGTGCCGCTGATCATCGCGGCCATTGTCGTGGTGCTCGTCGTGCTGGGTGGTGGCATCTACTACGTCTACGACTCGTTCGGTTCGGGCGACAGCGGCGGCTCAAGCTCCGCCAGCGAGGTGGTGAAGGGCTATCTGGAAGCGCTGTCGAACGGCAACGCCGACACGGCGCTGTCGTTCAGCAATGATCAGCCCGCCTCCAAGGAGTTCCTGTCCAGCGACGTGCTGAAGAAGCAGATCGCCGAATGGCCGATCAGCGACATCCGCATCCTGAACGAAGACAAGACCATGGAGTCGATCGGCCGCGCCGACGTCCACGTGGCGGCCAAGTTCGGCGACAAGAACTCCGACGCCACGATCCACGTCAAGAAGGAAGGCGGCAAGTGGCAGCTGGCCCACGCCGCCGTCAAGCTCGATCTGTCGTCGTTGAGCAGCACCGAGAACGCCGCCCGCAAGTCCATGACGGTGTTCGGCAAGGAGATCGCCGAGGAATCGGCGATCTACGTGTTCCCGGGCTTCCTCGAGCTCGGCAGCACCAGCCCGTACGTGTCGGTCACCGCCGCCAAGCCGCTGCTGCTCGACGCCGTCGAAGGGTATTCGTCGAGCGCCTACCTGCAGCCGAAGTTCGCGCTCAACGATTCGGGCACCAAGACCATCGCCAAGCTGCTGGACGCGGCGTACGGCAGCTGCTCGTCGTCGCGCTCACTGGTGCCGCCGGCGCCGTGCCCCGTGAAGATCAGCGACCGCGATCTGGTCGACGGCACCGTGACGTGGAGCCCGCCCGACATGAGTGCCGTCAAGGTCGGCGATCTGGACGAGTACCGCATGGAGGTCCGGATCAGCGGTGAGGTGCACTACGACGTGAGCGGGCAGGGCCGCAATGGCGGGACCAAGCGCGGCACGTTGACCTCGTACGTCACCGGGACCACCGCCGACGTCAGCGGCGAGCAGGTGAAGATCAAGTTCAACTGAGCTTGGTGGTGAACTGCGCCTGACAACCGGCGGTAGTTCAGATGGTCAACGTCAGGGGAGGGGCGGGGGCAGCATGCTGAGGCGTGTCCTGGTGGGCTTGTCGACAGTCTGCCTCGGCGTGGCCGTGGGCCTGTTGGTTTGGGCGGCTGGGCTATCGCTGTGGAGCTGGCTGGTGCCGGACCCCTCGCCTGGTTACGCGGCGTGGTCAGAGTCTGTGCGACAGGGCGACAACTCCTCGTATTGGGCGAGCATGTCCCCCAAAGCAGTTGCGTCATCGGTATGCGCCGTCGCAGTCATTCTTGTTGCCGCGCTGCTGCTCGTACGGTTCAAACGGGTGTCGCGGTACTGGGGATGGAGTGTGCTGGCGGCCGGTATCGCGTTGGTGTACTTACTGTTGGCTGGCTCTGGGATGGGGCAGTTTTTCGATTGGATGCAACGCCTCCCGGTGACACCCAAGCTGCCTACCGCGGTGAGCAGTTGGCAGCTGGCTGTGTCGGGCACCGTGGCTGCCGCCCTCGCCGCGCCCGCCGTCGCTCGGTGGGCACGGGGTGGTCGCTGGCTCGTCGGTATCGGATTGGTGATGGCCGTGGTGGTCGCCGGTGCCATGACAATGTCGGCGTTGCGAGCCGGTGACGACGGTCGGTTTGTCGAGGCCACCACCGCGACGCAGACGGCTGTGCCTACAAGTCCAGATCGTTTGGGACAAAAAGCTTTTACGATCCGCATTGCCGACGCCAACGGCACGTCGCGTCGTCGGAATTGGCGCGTTGAGTCAGGCGGGGCCGGATTCGTGACCTATGGCAAGGACGGCGTAACCGCGTACCGGTCCGACGGCGTCGAACGTTGGCATTATCGCCGCAGCGGACCTAGTACTCAGACTGTCGCGGACGTGGCTGTTTTCGATCAAGGAAGCACAGTCGTGGTCAGGCTGGGCGGCCGTCCGGACATGTTGATCGGACTGGACGCCATGACCGGCCAACAACTTTGGTGGTCGTCCGACCTTGGCCTGACGAAAGCATTTGGCTATCTGGACTACAACCGCAGAACGCCGCCGTTCCTGGTAGCGACCAACAAGGACGCCAGCGAGTGGACCCGCTACGACACCCGGACCGGGAAGCTGCTGTGGTCAATTCCGGCGCCGTCCACCGAATGCCGCGGTTGGTACGGCGGAAACCCCAGCCTGCCGGGTTCCGCATATCGGTGTGTGTCTGGTGACAAAGCCGATATTCGCTTCGTCTACGTCGATCCATCGAACGGCCAAATTCGCTGGAAAACAACGCTTTTAGCGGGCCTGCCATATTCGGGCCACGACCTCAACGCCATCCGTCCGGGCATCAGCCGGGCGGGCCGAGATGGATATGTGATGGGCGCCGACGTCGAATCCACTGGTGGCGTGGGTGCTTTCGTGAGTACGGCTGATCGGCGCGTTCTGGATTTTCACGGGCAAGTGCTTGTCTATCGGACTCGTGACGAGTCGGCGGATTTTCTCGCCACCGGACCTGAGCCAGCGGACGACTTCATGTTGAGGGGCCGAGACGGGCAAGCGCGATGTACCTTCGCGGACTACCCGATGACCGATCTGTTGGATGCGCGAGCGGTGATTCTCGGTGCTGAGGTGGTGTTCGCCAGAAGACAATTGACGGTCTTCAACCGCCAGGATTGCGTTCCCACCGGGACCGCACCCACGGCTGACGCGGAGGAGATTGTTGCAGCGCCGGGTGTCGTCCTCGCTGTACGTACGGACGACAGCGGAACGTACATCGACGGGTACCGCTGATCGGCTCAGACCAACTTGGCGTCGACGAACTCGCTGCCGATATCCGGCACCTCGCCGGCGACCTCGGGCTTGTAGCGGGCGGTGACCTCGGCGGACGTCTCGACCCTGGTCTGCCAGCCGTGGCGGGTCAGCCACTCGGCGACGTCCTCGCGCGGTTCGCTGTAGAACAGGTTGCTGACGTCGAAGATCGGCTGCCCGCTGTGTGCGGCTTCAGCCCGGATGGCCGCCATCCGCTCCTCGCGGATGCGCTGCTGCGCCTCACTGAAGTACCCGGCGCCGAAACCCTCGACCGCGACGCGGCTTCCGGGCGCGCTGAGCCCGTGGATGCGGTCGAACAAGAGGTCCTGGGCGTCGGCGGGCAGATAGGGCAGTAGCCCCTCGGCGAGCCAGGCCGTCGGCTTGGCGGGGTCGAACCCGTTCTGCCGCAACGCTTCCGGCCAGTCCTGGCGCAGGTCGATGGGCACGCCGACGTGCCGGGCGGCCGGCTGGATGTCGTGGGCCGCCAGCGTTTCCTCCTTGAACGCCAGCACTTTCGGCTGGTCGATCTCGAAAACCACGGTGCCATCCGGCCAGGGCAGTCGCCAGGCCCGCGCATCCAGTCCCGCGGCCAGGATCACCACCTGGCGGATGCCCGCGGCACCGGCCGCCGCGAAGAACTCGTCGAACCATTTGGTGCGCGCTGCGGCGTACGCCCACACCATGCGAATGCGCTGAGCCTGCACCGAACCGGGAGCGCCACCGGCGAACGGTGAAGACCAGCCGGCCGCGGTGGCGGCGTCGATGAACAGCTGTGCGTAAGGGTCGTCGAACAGTGGGTTCTCCGAAGCGGATTCGGCGGCCCGGGCCAGGGCCACACCCAGCGCGGTGGCACCCACGCTCTCGGTGATGTCCCAGGAATCGTCGTCAGTACGCGCCATTGTCGTCCAATTCGTCGCGGATCAGCAGGTCGTCGCGGAAACTCTGCTCACGATAAGCCAGCTGGCCCACGCGGTTGGCCACCACCGGCGCGGTGATCAGGGTGAACAAGCCGGCCAGGATCAGCATGCCGACATCGGCCTGCCCGCGCAGCCGCAGTGCGGCGCCCGTCAGCACCAGCAGCAGTCCGAGGACCTGGGGTTTGGACGCGGAGTGCATCCGCGTCAGGGTGTCGGGGAACCGCACGACGCCGATCGCTGCGGTCAGCGCGAGTGCCGAACCGAAGAGCACCAGGGCACCTGCGACAACATCGAAGATATTCATCGTGGCGGCTCGGCTTCGGGGTCGGTGGCGGTGTCGCGGACGCGGAACCGGGCCACGCTGACCGACCCGACGAAGGTGATCAGCGCGAGGGCCGTCAGGCTGTAGGTGGCCGTGGTGTCGAGGCTGTACGCCGCCCACGTGCCGATTCCGCACATGGTGACGGCGACGAAGGTGTCCAGCGCGACCAGCCGGTCCAGGGTGCCGGGACCGGCCAGCAGCCGGAACACCGTGATGGCAGCGGCCGCGACCAGCATCACGGCGGCGATGATCCACACTGTGCTCATGCCGGGTCCACTTCCACTGGCTGCCAATGGGATTCCCGTTCGAACGAGGCGATCATCAGCCGCTCCACTTCCGCGATCTGGCGGTAGAACTGCTGCACCGCACGTTCGGAACCCACGTCGAGCACGTGGACGTAGATCATCCGGCGGTCCTGATCGATCTCCAGGACGATCGAGCCGGGGATCAGGTTGATCACGTTGACCGCCACGGCGAGCACGAGGTCCGACTTCAGCGCGAGCCGGGCCCGCAGCACTGCGGTCAGCGGCGGGGGACCGGGCCTGATCGCCAGCCACGCGACCTGTACCGAGGACAGCACCAGATAGTAGGCGACCTTGAGCACCAGCCACGTCAGCGACAGCGGATGCAGCCGCCCCGCCACCGGAACCTGCGGCAACGGCAGCAGCACCGTGATCAGCACGCCGACGGCGAGCCCGCCGAGGATGTTGGCAACGGAGATGTTGCCCCACAACAGAATCCACACGGCCATCAGCCAGACCAGGATGCCCACGCGCGGTAACCACTGCCTCATGGCGTCAACACCGCCGAGATGTACTGGCCGCGGTCGGTGACCTGGTCGGCGGCGCGTTCCGCGAACCCGAAGATGGGCCCCGCGAACACCGTCAGGGCGAGCCCCACCGCGATGAGAACCGCGGTCGGAGCCAGCATGCTGACGGGCATCCGGCCGACATCCGGCCGGTCGTCGACCGCCACATTCGCGACCGGTTCCAACAGGCCGGCCGGGGCCGCCGTGGACAGCATGCCCTCCGGCGCGTCGGCGCGGGCGCGCCAGAACGCGAGGGTCCACACGCGCGCCATCACGTACAGCGTCAGCAGGCTGGTGACGACCGAACCGGCGACCAGCGCCCATGCCAGGACCGACGCGCTCGTCGCTCCCGCCTGCAGCAACGCCACCTTGCCGATGAAGCCCGAGAACGGCGGAATGCCACCGAGATTCAGGGCCGGGATGATGAACACGAACGCCAGCAGCGGGCTGGCTGCCGCGAGTCCGCCGAGGCGCTGCAGCGTGGACGCCCCGGCCTGCCGCTCGATCAGTCCCACCACGAGGAAGAGCGTGGTCTGCACGACGATGTGGTGGGCGACGTAGTAGATGGCGCCGGCCATGCCGATCCGGTTGGACACCGCGATGCCGAACACCAGGTAACCGATATGGCTGACCAGGGTGAAGGACAGCAGCCGCTTGATGTCGCTCTGGGCCATGGCGCCGAAGATGCCGATCAACATGGTCAACAGCGCCGCGACCATGAGCACGCCGTCCAGTGCGCCGCCCGGGAACAGCAGGGTGTGGGCCCGGATGATCGCGTACACACCGACTTTGGTCAGAAGGCCGGCGAACACCGCGGTGACCGGCGCCGGGGCGGTGGGGTAGGAGTCGGGCAGCCATGCCGACAGCGGGAACACCGCCGCCTTGATGCCGAACGCCACCAGCAGCACCGCGAACAGCGCCGCGCGGGTGCCCGGCGTGATGCCGTCGAGCCGGTTCGCCAGCTCGGCCAGGTTCAGGGTGCCGGTGGCCGCGTAGATCAGGGCGATGCCGATCAAGAAGATCACCGACGACACCATCGACACCATGACGTAGCCGATGCCGGCGCGGACCCGCTCCTCGCTGGCGCCGACGGTCAGCAGCACGAAGCTGGCGGCCAGCAGCACTTCGAAGCCGACGAACAGGTTGAACAGATCGCCCGCGAGGAAGGCGATGCACACGCCCGCCGACAGCACCAGGTAGGTCGGCAGGAAAATCGACACCGGCTGTTCGTCACCGCCGTCGCGGATCCCCTGCCCGATGGCGTACCAGACGACCGCCAGCAGCACGATCGAGGACACCACCAGCATCAGGGCCGAAAGCCGGTCGACGACAAGGACAATGCCGAGCGGTCCCATCCCGGGCTCGGTCTGGCCCCAGCCGCCGACGTGGACGGCGACGGTGCCGCTGTGGTCGACGACGTAGACCAGCGCCGCGCAGACCGCCGTCACCGCGGCGAGCGCCACGACCGCGATGATCTGCTGCAGCCGCGGCCGGCGACCCGCGAACAACGTCGTGGCGGCACCGAGGATCGGGATCAGCACGGGCAGCGGCGCCAGCACCGCACCCGCCGTCACGCCTGCTCCACCGGGTCGGCGGGCAGCGCGTCGAGTTCCGCGGGTGCGTCGGCGTCGGTGACGACGGCGGGCTTGCCGCGGTCCTCCTCGACCGCCGGGGTGTCGGTGGACGACAGCTGCACCACGCGGCTGTCCTCGGGGTCGTTGCCCACCTCTTCGACCGTGGTCAGGCGGTAGGCCCGATAGATGAGCGCCAGCACGAACGCGGCGACGCCCATCGTGATGACGATGGAAGTCAGCACCATGCCCTGCGCCAGCGGATCGGCGATCCCCGTCCGACCGTGGCTGGTGCGGCCGCGCACCGGCGGATTACCGGAGTCGCCACCCATCACCAGGATCAGCAGGTTCACCGCGTTGCCGATCAGCAACAGGCCCAACAGCATTCGGGTCAGGTTGCGCTCCAGCAGCAGGTACACACCGGTGCCGGTGAGACCGCCGATGAGCACGAGCGGTACGAGATAGGTCGTCATCGGGCGGCCGCCTCACGTGGTGCGTACAACTCTTCGTCGACCTTCGCTCCCAGGCTGCGCAGGATGTCCAGCACCAGGCCCACGACGATGAGGTACACGCCGAGGTCGAAGAACAGCGCCGTCACCACCTTCACCGAACCCAGCAGGGGCAGCGTGAATTTCACGACCGCGCTGGACAGCACCGGCGCACCGAGCAGCAGCGAGGCCGTCGCCGTCCCGGCGGACAGGGTCAGGCCGGCGCCCAGAATCTTCCCGGCGTCCAGCGGCAGCGTCTCGCCCAATTCGTAACGGCCGCCGGCCAGGTACCGCAGTACCAGCGCCAGACCGGCCGTCAGGCCGCCGGCGAAACCGCCGCCGGGCGTGTTGTGCCCGGCGAAGAAGAAGTACACCGACAGCACCATGATGAGCGGGAAGATCATGCGGGTCGCGACTTCGAGCACCAGGGACCGGTGCCGCGGATCGCGCAGGTCGCTGCCGCGCAGCCAGGTGATGTCGGGTGTCGGCCGGTGATCCTTCGGTACCCGGGGTGCCGAACCGAAACGCCTGTGCCGGAACACCATTGATGCGACGCCCGTCGCGGCGACCAGCAGCACCGAGATTTCGCCGAGGGTGTCCCAGGCCCGGATGTCCACGAGTAGCACGTTGACGGTGTTGGCGCCGTGCCCGCGGTAGTACGCGGCGTCGGGCAGCAGTTCGGCCAGCGGCCGGGTGTGGCGGGCGGCCATGGCGTAGACCGCCAGCGCCGTCACCGACGCGCCGACAGCGGTGGCCAGCAGCGCGCGGGGAAGGCGATGCCGCTTCATATGGGCGGCGTCGGATTCGGCGGGCAGGGTGCGCAGCACCAGCAGGAAGACCACCAAAGTCAGTGTCTCGACCAGGAATTGGGTCAACGCCAGGTCCGGTGCCCCGTAGAAGATGTAGAGCGTGCCGCAGCCGTAACCGGTGACGCCGACGACCAGCACGGCCGCCAGACGGTTGCGCATCACCGTCGCGCTGACTGCCGCCGCCAGCACGATGAGGCCGACGACCACCTGCAGCGGCGAATTCCACAATTTCAGGTCGGGCTGGTCCCGCGGGCCCAGCAACAGCACCGCGATGGGCAGCACGGTCAGGGTGGACAGGATCATCGCCTGCGTCGTCGGGATCGAACCGCGCTGGGTGAACGCCGTCAACCGCACGGCGAAGCGGTCCGCGCCGCGGATGGCCGCGTCGTACATCCGATCGGCGTTGCCCAGCGGTAGATAGGGCACCCGGATGCGCTCGAGGCGATGCCGCAGGACGAACGCCGCCGCGCCGGCAGCGACGATCACGGCCGACAGCAGCAGCGGCATGTTGACGCCGTGCCACAGCGCCAGGTGGTACCCGGTACTGCCCGGCATGGTCGCGGTGTAGTCGGCGATGGCGTGATCGAGGGCGTTCGGCAGCAACCCGAAGCCGAGGCCGGCGACGGCCAGGAAGCCCGGTGGCACCAGGAAACCGACGGTGGGCCGGTGCATCTCGGCGACGCGAATCGTGGGCTCGTCCTTGCCTTTACGCGCGAACGCCCCGTACAGGAACCGCAGGCTGTAGATCATGGTGAAGACCGATCCGAACGCCACCGTCGCCAGCACCAACGGGGCGGAGGCCCCCAACGTCGGGCTGTGCCACAGGGTTTCGAAATCGGCTTCCTTCGCGACGAAGCCGAGGAAGGGCGGCAGCCCGGCCATGCTGGCGGCCGCGGCGACGGCGATGCCCAGCAGCACGGGACTGCGTTGGCCGAGCCAGGCCAGCTTCCGGATGTCACGGGTGCCGGTGGCGTGGTCGATGATCCCGACGACCATGAACAGTGCGGCCTTGAACATGGCATGCGCGCACAGCATGGCGAGGCCGGCGAGCATCAGATCGCCACCGCCGGCGCCGACCATCACCGTGATCAACCCGAGTTGGCTCACCGTGCCGAAGGCCAGGATCAGCTTGAGGTCGTACTCGCGGACGGCGCGCCAACCCGCCAGCAGCAGCGTGACCAGACCCAGCGTCACGACCGTCGGCCGCCACGGCTGATGGTCGGCGAAACCGGGCGTCATGCGGGCGATGAGGTACACGCCCGCTTTCACCATGGCCGCCGCGTGCAGATAGGCGCTCACGGGCGTCGGCGCTGCCATGGCGCCCGGCAGCCAGAAATGCATCGGGACGATGGCCGACTTGGACAGCGCACCGATCAGCACCAGCACGACGGCCACCGACGACGTGGTGCCCGTCGGCGCGTTGGCGACGAGGTCCGACAGCCGGTAGGTGCCGGCGAGCGTGCCCAGCATGATGATGCCCGTCAGCATCGCCAGGCCGCCGAACGTGGTGACCAGCAGTGCCTGGGTGGCCGCGCGCCGGCTGGCGACGCGTTCGGCGTAGTGGCCGACGAGCAGGAACGACAGGATGGTCGTCAGCTCCCAGAACAGATACAGCAGCAGCGTGTTGTCGCTGCAGACCAGTCCGAACATGGCGCCCGAGAACGCCACGAGTTCGGCGGCGAAGCTGGGCAGCCGGTTCTCGGTGTGCCCGTCCGCGTGGTGGAAGTACTCGGCGCAGTACAGGAGCACGAGCGTGCCGACCCCCAGCACCAACACCGACATGATCGCCGACAGCGAATCCAGCCGCAGCGTGATGTCCATGGACAGCTGCGGCACCCAGTCGATGTGCACCGTCTGCTCGCCGGTGCCGGGCCAGTTCGAAGCCAGCCAGACCAGGGAGCCGGCGGGCGCCAGCGCGAGCGGATAGAAAGCCCGCCGTCCCCAGCGTCGTACCAACAGTGGAGCGAGCACAGTGGCGATCGCGTGAACGTACAGAACGGTGAGCATGGGCCTCCGGCGGGTGTCGGGGACGGTCCGCGGCCAGCTTACGGGGCGGCTGTGACTGTCGTGGTCTGACGGTTGTCGCAGGCCACAGCCCCGCTACCGGGTGCACGATGCACCGACTCCTACACTTTTCACTTATGGTGACGAACGCGACGGGGCGCCGATGAGTCTTCCGGGAATCGGATCGGTGTCATTGTCGGGCTTCGCCCACCCCTGGTTGCTCCTGACCGCACTGTTGCCCATCGCGTTGGTCGCCGCCTATCTCGCGGCACAGCGCAACCGCA
This sequence comes from Mycobacterium sp. SM3041, assembly GCF_039668335.1. Lineage (NCBI taxonomy): Bacteria > Bacillati > Actinomycetota > Actinomycetes > Mycobacteriales > Mycobacteriaceae > Mycobacterium > Mycobacterium sp. SM3041. Next base: position 94,329 of record NZ_JAYXBQ010000050.1, on the reverse strand, counting down.
GTGCCCGGCTTCGCAGCTATGCCGGCGACCAGCCGCGCACCGACGTCGTGCCCCTGCAGCCGACGCGCTGGCGGCACCTGCCGATGGTGTTCTCGGTGGCCGCGCTGCTGTCCCTGACCGTCGCGCTGGCCGCCCCCACCCACGAGATCAAGACCCCGCGCAACCGCGCGGTGATCATGCTGGTGATGGACGTCTCCCGGTCCATGGAGGCCGACGACGTCTCACCGAGCCGGCTGGCCGCGGCGAAAGACGCCGCCAAACAGTTCGCGAAGAAGCTGACCCCCGGCGTGAACCTCGGTCTGGTCACGTTCTCCGGGAACACCAACCTGCTGGTGTCACCTACCCCCGACCACAATGCGACCATCACCGCGCTGGACCACCTCACCGTCGACGACGGCACCGCGACCGGCGACGGCATCTTCGCGGCGCTGCGCGCGATCTCGACCCTGTCGGACGTGCTGGGCGGCAGTGGCAACACCGACAAGCCGCCGAAACGCATCGTGTTGCTGTCCGACGGCGCCGAGAACCGGCCGGGCAACCCGGACAGCCCGCACGGCGCGTACACCGCGGCGCGGACGTCCAAAGAGTCGGACACCCCGATCTCGACCATCGCGTTCGGGACCAAGGGCGGCAAGATCAAGGTCGACAATCAGAGCGTCAACGTCCCCGTCAACGACACCACGATGAAGCGGGTCGCCGAGCTGTCCGGCGGGCAGATGTACACGGCGGCCAAGATCGAGGACCTGAACAAGAGCTACGACGCCATTCAGCAGCAGATCGGCTACGAGATCATCCGCGGCCCCGGTGGAACGGCATGGCTGCGCCTCGGCGTGTTTGCCCTGACGTGTGCGGTGATCTCCGCGCTGGTGATCAACCGGCGACTGCCGACATAGGGTTGAATATGACTCGTGGACAACGAAACTCGGGTAGTCAGCGCCAGCCGTGACATCGCCGCCCCGGCGGCGCGGATCTTCGAGCTGATCGCCGACCCCGCACAGCAGCCGCGGTGGGACGGCAACGACAACCTGGCGGAGGCGGCCGCCGGCCAACGCGTCCGCGGCGTGGGTGACGTGTTCGTCATGGGGCTGACCGTCGGCGCCGTCCGGGAGAACCACGTCGTCGAATTCGACGAGGGACGGCGCATCGCGTGGAAGCCGTCCGAACCCGGACTGCCGCAGCCGGGGCACCTGTGGCGCTGGGAACTCGAGCCCATCGACGACGGGCACACCCGCGTCACCCATACCTACGACTGGACCGCACTGACCGACGAGAAGCGGCTGAACCGGGCCAGGCAGACCTCCGCAGACTGGCTGCAGGCCTCGCTGGCCCGGCTCGCCGCGCTCGCCGAAGAGCAGTGACTACTGCTTGGGGGTGATGGTGGCCTTGAAGGTGCCGTCACCCTGGTTCAGCCAGGTGATGGTGCCCTTCTGGAACTCGCTGATCCAGCCGCCTTTGGGCACGTCCGGGCCGCCTGCGGTCTGCGCTTCATCGGTGGTGGGGAAGCCCAATTCGCCTCCCGCACCGCCCTTTTCGGTGTACTCGCGCAGAATTTCGCCCTGTACCAGATGGGCTCCGGTCGCGGGCGAGCTGAAGATGGTGCCTTTGGCGAAGGCCTGCACCGTACCGTCGCCGACCTTCTGGGGCTGAGCGGTCGGTAGGCCGAGGGCGGCCTCGCCGCCGGCCTTGTGGTACGCGTCGGCGATGGGGCCGTCGAGTTGTACCTCGCCGACGCCGGGTGCGTTGATGGACGAGGATGGACCGGCCATCGCCGATGACGCGGCGCTCGACGCGGAGCTGGCCGCGGACGATGCCGCGCTGGCTCCCGAGCTGGCAGCGGATGATGCCGCACTCGCGCCGGAGCTGGCGGCCGACGACGCGGTGGAGCCGATGTCCTTGGTCTGCGAGCAGGCCACGACGGCGGCGCCGGTGACTGCGGCGATGCCGATGGCGGCGGCGGTGCGGCGGAACAGCAATTCGTTTTTCACGTGAAACTTCCCCTATGTATTCGACAGTGAAACGACTTCGCCATTGAAGTCCGAACCATTCCGACCGTATTGGTCACTGGTACGCCAAGTACTACTTTGAGGAAACGTTTAGGGTTGACAGCCACTGCCGCCTCATCGGCCTCAGTAGTTGCGCTATCGGCCCGAATTCTCATGCCTGCCTCATTGTTTGCTGGCATGGTGCGATGTCCCGATATCGGGCTAGATATCCCAGCAATGGAAATCGCTTGTCGGTATGCTGTGAGAAGCGAATCAGATTACGATCGCGATGCCCGTTTCTTCGTGGCTTCGGCCGTCGGGGCGAACGGAATGGACTAAGGAGAATCGGTATGACCACCGTTCGGCACTCGACCCGCAAGAAGATGGTGGCCGGCCTCGCCGTGACCGCCGGACTCGCCATGGGCCTGCTGTCTTCCTGCGGCGAGAAGGCCAAGGAAGAGCCGACCACCACCACGAGCACCACCACCACGACGTCGGCACCCGCCTCCTCGTCGCCGGTGACGCCGAGCGAGAAGGGCGGGCCCACCAAGGGTGGCAACTCGTTCTCCCCGACGGTGAAGGCTCCGGGACCGCAGACGGCGCTGCCGGGCAACGTCGTCACCGCTCCGCACTAAGACGGGAGCTCCATCCCAGTAGGTCGCCGATGCGCCGTACGGCGCATCGGCGCAGTACTGGTAGCCGCGGGGTTGACGGCGCTGGCGTCCGCCGGCCCGCCTGCTGAGCGGGGCGGACGGCTGTCCCTGTCCGGTCCACTGGCCCACCTGCTCTCGGCGTCGGTCGATCTCGGCCCCTCGGCAGCAGCGCACGTCGAACTCACCGCTGCGCTGACACGTGCCACGCGGCCCGACGGGCTGATCCAATGGGCAAGAGCCGCAGGGCTTTCGGTGCACTGGCGGCCCGGCGACGACTGGGCCACCGTCGAAGGCGACGCCCGTGCCATGGCGCGGGCGTTGCGCGTCGAGGTCCGCGACTACCGCGGGCGCCGCGGGCAGACCTTCTACGCCGCGACCAGTCAGCCTGAGCCGCCGCAGTCGCTGGTGCCCGAACTGAGCGGATTCGGCAGGCTCCTCGGCTACACGCCGTTCCGGGAGTCGCGGCCGCTGATCATGCCGCGTGACGTGCCCGCCGGTGGTCTCACGGCCCAGGATCTGCGCCGCGCCTACAACGTCTTTCCGCTGTCCGATCAGGGCTACACGGGCAAGGGACGGACCATCGTCATCTTCGGTTTCGACGGCTTCGATCAATCCGATCTCGACATGTTCGCCGACCTGAACCAGCTGCCGCGCTTCACCCCCATCGTGGTGGGGGACATGCCATCCGAGCGCACCGGCGAAACCACGATGGATCTCCAGATGGCGCACGCCATCGCGCCCGATGCCCGAACCGTCTACGTCAATGCCCGGCCGACGGTGTCCGGCGACGGTGCCTACCGCAAGATCGGCGAGATGATGGCCGACGCCGACCGGCGCTTCCCCGGCGCCGAGTGGAGCCTGTCGATCGGCTGGGGCTGCGACAAGATGCTCACCGCTGCCGATCTGGCGCCGGTGCGCTCGGCCCTGGCGCGGGCGCACCGGAGCGGCACCACCGCATTCGACGCCAGTGGTGACCTGGCGGGCCTGGAATGCAAAGGCGGGCAGGACTGGTCGGCACCGCCGAGCATCGACGACATCGGCCTGGACTCGGTGGCGTCGGTGCCCGAGATGACGGCCGTCGGCGGCACCACGCTGTCCACCGACGAGCACGGCCAGTGGCTGGGTGAGTTGGCCTGGTTCGACGTGCCGCTGACGCACGGCAGTGGCGGCGGGGCGTCGGCCCTGTTCGACCGCCCGGCATGGCAACGGGGTGTGCCGTCGGACCGCGGCCGCAACAAGCGGCTGGTCCCGGACATCTCGGCGGTCGCGGACTTCTTCACCGGAGCCCGCATGGTCTTCGGCGGTGAAACGGTGCTGGCCGGTGGCACGTCCATGTCCGCGCCGATCTGGGCCGGGATGGCCGCGGTGATCGACCAGTACCTGCTCGATCATGGCGGACGACTGCTCGGCGACCTGAACCCGTTGCTGTACCGCCTGGAGCGGGCCGGCCGCCTTCCGGCGTTCCACGATGTCACCGTGGGCGGTAACGCGGTCGCGATGGCCGGCCCCGGCTTCGACTCCGTCACCGGTCTTGGCACGCCCGATGTCGACAAGCTGGCGCGCAGCCTGCTGGTGGCGCAGGGGACAACCGGATGAGCGGCATCGGACTGGTGAGCACGCTGTTCCCGCAGCTCCCGGCACGCAGCCACCGGGCGTTCCAGATCGGTGTGGCCGTCTTCGTCGCATGGCTCGCCGGCGCCGCGGCACTGCGGCTTCCCGGTTTGTTCATCTCGCTTGTGGCCGTGGGGATTCCGCTGCTGTTCGCGCTGTACATCCGACAGTTGGACTACCAGGGCGCGGCGCAGGCCCGGCTGCTCGTGAGTGCGGGCCTCGGCATCGCGTTCGGCGTGGCCTTCGCCCTCGGGTCCGGCGCCGTCGTCGCGCGTGCCTACGGTGTCCCGCTCGAAAGTGGCGTTGCCGCAGTGCATCTGCGGACTGTCGAGGCCGGCCTCTCGGCGGTGGAGGCGCTGTTGGTCATCGCGCCCGCACTGCTTCTCCGGCTCTTCAGTCCCGGTGACCGAAAAGCGTTGTACGGCTATGTCATCGGCGCGAGCGGCGCCTTGGGCCTGACCGCCGCGACCACAGCGGTCCGGATGTTCGCCCAGCTGGATTCGGGACTCGTCGACCACGACCAGCCGTTGGCGGATTTTCTCATCGACGCCGTGATCCGTGGCATCACCATGCCCATCACCGCGGCGGCCGCCGCCGGCATGCTCGGTGCCGCACTGTGGTTCCGGCCCCGCGGCAGCCGGATCTGGTGGCGGGTACTGCTGATCGCGGTCGTGCCGGTGCTGGCGCACATGTGGCTCGGTGACGAGGATTCGGCCGACATCTCGCAGTGGGCGAAGCTGGCCTGGCACATCGCGTTCGCCGGGCTGGGGGTGCTGCTGCTCCGTCTGGTCCTGCGGCTGGCGTTGCGGCACGAAGAACCTGGCGGCGCCGCCCCCCACGCCGCGCGCGCACTGTCCGCGCCGCGGCTGGTCGCGATCTGGACGGCGGTGGTGGTGGTGCTGGCGCTCGGCCTGGTCGGCGTCGCCGCTGCGACGACCCAACCGGTGGCGCGGTATCAGTGCCCACCCAATTGCGGTCACCCGCCGATGGGGAAGCCCGTGGTGATCAACCCGCGCTTCACCGCCCCCGACGGTGCCTTCAGCGTCTCCTACCCGGCGCCGGGTACCGCCTATTCGGTGACCATGGACGACACCGGTGTGACGGCCCAATACACCGGTGGCACCGGCGGGATCATGCGGCTGTGGGGCGAACCGGCGCGGGGCCGCGACGCCAGGGACATCACCATGACGTTGCTGTTGGACAAGTTTCCCGACTCGCGGGTGGCCTACGAGATACCCAACACGTTGGTGGGGTACCACCCGGGTTACGGCGTCGCTGCCGACGACTGGCCGGACGGACAGAACGTCGTGGCCTCACGCACCCGCATCCTGGTCATGGTGGCCGTCAAGGACGACCTCGCGTTGATCGCCGCCGCGGCCGGACCGTTCAGCGAATTCGGTCCGGGCTCGGGGCCGCCGACCGGGGTCAGCCTGGAGCTGGCCGCGGATATGGGCAAGTACGTCAACAGCTTTCGGTGGCGAGGCGACCCGCCGCGCTGACGGCGACCGGCTCGCGCACCGGTCGCTGGACCAGATGATCCCTCGGGGTGAAGCGGTTGGTGCGCCGGCGGAAATCGGCAGTGCGCCGCGGCCGGAAGTCGCCGTAGTTCTGTTGGGCCGCCGGTGTCGGTTCGACCGCGGCGAAGCCGAAGTCGCGGGCGTAGGTCACTGCCGCGGCGAGGTACTCCGCCTGCGACTCTCGCATCTGTTCGACCGAGTTGTGGCGCAGGCCGATGTCCGGGCCGTGCACCAGGTAGCAGTTCGGGAAGCCGTGGACGGATGTGCCCAGATAGGCGACGGGCTCGCCGTCCCAGGTCTCGGCCATGGAGACGCCCGCGGTGCCGACCAGCCGGTCGGCCAGAGCGTCGGTGTCGACGACGACGTGGGTCGCCGTCTGCTCGCCGCTCGCGGTCGTGATGTGCCAGTGCTGCCGGTCGGCCCGCCAGTGCAGTGCCAGCACATCGTCGGTGGCGTGGTCGACCAGCACGATGTCGTCGACCGCCGCCTGGTGCAGCCGGACCGCCGCCGCGAGCGCGCCTGGGCCGGTGACCACGATCGCGACGTGGTGGTGGGGGACGGGCTGGTTCATCGGTGGTCGGTTGCCTTCGGGTCGTACGATGTGAACGCTGCTCACATTTATATGGGGCAATGTAAACAGTGTCAACATTTGTGAGACGGGACGCAGGATGACGGCGAAAGTGACGTACCACCACGGCGATCTGCGGACCGCCCTGGTGCAGTCGGCGCTGGCGCTGCTGGAAGAGGAAGGCGCCGCGGCGCTGTCGATGCGCGCCGTCGCCCGGCACGCCGGGGTCACCGCGGCCGCCCCTTACCGGCACTACCAGGACCGCGACGCGCTGATGTCAGCCGTCGCGGCCGTCGGCTATCGCGAACTGGCTCAGGACCTCGTGGCCGTCAGCCAGACCCCCTCGACAGCCGACGAGATCGCCGACGTCGCCATCGCCTACGTCCGATTCGCGCTGCGGCGTCCCGCGCTCTTCCGGGCGATGTTCAGCGAGCAGGGCGATGCCGGCAGCCCCGAGCGGGCCGACGCCGTCGCGGCGATCTCGACCTACCTCCGCGCGAACATCGCCCGCGTGTTTCCGGATGCGGACGCCGACGCGTTGAGCGACGCCGTCTGGGCGCTCGTGCACGGCCTGGCATTCCTGTTCCTGGACGGCAAGTTCGACAGCACCGACCCCGGTGAGCTGGAACGCCGCGTCCGGGCCGCGATGCGCGCCGTCGTGGGTCTGGCAGGGTCCTAGCGGCCCTCGGCGAACTCCCGAAGTGATTGCACCTGAACGGGATCCAGTGACGGCCGCACCGTCTCGCGGGCCTTGGCCACGTCGGCCGCGGTGACATCGGCGGCGTCGATCGACCGGCGCATCGCGGTCAGCGCGGCCTCGCGCAGCAGGGCGACGCAGTCCGCAGCGCTGTAACCGTCGAGCTCACCGGCCAGCTCGCCGAGGTCGACGTCGGGCGCCAGGGGAATGGATTTGCTTGCGGTACGCAGGATTTCGCGACGGGCCTCGGCGTCGGGCGGCTCGACGAAGACCAGCTTCTCCAGCCGGCCCGGCCGCAACAGCGCGGGGTCGATCAGATCCGGCCGGTTGGTGGCGCCCACCACCACGACATCGCGCAGCGGGTTGATGCCGTCCAGCTCGGTGAGCAACGCGGCCACCACGCGGTCGGTGACGCCGGAATCGAAGCTCTGCCCACGGCGCGGCGCCAGCGCATCCATCTCGTCGAGGAACACCAGCGACGGCGCGGAATCGCGTGCGCGCTGGAACAATTCGCGCACCGCGCGCTCCGACGAGCCGACCCATTTGTCCATCAACTCGGCGCCCTTGACGGCATGCACCGACAACCGGCCGGAGCTGGCCAGCGCCCGCACCAGGAATGTCTTGCCGCAGCCGGGCGGCCCGTACAGCAGCACCCCGCGGGGTGGTTCCACGCCCAGCCGCTCGAAGGTGTCCGGGTGCTGCAGCGGCCACAGCACCGCTTCGGTCAGCGCCTGTTTGGTCGCGACCATGTCGCCGACGTCGTCGAGGGTCACCGACCCGACCGCGACCTCCTCGGTCGCCGACCGCGACAGCGGCCGGATCACCGAGAGCGCGCCGGTCAGGTCATCCTGCGTCAGGGCGGGTTCGGCGCCGTCGGCGCTGGCTCGGGCGGCCGCCCGCAGCGCGGCCTCACGCACCAGGGCCGCCAGATCGGCGACGACGAATCCCGGTGTGCGTTCGGCGATCTCGTCCAGGTTCAAATCCTTGGCGGGCACCGACCGCAGCAGCACCTCCAGCAACGCCTTGCGAGTGGCGGCGTCGGGCAGGGTCAGTCCCAGCTCACGGTCGCAGAGATCGGGAGCGCGAAGGCGGGCGTCCACACCGTCGGGCACGGCGGACGTCGCGATGAATGCCACACCGCGGCTGGCGACGGCCTTGCGGAGCTCGGTCAGGATCAACGTGGCCACGGGTTCGGCGACGGCGGGCAACAGCGCGTCGACGTCGGTGATCAGCAGGACGCCACCGCCGTCGCGCACCGAACTCACGGCAGCGGCGACACCGGCCAGCCGGTCCTCCGCGCGCAGCGCCCCGACCTCCGGCCCGTCGAGCTCGACCAGGCGACGCGACGCGCACACCGTCCGCACCATGGCGGCCTTCCCGACGCCCGCGGGCCCAGACACCAGGACTCCCAGATTGGCGGTGGCGCCGAGGGTTTCGAGCAACTGGGGCTCGTCCAGAGCCAGCTTGAGCCACTCGGTCAGCCGGGTCACCTGGGCGGTCATGCCCTTGAGATCATCGATCGAAAGAGCTTGGGCGGCACCGGTTTCGGCCGGCGAGATCACCGGCTGCGCGGCCGCGGTGGCCGTGACGACGGTCGTGTCGCTCCAGGTGACCACCGAATTCGGCTGCACACTGACCGGGCCGGCGGGGTCGACGCCCGTCACGGTGAGCAGCTCCGAGGTCCAGGTGATGCCGACCTGGGTGGCCAGCGCCGCGGTGGCCGCCGACGTCGAGGTGCCCGGGCCCAGGTCCCGCGGCAGCAGCGACACCGTGTCGCCGACCGTCATCACCTTGCCCAGCAACGCCATTCGCAACGTCGCCGGCGATATCGAACTGCTGGCCAGCCGCGAACCGCTGACGGTCACCGAGCGGGCGCCGTACACCGTCGCGGGTGACACCAGCACCGGCGCGTCGGCCCGGATGCCGGCATTGGACAGCGTCACGTCGTCGAGCAGTGCGGTGCCCGGGGGAGTGCCGGCGGCGGCGACACCGACCACCGCGCAGGTGGTGCGCGTGCCGGTCAGCGACACCGCGTCCCACTCGCGGATACCCAGGGCAGCAATCGCTTCCGGGTGCAGCATCACCACGCCGCGACGGGCGTCGAGTGCCGAGGTGTTGAGCCGTGCGGTGAGCCGCAATTGGCCCGGTGGGGGTTCAGGTGACGCCGCGTCCCGCACGCCCTGCGTCATCGACGCGGACCCGGCCTACGCAACCGCAGTCGGGCCGTGGACCGGCGCTGGCCGCGGTCGGTGCGCCGCGGCTGCGCACGGCGGATGGCGCGGCGGGCCTGCCGCTGTTCCCGCGGTTTGTCGTCCCAGACTTCGGGGTGCGCACGCAGCCAGGCCTTGGTGCGGATGGCGAACGGGATGTGCAACACGTAGGCGACGATGATCACCAGGATCACGATGTAGCCGTACATCACCGAGGCGGCCACCAGGATGGCCAGCAGCGCCAGCAGCGGCAACGCCATGTTCGGCGGAATGGCGAACGTGTGCACCTTGCGCATCGGCACGGTGCTGACCACCAGCAGCGAGACACCGATCAGCCACACGCAGATGAACACCTGACCCCAGTGCGAATCCCACCACGGGCCCGGGAACTGCATCTTGGCCGCCAGCGGGCCGATGGCGCCGATCGCGCCGGCCGGGGCCGGCATGCCGGTGAAGAACTCCTTCTCGAACGCCGGGCCCTCCACGTCGAGCATCGCGTTGAAGCGGGCCAGGCGCAGCACGATGCACACCGCGTACAGCAGCACCACGATCCACGCCAGCGGCGAGGTGTTGTGCTCCAGCAGCGTCGCGTACACGATGAACGCCGGCGCCACGCCGAAGTTCACGGCGTCGGCCAGCGAGTCGATCTCGGCGCCCATCTTGGACGTCGCGTTCAGCATGCGGGCGGCGCGGCCGTCGAGCGCGTCGAGGATCGCGGCACCGGCCAGCAGTGCCATGGCCTCGGTGGGCCGGTGGTCGAGGGCGTACTTCACCGCCGACAGACCCAGGCAGATCGCCGCGACCGTCAGGGCGCTGGGGACCAGCTTCCGCAGGCTCACCTGCGGAGTCTTGATCCGGGGTTTCATGCCGGCGATCCGGTGGTCGGGAGCTCTGCCAGCACGGTCTCGCCGCCGATGGCGCGCTGCCCGATCTCGACCTCGATCACCGAGCCCTTGGGCAGGTAGGTGTCCAGGCGGGAGCCGAACCGGATCAGGCCGTACGTCTCGCCGAGCGCCAGGTGCGCACCCGGGTGGGTGTCGCACACGATGCGGCGGGCCAGCAGACCGGCCAGCTGCACCGCGACGACGTCATGGCCGTCGGCGGTGCGCAGCCAGATGCTGTTGCGCTCGTTGTCCTCGCTGGCCTCGGCCTTGTCGGCGGACAGGAACTGGCCCGGCTTGTGCTTGACGGTGATGACCTCACCGGCCACCGGCGCGCGCTGCACATGCGCGTCGAACAGCGACAGGAAGATGCTGACCCGCGGCAGCGGCTCGTCCGAGAGGTTCAGCTCGGCGGGCGGGACGGCCTCGTCGATGAGCGTCACCAGGCCGTCGGCCGGGGCGACGACGACGCCGGGCCGGCTCGGTGGCGTCCGCGGCGGATGCCGGAAGAACCCGGCGCACGCGGCGGCCGCGGCCAGACCGGCCGCCCGGACCCAGCGCTTGCGGTGGCCGATCGCGGCGACGCCGAGGGCGCCACCGACGAACGGCAGCCCGGCCGGGTGCATCGGGGGAACGGTGGAACGGACCAGGTCGACGAAACGGGACAGTTCGGACTCTGGGGTGTCAGCTGGGGGGCGCGCAGGTCTGGCCATGGGGACTCGATTCTACGGTTTGCGGGGCTCTAACTGAGATCCCAGACGGGCACGGGCGATCCAGCCGGTAATTCGACCACGTCCTCGCCGATGTCCAGCAGGCAGTTTGCCGTCGCCAGCCACCGCAGGTGGTGCGACGCCGGCGGGCCGTAGCTGCTGACCTGTTCATCGGTGCCGAGCACGCCGCGGCGGAACTGGCGTTTCCCGGCGGGGGAGGTCAGCTTCTCGGTGAGGGTCGCCGAGCGGCGCGGCCGTTGCGACGGCAGCCCCATCGCGGCGCGCAGCGGGGGCCGGATGAACACCTCGAACGAAACCAGCGCCGACACCGGGTTGCCCGGCAGCGTGATAATCGAGGTGCCGTTGGGTGTGTCCTTCAAGCGTCCGGCGCCCTGCGGCATGCCGGGCTGCATGGCGACCTTCACGAACTCGACATCGCCCGAAAGCGCGTCCTTCACCACCTCGTAGGCGCCGGCGCTGACGCCGCCCGTGGTGACGATCAGGTCGACGCCGGCAGCATGACCGGCCAGGGTCTCCCGGAACAGCGCGACGTCATCGGACGTCGCCGGTGCGGTCGTGACGTCGGCGCCGGCCTCCCGCAGCGCGGCGGCCAGCATGACGGCGTTCGACTCGTAGATCTGGCCCGGCTGCAGCGGGGTGCCCGGCGTGACGAGCTCGGTCCCGGTGGACAACACCAGGACCCGTTGCCGCGGAATCACTTTCAGCTCGGCCAAGCCGAGGGCGGCGGCCAGGCCCAGCGCCGCGGGGGACAGCACCTCACCGGCGGACAGCACCGTCATCCCGGCGGTGACGTCCTCGCCCGCGCGCCGGATGCTGCGACCTTCGGGGACCGCCGAGTAGATGGACACGACATCGGTCGCCCCGTCCGTGGCCTCCACCTGGACCACCGCGGTGGCCCCGGCCGGCAGCATGGCGCCCGTCATGATCCGGTGCGCGGTGCCGGGCGCCAAGGTCAGCAGGTCGGTGCGGCCGGCCGGAATGTCTTCGGCGACAGGCAGTTTCACGGGATTTTCGGCAGTGGCGGTGGCCACGTCGGTGGCCAGGACGGCATAGCCGTCCATTGCCGAGTTGTCGAAACCGGGCAGTGACAGCGGCGCCACCACATCCTCGGCCAGGGCGAGCCCGAGGGCCTCGGCCAGCGGTACGGCGACGGCCGGCCGGGCGCTGATCAAGCCGGCGACGACCTGCTGATGTTCCTCGACGGTCCGCATGACGCTAGATCGCGAAGGTGACGCCGGTGAGCTCTTCGGACACCGCCCACAGCCGCCGCTGAATGCCGGCGTCGTGCGACTGGGCGCTCGACTGCACCAGCACCGGGTGGCCGACCAGCTGCCGGATACCGGACGGGCCGTAGTACTCGCCGCCGCGCGCATCCGGATCGACGGCGGCGCGCAACGTGGCCAGCGCGCCGACCTCGGGGCTGTTGGCGACCAGCCCGCTCAGGGCGTTGAACCCGGGCAGGCTCGAACCGGGGATGTGGCGCATCAGCTCGGTGTTGGAGATGCCCGGATGCGCCGCGACCGAGATGGTCTCGGCATTGGTGGCCACGAGCCGGCGTTGCAGCTCATAGGCGAACATCAGGTTGGCCAGCTTCGACTGGCCGTAGGCGGCGACCCGGTTGTAGCGGCGCTTCTCCCACTGCAGGTCGGTGAAGTCGATCTTGCCCAGGATGCGGTGCGCGATGCTGCCGAGCGTCACCACCCGCGAGCCGGGGACGGACAGCAGGTTCTCGATGAGCAGGCCGGTGAGCGCGAAGGCGCCGAGATGGTTGGTGCCGAACTGCAATTCGAAGCCGTCGGCGGTCGTCTGCTTGGGCGGGTACATCACGCCGGCGTTGTTGATCAGCAGGTCGATCCGCGGATAGGCCGCGCGCAGGTCGTCGGCCGCCGCGCGGACCGAGGTCAGCGATCCCAGGTCCAGCTTCTGCACGACGACGTCGGCGTTCGGGGTGCTCGCCCGCAGCCGTGCGGCGGCGTCGTCCCCCTTGGCGGTGTCGCGCACCGCCAGCACCACGCGAGCGCCCTTGCCCGCCAACACCCGCGCCGTCTCGTAACCCAGCCCGGTGTTGGAGCCGGTGACGATCGCCACGCGCCCTGTCTGGTCCGGCACATCATTGGCGGTCCATTTGGTGGTCATGGCCGAAGACACTACCGAGCGGACCGCCTGAGTTGCGCGGGAGCGGCGGGCGTTTACTGTCGGCACCATGGCAATCGGCGGGGTGCTCTTCGACATCGATGGTGTCCTGGTGACCTCGTGGCGTCCGATCGACGGTGCGGCCGAGACCCTGCGGGCGCTGGAGGAGCACCAGATCGCCCGCTCGTTCCTCACCAACACCACCACCCGCACCCGCCAGCAGATCGCCGAATTGCTGTGTGCGGCAGGCATTGACGTCGCCGCCGACGAGGTCGTCACCGCCGCGGTGCTGACCGCCGACTACGTGCGCGACCGCTACCCCGGCGCCCGATGTTTCCTGGTGAACAGCGGCCAGATCGGTGCCGACATGCCCGGTGTCGATCTGGTGTACGCGTCCGACTTCGCCGGCCCACAGCAGCCCGACACGCCCGACGTCGTGCTGCTCGGTGGCGCGGGACCCGAATACACGCATCTGACCCTCAGCTGGGTCTACGACTGGATGGCCCGCGGCGTGCCCGTCGTCGCCATGCACCGCAGCAACGCATGGAACACCGCCGACGGCCTGCGGGTGGACACCGGGCTCTACCTGGCCGGGCTGGAACAGACCACCGGCTATCAGGGCACCGCCGTCGGCAAGCCCGCACCCGCCGGGTTCCTGGCCGCGGCCGCCCGGCTCGGCGTCGAACCCGAAGAGATGTACATGGTCGGCGACGACCTCAACAACGACGTCCTCGCGGCCCAGGTCGTCGGGATGACCGGCGTGCTGGTGCGCACCGGCAAGTTCCGCCAGGACACGCTGGACCGTTGGGCCGCAGACGAATTCGCGATGCAGCCGAACTATGTGGTCGACTCCGTCGCCGATCTGCCGGAGCTGCTGGGGCTCTAACGGCTCTAGGCCGTCAGCTCGCGCTGCATGTTCCGGATCGCGGCGATGCGGTCCTGCAGCTGCTCGCGGGTCGCGGCGGCCACCGGCGGACCGGGGTGCCGGCGCCGCAACTCGTTGTGGATCCAGCCGTGCGGCTTGCCGGTGCGGTGGTGGAACGCCGACACCAGCAGGTTGAGCTCCTTGCGCAGCTCGCGCAGCTGGCCGTGCGTCGTCATGGGTGGGGGCGGCGCGCCCGTGGCGGCGGCCTTGGCGCTGCGCTTCTGCAGCTGCTCGTCCTGGCGCTTGCTGAGCAGGTCACGCATCTGGCTGGGGTCGAGCAGGCCCGGGATGCCCAGGTAGTCGGCTTCCTCGTCGCTGCCGGTCTCCGTCGCGGTACCGAACGACGAGCCGTCGAAGATCACCTGATCCAGCTCGGCGTCCGACCCGAGCATCTCGAAGCCGTTCTCCAGCTCCGACTTCTCGTCTTCCTTCTTCTGCGCCTGCTCGAGCAGTTCGTCGTCGAGTCCGTCGGACACGCGGTGCGGCTTGCCGAGCACGTGGTTGCGCTCGCGCTCCAGCTCGCTGGCCAGCTCCAGCAGGTTCGGCACCGACGGCAGGAAGATGCTGGCCGTCTCGCCCTTGCGGCGCAGGCGCACGAACCGGCCGATGGCCTGCGCGAAGAACAGCGGGGTCGACGCACTCGTGGCGTACACCCCGACCGCGAGGCGCGGCACGTCGACGCCCTCGGACACCATGCGGACCGCGACGAGCCAGCGGCTGGTGCCCTCGGAGAACTGCGAGATGCGGGCCGATGCCGTCGGGTCATCCGACAGGATGACCGTCGCCTCCTCGCCCGTGATGGTGTGCAACAGCTTGGCGTAGGCACGCGCCGTGGTCTGGTCGGTGGCGATGATCATGCCGCCGGCGTCCGGGATGCTCTGCCGCAACTGGCCCAGCCGCTTGTTGGCCGCCGCGATCACCGCGGGCATCCATTCACCCTCGGGGTTCAGCGCGGTGCGCCAGGCCCGGGCCGTCTGCTCGGCGGTGAGCGGTTCGCCGAGGCGGGCCGCGTGCTCCTCGCCGGCGCTGTCGCGCCAGCGGGCCTCGCCCGAGTACGCCATGAACACCACCGGGCGGACCACGCCGTCGGCGAGCGCATCGGAGTAGCCGTAGGTGTGGTCGGCCACCGACTGCTGATGGCCGCTGCCGTCGGGCTCGTACTGCACGAAGGGGATGGGGCTGTCGTCGGACCGGAACGGGGTCCCGGTCAGGCAGAGGCGCCGCGTCGCGTCGTCGTAGGCCTCGCGGATGGCCTCGCCCCAGCTCTTCGAGTCGCCGCCGTGGTGGACCTCATCGAAGATCACCAGGGTCTTGTGGTTCTCGGTGCGCACCCGGTGCTTCGTCGGGTGGCTGGCCACCTGGGCATAGGTGACGACGATGCCGTGGTAGTCCGACGACGTCTGGCCCGTCGAGTTGCTGAACTTGGGATCGAGCGCCATGCCGACGCGCGCCGCGGCTTCCGCCCACTGGGTCTTGAGGTGCTCGGTCGGGACGACGACCACAACCTGGTCGACGGTGCGCTCCGTCAGCAGCTCGCCGGCGATCCGCAGCGCGAAGGTCGTTTTGCCTGCGCCCGGGGTCGCGACCGCAAGAAAATCACGTGGCTTGGCGGTCAGATACCGCACCAAAGCCCGACGCTGCCAGCCCCGCAAAGCCTGGGTGCTGGGCGCTGCATAAGCCCGCACCCGAAGACTCCTCCTTGGTCGAAGGGCAGTCTAGGGCAACGGGTTTGGCGGATGCACATTTGCCCGGCGTGTCCTGGCGCTCGGCTCGTCGGTGTCGCCGGCCGAGGTGCTGATCAGGCGCGTCACCGCGTCGCAGACGATGGCCTTGCGCTGGGCATGGTCGTCGATGCCGATCACGGCGAGCAGCGTGGGGCTGAGGTTGTGCCACATCGACGCGATGGTGAGCACCAGGGTGAACAGCACCGGCGCGGGCAGCTCACCCGTGAGCTTGCCGTCGGCCTGGGCGGCGGCGATGGACGCGATCTGTTCGTGCATCGTCTCGCCGGGAAACCCCGCGGCGGTGTCGTCGGCTCGCTCCAGCCGGTGCCAGGAGATCAGCCGGCCGACTTCGGGCTGGCCGGCATAGACATCGATCAGATGGGCGGCGTACGCGGGCAGGTCGTCGGCGACCACCGGGCTGTCGGCGAAGAACTTCTGCGTCATCGCGGCCCAGACGGCGTCGAACAGCTGATCTTTGCTGCCGAAGTAGTGATAGATCTGCGCCTTGTTGGCGCCGGCGTTGGCGGCGATGCGATCAACCCGCGCTCCGGCGATGCCGTACTGGGCGAATTCGGTGGTCGCCGCGCAGAGCAGCCGCGCGCGCGTGGCGTCGGAATCTCGCGGGTGGCCCATTCCGGAGATTTTAGCTGCCGGGTCGGCGTTTGCTAACTAACTAATTAGTTGACAGTGAGGTGAGGCCTGCCTAACGTTCGGCATCGGGTGGGACGTGGATCACAGGAGGTGGTGTGGTCGCTGAGCCCTGTCCGGAACGGTTGGCCGCGCCGCCCCCGGAACTCGTCGGTCGCGGCGAACAACTTTCGCGGTTGATGGCCGCGATCAGCGACACCCCGCGCGGGCGCACCGTGGTGGTGTCCGGTGCCGCCGGGTCCGGCAAGACCGCACTGCTCGACGTCGCCTGCCGGCACGCATGTGAGCTCGGGTTCCGGGTGCTGTCGATCGCCGGAACGCCGGGTGAAGCCGATACCCCGTTCGCCGGCGTCCACCAGCTCGTGCACGCCCTGGGCTGCTGGGGCGACGAGGCGCGGCAGTACCAGCGCGTCATCGACGAGGCGCTGCGGTCGCCCAGCGGGGAGCAACTCGAGACCGTCCGGGTCGCCATGGCGCTGCTCGGCCTCCTGGACGCGGTGGAGAAACGGCAGTCGGTCCTGGTCTGCATCGACGACGGGCAGTGGCTCGACGCCCCGTCGCGCACGGCGATGATATTCGCGGCCCGTCGCAGCGCAGGGCGGTCGTTGACCGTCGTGCTGGCGATCCCGGCCACGGCCGGAAAGATCCTCAGCGGGGACGGCCGCGCCGTCGAGATCGAACTTTCGCCGCTCGAGCGCGGTGACGCTGCCGTGCTGCTCGACCGGCAGCCATCGGTACCGCGGGGCTTGCGCCGCGAGCAGGTGCTGACGGCCGCCGCGGGCAACCCCGCGGCCGTCATCGCCTTCGCCGAGACCGCCGCGGCCGCTGACCTCACGGTGGGCCCCGCCGCCGAGCCCCTGGCGCTGCCCGCCGCGAGCCTCGGTTTCTACAGCCGCCGCCTTGCACTGCTGCCCGGAACGACGCGGGCCGCGCTGCTCGTGCTCGCGGCGGCCTCCGACCACGATCTGCGGCATCTGATGCCCGCGGCACTGGCGGACCCCGAGGTCCTCGCCCCGGCCGAGATCGCCGGGATCGTCCGGGTCGAGCCCGGCGGCGTGCGGTTCCTCGATCCGCTGCTGCGGTCCGCGGCGTATCACCGGGCCCCGGCGGCAGCCCGCTCGGCGGCACATCTCAGGCTCGCCGATGCCCTGGCCGCGCTACCGCACCGGCAGGTCTGGCATCGCGCGCAAGCGGCGCTCAAGCCCGACGATGCGCTGGCCGCGCAGCTGGCCGACACCTGCGACGAGGTGCTGCGCCGGGATGGCTACCTGGCCGCCGCCGTGACCATGCAGCGCGCGGCGATGCTGACCACCGATATCGGCGAACATGCCCGGCATCTGGTGCGCGCCGCGCCCCTGGCCCGCAACGCCGGCGACCCGCACTGGGCCGCGGCGCTGAGCCGGTGTGCGCTCGACGGCGTCGATGACGTCATCTCCCGGGTGCGCGCCCACACCGAGTTGGGATCGGCGCGCTGCTGGGATGCCGACAACCAGCGGGTGCTGGACCTGCTGCTGGAGTCGGCCGGCCTGGCGATCGACGTCGCTCCGGCGGTCGCCTGGGAGTCGCTGCGGGTGGCCGCGACGGTCACCTTCATCGCCGACGACGCCGCGGGGCGATGTGGTGTCACCCGCCTGCTGCGGCAGTTGGAGGACACCGCGGCACCCCGGAACGTGCCCGCCCTCGCCGACCGGCTCTGGATCCGTACCGCCACCGATCCGCACCGGGCCCATCTGATGTCGCCGGAGATCGTCGCGCTGTCCGGCCGGGTCGGCGACGCCGTCGGGCTCACCGCGGTCGGGGCGGCGGCCTGGCTCGCCGGCGAACCTGACCTGGCGGTGCGCTGCCTGCGCGGCGCGCACACCGGAGCGCTGGCGCCGCGCTTCGGTGGCTTGGCCTCGACCGCCCTGTCCTGGGCCTTCGTCGAATCGGGCCGCTGGGACGAGGCCGTCGACGCGGCAACCACCATGAGTTCCTCGGCGGCCGTCGCCGGCGTTCCGGTCGTCGCGCGGATCGCGGATCTGGTGATCGCCACCGTGGCGGCCCGGCGCGGGCAGATCGCCACCGGCCGTGCGCGCCTCAAGTCGGCCGCGGCGTTGGCAGATTTCCGGGACCGGCCCGCGCTGGCGGCGTGGATGCACCACATCGCGGGTTCGATCGCCCTGGCCGAGAACCAGGACACGACCGCCCACGCCGAACTGGCGGAGCTGTTCGACGAGTCCGGATTGCCGCTGCACGCATATGCGTCGTATCTGGCGTTGGCGGATTACGCCGAGGCCGCGGTGCTGACGGGCCGCATCGACCGGGCCCGCGAACAACTGACCCGGATTGTGAGTCATCTACCCAGATCCGTGTCACCGCGGTTGACCCAGCTGGTCGCGCATGCGGACGCCGTCCTCAATCCAGAGACCGCCGGGGCGCGCTATGTCGAGGCGCTCGCCGATCCGGCAGGCAACCGGTGGCCGTTCGAGCGGGCGCGGCTGCGCATCAGTTACGCTGGATGGCTGCGCCGGCACCGACGGCGCCGGGACTGCCAGCATCAATTGGCCGCGGCCCTGACCGTCATGCAGGACCTCGGCGCGGCGCCGTGGGTCGACCTGTGCACCCGTGAGTTGCGGGCGGCCGGGGTGCGACCGCATTCGTCGTCGGTGCAGACCGGCACATTGAGCTCGCAGGAACACAACGTCGTCTACCTCGTCAGCGAGGGGTACACCAACCCGCAGATCGCGAGCATCTTGAACCTGTCGGTGCGAACGGTGTCCAACCACCTGTATCGGTCGTTCCCCAAGCTCGGTGTCACCAGCCGCCATCAGATTCATGATGTGGCGCGCCCAGCCGGCTGGACGAGCGACCGTCCCTGAGGTCCGCAAACGGAAAGTCGGCGGCGACGGAAAATCCGCCGCCGCCGACCGGTCTCACGCGTCAGGCCGCGCTGTGCGACTTCGACTTGCTCTTCGAGCCGGTGTGCGAGCCCTTGGTGCTGCCGGCCTTGGTGCTGCCGCCCTTGGTGCTGCCGGCCTTGGCACCCGAGTCCGATCCGGACGCCGAACCCGAGGAGGTCGACGACGAACCCGCGCCGGCACCGGCACTCGAGCCGGAGTTGGAGCCCGCCTTGCCCTGATGGCCCTTGCGGCCGGGGGTGGTCGTCTTGGTGCCATCGCTGCCCGAGGACGACGACGAGGAGGACGACGACGAGCCCGAGCTGCTGGAGCTGGAGCTGGAACCCGTCTTGGTGTCGCCGGTCTTGGTGTCGCCGGTCTTGCTGTCACCGGTCTTGGTGCCACCGGCCGACGTCGAGTCCGTGGCCTTGCCGTCGGTGCCGGTGGACGCGCCGTCGCTCGTCGAACCGGTGGTCTCGCCGGCCTTGGTCTCACCGGCCTTGGTCGTGCCCTCGGTTGCCGAACCGGTCGACTCGCTCGTCGAGCCGGTCGCCTTGACCTTGTCGGTGCTCGCGGTGTCGGTCGCGCCGGCCTTCGTCGCCGCGGCGGTGCTCAGCGTCACCGTCGTGGCGGTGGTGGAGGGCACGGCGGCGATATCGGAGACGGCCTTGGTGGTGGTCGTTGCGGCAGCCGCAGCCGGCTTGGCGGGGGTGATGTCGTTGAGGATCGACTTCACGACGGCGACGATGGCCTGCACCGTACCGGCGATCGTGGTGCCGCCGGGGACGGTTGCCCCGCCGCCGAACAGGCCGCCGCCGTAGATGTTGAAGCCGGGGATGTTGAGTCCCAGCAGCGCACCGAGGTTGGGGCCGTAGCCACCGTTGAGCAGGCCGTCGATGACGGTGGCGGGCGCCTGGATGACGGCGGTCGCCAGCTTGCCGAGGTCGCCGGCCTTCATCGCGTTGATGACGTTCTGCGTGGCGGTCCCCATGGCGCCCAGGGTGCTGGCGACCGGTCCGATGAGGCCGACGCCGAGCTCGAGCATGATGTTCGGCAGATCGTTGGCGATGTTGATGACGCTCTGCAGCGGCTGCGAAATCAGGTTGCCGAGGGCCTTGGGCAGGGGCCCGATCGGGTTGATCGCGGCGAAGATGGGCAGCACGATCGCCAGCTGGAGGTTGTTGAGCGCGCCCTCGACGTTGGCCTTGCCGAGGTCGCTGAACGCGGCCCCGAGGTAGCCGGGCACCTCTTTGGTCAGCGCCGTGGCCACGGCCTTGCCGCTCTCGCCGAGGGCGTTGACCAGACCGGTCATGGTGCCGACCTGGTTGGTCAGAATCTGACGCAGGATCGGGAACAGCCCCATGTCCAGGTAGGACTTCACGTCGGCCTGCAGGTTGCCGGCGGCGGTCTTCAAAACCTGGCCGTACAGGTCGAACGGACTGCTGGTCAGGTTGACGGCGGCAGTCGACACCGCGTGACTGATCGACGGGAGCGACGGCATGTGGGCCAGTGGTTGGACGGGAGTGACTGCGATGGCTCCCGCCGTCAGCAGGGTGGCTCCGGAAAGGACGGACGATCGAACGGCGGCGTGCAAGATGGGTTTCCTCTCATTCGCTGCGGCCGGATGGTGGCGGCAGCGTCTACCTGACTTTTCCGTCGGTTCGATCACGGATCGAACAAATATTGACGGCAACGCACATCATGGGATGTTTGTGTTACTGGCCGGTAGAGACAAATGACTCAATGTGCACGGCTCGAGAGGAACGCCGGTCCGAGGCCCGGCCGCCGGGCGTTATTCCACGAAGAAGTTGTCGTGCTTGATGAACCACTCGCGACGTTCGTCGTCCGTCATGTCGGCGAGTTGGCCGAACCCCTCGAAGTAGGCCTCGCGGGGTGCACCCGGGGCGAACAGCATCAGAACCGACGCAGGCTCGTCGGCCTCGTTGCGGAAACCGTGGATGCCACCCGGCGGGACGTAGAGGAAGTCGTTGGGGCCGGCCTGCACCCAGTCGGTGCCGTCGTACAGCGTCATGGTGCCGGACAGCACGAAGAACGCCTCGGACATGGCGCGGTGGAAATGTGGGCCCGGGCCACCGCCGCGCGGCACGATGTCGACGCGGTACAGGCCGTAGTCGCCCGCGGTCTTCTTCTGGTTCGCGAGGTAGTGGTACTGGATCACGCCGTGTGAGTCGTAGTCGGGCGGCTCGTCACCGCGCCGCAGCGTGGCACTGACTTCTGGTTGAGCGGATGTGTACCGGGCCGGGGGATAAGGCGGTACTACCAACGACATGATCGACTCCTGGTGGCCATCGAGCGTCTGGCTCCTCGACTCTCACCATAGGACGGCCCGCCGTTCACGCGGTTCGGGGCGAACTCACAGGCTGCGGACACGCGTTGTTCAGAGTCCCGGCCTAGCGTCCGTGCGGTGATAACCAGACGCGCCTTCCTGGCTGCTGGGGCCGCAGCTGCCGGTTCGCTGGCGCTGGCCGCGCCGAGCGTGGCCGCGCAGGATCCGAGCGCCGTCGCCGGCCAGTACACGCGCCGGGTGCCGACGCAATGGGGGATGGCGCTGCCCGGGATCGTCACGTCGATGCCGGCCCGCGGGCGCCAGCTCGCGCTGACGTTCGACGCCTGCCGCGGCGGAGTCGACGACGCGCTGCTCGACACGTTGCAGCGCAACAACGTGCCCGCGGTGCTCTTCTTCAATTCCCGGTGGATCGACCAGCACCCCGACCGCGCCGCACAGCTGGCCGCCAACCCGCTGTTCGAGATCGGCAACCACGGCACCCGTCATGTGCCGCTGTCGGTGACCGGCCGGGCCGCCTACGGCATCGCCGGCACGCGGTCGGCCGCCGAGGTCGTCGACGAGGTGTGGGGCAACCAGCTGAAGCTCACCGCACTGACCGGCCGGGCACCCACCTGGTTCCGGCCCGGCACCGCGCACTACGACGACGTCGCCGTGCAGATCGTGCGCGACCTGGGGCTGCAGCCGCTCGGGTTCAGCGTCAACGGTGATTGCGGCGCCACCTTGCCCGCGGGCCGGGTGCGCGCGAATGTCGTTGGAGCGCAGCCCGGTTCCATCGTCATCTCCCACATGAACCACCCGGGGTCGGGTACCGCGGCCGGCTACGCCGGGGCCATCGCCGATATGCGGGCGGCCGGGTGGGAGTTCGTGCGGCCCGCCTAGCATCGGTGCGGTGGAGAAGTTTGACGAGGGCATGCGCGCCGCGCGGCTTCTGGATGCTCAGGACAAAGCGGCGGAACTGTTCGCCGCCATCGAAGAACGCGGGCTGATCCGGCCGGGCGTCGGCGAGCGTCAGGTGACCGACGAGATCCGTGATCTGGCGGCCGAAATCCTCGGCGTCACCCGGCACTGGCACAAGCGGATCGTCCATGGCGGCGAGAACACGCTCGCGACCGCGCGGGACAATCCGCCCGACCGGGTGATCACCGACGACGACATCGTGTTCGTCGACCTCGGCCCGCTCTTCGAAGAGTGGGAAGCCGACTTCGGCCGTACCTTTGTGCTCGGTGACGATCCACGAAAGTTGGCCTTGCGCAACGACTTACCGAAGGTGTGGGAAGCGGCGCGGGCGCACTTCGAGTCGACCCCGGACATCACCGGCGCGCAGTTGTTCGACCACGTCGTCGGGTTGAGTCGCGCTGCCGGCTGGGAGTTCGGTGGCGCGATCGCCGGACACCTCGTCGGGGAGTTTCCACACGAGAAGATCCGTGGCCACGAGATCGACTCCTATGTGGCGCCCGGCTCGGACCTGCCGATGCGGCGACTGGATTCCCAAGGGCGGCAATGTCATTGGATTCTCGAAGTGCATCTCGTCGAACCGGGCCGACGGTTCGGCGGGTTCCAGGAGGAGTTGTTGGACCTGCGCAGGTGACGGCACGGGCCGTCCTGAACAGACGAATGCGGTTTGGCGCCGACCGGCGCCACACCGCATTCGTCATTCGTGGCTAGATCAGGACTCCGGAGCCGCCGGCCGGGTTGCCGGTGCCGCCGGAACCACTGGCGCCGCCGGCGCCCGTGGCGCCGTCGGTGCCGTCGTGCGTGCCGTGGCCGCCGTTGGCGCCGCCCGAACCGCCCGCGCCGCCCGCACCACCAGCGGGACCGTTGCCGCCGGCGCCGGTTATCGAACCGGTGCCGCCGTTACCGCCATTGCCACTGGTACCACCGGTGCCGCCGGCTCCGCCATTGCCACCGTTGCCCCACTGGGTGATGTTGTCGTTGTAGCCATTGCCGCCGTCGCCACCGGTGCCACCGGCACCGCCGACGCCACCGTTACCGCCGACACCACCGACGTTGTCGCCAGAGGAGCCGCCATTACCGCCGGCGCCTGCGGCGCCGCCGTGGCCACCGACGCCGCCGGTGGCACCGGCGTTGCCGTTGATGAACGGAATGCCGTTCGCGCCGTCCTGGCCGTCGCCGCCGATACCACCATTGCCGCCGACGCCACCATTGCCGCCGGCTCCGTCGATGCCGTTCGCGGAGAATCCGCCGGCACCACCGTTGCCACCGGCGCCGCCGGCGCCACCCGTGCCTCCGAAGCCACCGCCGCCGCTGATACCGGCCGCGTTGTTGGAGCCGAAAGCCGGAAGGCCGCCGACGCCGCCGTTTCCGCCGGTGCCACCGGTGCCGCCGACACCGCCCGCGCCGCCGACGCCCGAGACCGTGCCGCCCGCGCCGCCGACGCCACCGTTACCGCCGGCACCACCGCTGGTGCCGGACAGGCCGGTGGCTCCCAGCGATGCCCCGATGGTCCCGTCGGCGCCGTTGCCACCGGTACCGCCGGCGCCACCCGCGCCGCCGTTGCCGGTCAGGCCACCCGCACCGCCGGCACCGCCGTCGCCACCGCGACCGGCGGTGCCCAGGATGGTGAGGGCGTCGAAGCCGTTGCCGCCCTTGCCGCCGTCACCTCCGTTACCGCCCAGGCCGCCGGCGGCCTGGCTGAGGCCGGCGCCGTTGAATCCACCGGCCCCGGCGTTGCCGGCGGCACCACCGGTACCGCCCGTGCCGCCGTTGCGCTGGATCGACGAAATGCCGTCCGAGCCGGCGCCGCCGGTCCCGCCATTTCCGGCGTTGCCACCCTTGCCGCCGTTGCCGACGGTGCCGTGGGCGGCCGCGCCGCCCTTGCCGCCGGCGCCGCCATTGCCGCCCGCACCACCGGAACCGCCGGTGTTGCCGCCGAGAACACCCGAGCCACCGCTGCCACCGTTACCGGCATTGCCGCCGGCCCCGCCGGTGCCGCCGTTACCGGCATTGGTGCCGCCCGCGCCACCGCTGCCGCCGGCACCGCCGTGGCCGCCGTTGGGGCCGTTCTCCCCAAGTGCGGCAAGGCCATTGGCGCCGCTGCCACCGTTGCCGCCGACGCCGCCGGTGCCACCGTTGCCGTTGGATCCGCCGGAGCCGCCGTTGCCACCGGCTCCGCCGTTACCCGCGACGCCGACCGCGGTGATGGTGTTGAACCCGTTGCCGCCCTTACCGCCGTTGCCGCCGTTGCCACCCGCGCCGCTGGCGGCCTGGTTGGCGCCCGCGCCGTTGAAGCCGCCGACGCCCGAGGTACCGGCGTTACCGCCGTCCCCGCCCTTGCCGCCGTCGGGAATGAGCGACGAGCTGCCGTCGGAGCCATTGCCGCCGTTGCTGCCGTTACCGGCTGCACCGCCCTGGCCGCCGGCCCCGACGGTGCCGTGGGCGGCCGCGCCGCCCTTGCCTCCGGCGCCGCCGTTACCGCCGTTGCCACCCTTGCCGCCGCCGCCGAGGGCCCCGCCGCCGAGCACGCCCGAGCCGCCGGAACCGCCGCTGCCACCGGCGCCGCCGGTTCCGCCGCTACCACCGTTGCCGGCATTGGTGCCACCGGCACCACCGATGCCGCCGGCGCCGCCGTGGCCGCCGTTGGGGCCGTTTTCCCCAAGTGCGGCAAGGCCATCGGCACCGCTACCGCCGATGCCGCCCGCGCCGCCGCTGCCACCGTTGCCGTTGGATCCGCCGGAACCGCCGTTGCCGCCGGCACCGCCGTTACCCGCGACGCCGATCGCGGTGATGGTGTTGAACCCGTTGCCGCCCTTACCGCCGTTGCCGCCGTTGCCACCCGCGCCATTCGCGGCCTGGCTGACGCCCGCACCGTTGAAGCCGCCGACGCCCGAGGTGCCGGCATTGCCACCGTTACCGCCCTTGCCGCCATCGGGGATCAGTGACGAGCTGCCGTCAGAGCCATTGCCACCGTTGCCGCCATTACCGGCTGCGCCACCCTGGCCGCCGGCCCCCACGGTGCCGTGGGCCGCGGCGCCGCCCTTGCCGCCACCGCCGCCGTTACCGCCGATGCCGCCGTTTCCGCCGCCGCCGAGGGCTCCGCCACCGAGGACACCCGAACCGCCGCTGCCGCCGTTGCCGGCGTCGCCACCGGCGCCACCCTTGCCGCCGTTGCCGGACTGGGTACCGCCCGCGCCACCGTTGCCGCCGGCGCCGCCGTGGCCGCCGTTGGGACCGTTCTCCCCAAGTGCGGCAAGGCCATTGGCGCCGTTGCCACCGGTGCCGCCCGCGCCGCCGCTACCGCCATTGCCCGCGGTCCCGCCGGAGCCGCCGTTACCGCCGGCGCCGCCGTTGCCCGCGACACCGATCGCGGTGATGGTGTCGAATCCGTTGCCGCCCTTACCGCCGTTGCCGCCGGTGGCACTGGCGTTGCCGGTCGCGGCCCGCTTCGTGCCGCTGCCGTTCAAGCCGCCGATGCCCGCGGTGCCGGCATTGCCGCCGTCACCGCCCTTGCCGCCGTCGGGGATCAGCGACGAGCTGCCGTCGGAACCGTTGCCGCCATTGCCGGCGAATCCGGCCGCGCCACCGGTGCCGCCGGCGCCGACCGAGCCGATGAACCCGACCTTCTTGCCGCCCTTGCCACCGACACCGCCGTTTCCGCCGTCGCCACCGTTTCCGCCGCCGCCGAGAGCTCCGCCACCGAGGACACCCGAGCCACCGTGACCGCCGTTGCCGGCCTTCCCGCCGGCGCCACCGCGCCCGCCGATGCCGAAGATGTGGCCGCCATTGCCACCGTCGCCGCCGTTGGCGCCGGTCTGGCCGTTGCCGCCGTTCTGGCCCAGCGCCGCAAGGCCGTCGGCGCCATTGGCACCGTCGCCGCCCTTGCCGCCGACGCCGCCGTGCCCGATGCCTCCGGCGTTGCCGCCGTTGCCGCCGGCCGTCGGCGTGAAGATGCCGAAGCCCGAGTAGCCGGCGCCGCCCGAGCCGCCGTTACCGAAGCCGCGGGCATTGCCGCCGTTACCGCCGGTTACTCCGGGCAGGCCGCTCGAGTAGCCCTTACCGCCGTCGCCGAACCACAGGCCGCCGTTGCCGCCGTTGGGGTTGATCAGGTTTCCGTTGGCGCCGTTGCCGATCAGGTACTGGCCGGCCAACAGGTTGATTCCGGTGTCGACGACGAAGCCGATGGGGCTGTTGATCCAGGCCTGCACGCCGAAGTGCACGTTCTGGTAAATCCAGTTGGCGACGATCACCGTCGGGTCGACGAACGTCGGCAGGGCCAGCGGCCCGATCGCGGCCAGCGGGTTGACCGCGGCCAGCGGGTTGATGGCGGCGAGCGGGTTGACCGCGCCCAGGGGAGCGGGCGCGGCCTTCGGGTCGGTTGCCGCGAGTGGGTTGACCGCGCCCAGCGGGTTGGTCCCCGCGGGCGGGGCGGTGGCAGCCACCGAGTGCGGGGCGCTCGGGTGCAACCGCTTGGGGGTGCCGTACTCGACCTGGCGGCGGACCCACGCCATCACGGCCCAGACGCCGGGCATCTGGTCGGGATGGGTCGGCGCGTCGGGGGCGAGCATCGTGCCAAGGCCGACCGCCGACAGCAGGCCGGTGATGGGGTTGAACGTCTTGGTTGTGGGGGCCGTGATGACCGCCCCGGTCCCCGGGGTCGCCGCCGCAGACGTGGACGGGCCGGTCGGCGTCGCCGGGGTCGTGGCGCCCGCCGCGGTGCCCGGTTCGGTGGCGTTGTGCCCGGTGGTTGCGCCGGTATGGGGCTGCTTGGGGCCGACCGCCGAGGTGGCATTCGGCTTGTCCGCGGTGTCGGGCTTCTGGGCGCCGGTTGTCCGCGGACCCCGGGAGTGCCGGGGCTGCTGGGTGCCGTTTTTGGCGGTGCCGGCGCCCGAGTCGCTGCCGGTACCGGGGGCGGCGTGCTTCGGCGGCTTGACGCCCTTGGCGAGGTCGTTCAGGGCTTTGCGGGCATCGTCCGCGTACTGGCGCATCCGGTCCTGCGCCTGCTGGCGTGGGGTGCGCGGGGTGTCAGTCGTGGTGCCGGACGACGGTGTGCCACCGGGTTCGGTGGACGGCTTCGGGTTCGTGGACGGCTTCGTGGAAGGCTTCGTCGACGGCTTGGGCTTGTTCGGGTTCTTGGTCTTGCCGTCGGTCGCCTTGCTTGCGCCGGAAGTGCCCGACTTGGCGCCGCTGTCGCCGCCGGCGCTCTCGGTGTTGACGAGCCGGATGTCCGCCGTCACCGACTGCATCGTCGGGGAATCGGGCCCCAGCAGCAGCATGACACCGGCGCTGGCGAAGGCCGCGCTCGTCAACCCTGCGGCTGCGAGCGGTCCTGCCGCACTCCACCAGCTGTTCGTCCCCACTGCCCTGTGCTTGCCCACGATCCTCCTCGCGCGTCGGGTGTGAGAAACACCACCCCCGTCAATAAACGTGGCGAGACTAACACCCGTAATCGCAGGCTGTGAACATCTTGAGGAAAGTGTGCGTCCGTTCATATCGGCGGACCGCGGGTACCGGGACGATCTTGAAAAAGTCATTCTCACCTGCGGGAAAGTCGGCTGTCGTGCATATTTTGGCGATGCGCCGGCGCTGGGCCTCGACAGTTGTGGTCCGTCGTAGGGCGGTCGACAGGGTTGCTGCGTGGGGGAAATCTAGAACACGTTCAGTTCTGCGATGCGCAACTGACCCGGCGCGCTCTGGGGTGCGGAGGCCCCTCGCGGGACGACGTCGGTCGCGACTCGGAGCCGTGGCAGGGGGGCTTCGGGGATGTTTGAGGGTCGCCGGGGCCACGGGACTGAGCGAGGGGATGTCGCACTCCGTAGCAAATCAACTCGAGGGCCCGAAGGCGTTACTCATTTACTCATTGGCGTAAATGGAAAGCCGTATGTGGTATTTGCCATCGTCGTTGTATTTGCGACCGTAGCGAGCGAGTCTGCTGATCATGCTGTTGGAAATTCGTTCGGATCGTAAATACTCGCGGATCGATGCTGGTGTGAATAATGTTGGAAATTAGTCAGATTGAATGAATATTGGCGATGGGCGCCCATTGCGAGGCGTTCGCGTGAGCTTGTTGCCAGTGCCAGCCTGCGGATTCGCGTAAGCAAGTAGCGTTATTTGCTGAAACTGCTTCTCATTTGCTCGACCACTGTCTACTCTTGGTTCATCCACATTCAGGCTAGCGAAGGAGAAGTCATGTCGATGATCCGTTCAACCGTCCTGTGGGGAGCGGCAGTGGTCGGTGCCGGCACAATGGCGCTGCTCGGCGCAGGTGCGGCTTCCGCCGACTCTGGCATCAACCTCGGACCTGGCAGCAACGACGGCGTGCTCAACGGCGGCGCCTTCAACACCGGCGTCCTCAATTTCGGTGTCGGAAACAAGGGCATCCTGAACCTGGGCAACGGCAACACCGGCATCGCCAATATCGGCAACGGGAGCACTGGCATCGTCAACATCGGTGACGGAAGCGGCGGTGTCGTCACCGTGGGCGACGGGCGCAACGGCCTGCTGAACATCGGCTACTGAGGTCGCTGGAACCGGGACGCCAACAGGTCCTGTGGGTTGTGCGAAACCTCCTGTCGCACAACCCACAGGACTTCTTTTGCTCAGACCGGGAACGTCACCCCGGTCAGTTCCTCGGATACCGCCCACAGCCGCTGCTGCAGCTCGGTGTCGTGGGACTGGTCGCTCGAGCCGACGACCTTCGGGTGGCCGGTCTGCTGGAACCGCCCGTCCGGGCCGTAGTACTGGCCACCGAACGCGGCCGGATCGGTCGCGGCGCGCAGGGTGGGCAGAGCGCCCATGGCGGCACTCTGGAACAACCGCTCCGCGATGGGCGAGAGGACGGCGGGCGGCAGCGGCACGTGCCGCGCCAGCTCGGTGTTGGAGCCGCCCGGGTGGGCGGCGAGGGCGACGGTCTCGGCGCCCGTCAGCCGGCGCTGCAGTTCATAGGTGAACAGCAGATTGGCGAGCTTGGACTGGCCATAGGCCTCCACCCGGTTGTAGCGCTGCTCCCACTGCAGATCGTCGAAGTGGATCGCGGCGCGAATCCGGTGGCCCAGGCTGCTGACCGTCACGACGCGCGAGCCGGGCACGGTCAGGAGCTGGTCGAGCAGGAGTCCGGTCAGCGCGAAGTGGCCCAGGTGGTTGGTGCCGAACTGCATCTCGAAGCCGTCGGCGGTGGTCTGCTTCGGCGTCCACATCACGCCGGCGTTGTTGATCAGCAGGTCGATCACCGGGTATTCGGACTTCAGTTGTTCGGCGGCTTCCCGAACCGACTGCAGTGAACCGAGGTCGAGTTCCTGGAGGACGACGTCGGCGTCAGGCGTGGCCTGCCGGATGCGGTCGACGGCGTCCTTGCCCTTGTCGAGATTGCGGACGGCGAGCACGACGTGTGCGTTCTTGGCGGCGAGCGCCGAGGCGGTCTCGTAGCCGAGGCCGGTGTTGGCGCCGGTGATGACGACGGTGCGTCCGGTCTGGTCGGGAATGTTGGCGGTAGTCCACTTGGTCATGACGGTTCCTCGGTAGCCTGGGCTTGAACCGGGGCGAGCGCCCCGGATGCTTCACTTATCCGGAACGGTCGCCCCGTTTTATTTGTTCCCGGGAGCATGATGATCTGCAAACCGAAGAGGCCGCTCCGGGCCGACGCGGCCCGGAACCGCGCTCGCGTGCTGGAAGTCGCCTACGAAACCTTCGCCGACGAAGGGCTCTCGGTGCCGATCGACGAGATCGCCCGACGGGCCGGTGTCGGCGCCGGCACCGTCTACCGGCACTTCCCGACGAAGGACGATCTCTACCGCGCGGTCATCGAGGATCGGCTGGAAGTCGTCATGGGCGCCGGCCGGGCGTGTTTGGCGTCGGACGCGCCGGGCGAGGCGCTGTTCGACTTCCTGCGCTCGATGGTGCGGTGGGGCGAAACCGACCAGGGGCTGGTCGACGCGCTCGCCGGTCTCGGGATCGACGTCAACGCCCTGGTGCCCGATGTCGAAGAGGAATTCCTGGCGCTGCTGGGCCAGCTGCTGGCCGCCGCGCAAGGTGCCGGCGCCGTTCGTGCCGACGTCACGCCCTCGGATGTGAAGACGCTGCTCGTGGCGGCGAACGCCGCGCAGCGTTACAACGCCGACGCCGCCGACCGGGTGATCGGATTGATGATGGACGGGCTCCGGCCGCGTCGGGAGTAGCGTCGGCCGCATGAAGTTCGGAATCGCCACCTTCGTCGATGACGACACCATTGATGCGGTGACCTTGGCGCGGGCGATCGAGGACCGCGGATTCGCCTCGCTCATGGTCGCCGAGCACAGTCACATCCCGGCGAGCCGCGAGACGCCGTACCCCATGGGCGGTGACCTGCCGCCGGAGTACTACTCCACCCTCGATCCTTTCGTCACCCTCGCGGCGGCGGCCGCGGTGACGTCGACCATCGAATTGGTCACCGGCGTGGCCCTGCTGATCCAGCGCGACCCGATCCACTGCGCCAAGGAGGCCGCGAGCGTCGACCTCATCTCCGGCGGACGTTTCGTCTTCGGCGTCGGTGCGGGCTGGAACCTCGAGGAGATGCGCGACCACGGCACGGACCCGAAGACCCGCGGTGCCCGCCTGGACGAGAGCATCGAAGCCGTCAAGGCGTTGTGGACCACCGAGCCGGCCGAGTATCACGGCACGTACGTCAACTTCGATCCGGCGTACTCCCGCCCCAAGCCGGTCCGGAAGCCGCACCCGCCGATCTATGTCGGCGGCAATTCCGAGGCCACCGTCAAACGGGTGATCCGCCACGGCGCGGGCTGGATTTCGGTCGCGGAACCGAGGGACGTCCTGGCGAAGCGGGTGGCCCAGTTCCGCGCCGACGCCGGATATGACGTCCCGCTGGCGATGTTCGGCGCGCCCATCAAGCCCGATTACTGGAGCACGGCCGAAGAACTCGGCTTCGGGCAGCTGGGACTGCGCCTGCCCTCGCTGGGTACGGACGAATCGCTGCGCCTGCTCGACGAATTCGCGGCGCAAGTGGCGCGGTATCGCTCCGCCTCCTGATTCGGCTGGGAGTCGCGCGCTTCGCGAATGGCGAACGACCTTGCACTCGCCTATGGAGAGTGCTAAAAACAACCTTGGCACTCTCGATAGGTGAGTGCTAGGTCGGGACAGTGAGGCCTGGGCCGCATCTGCGAGCACAGCCCAGGCCGTCCGTCGCGGGCGCTGCGCCTGACCAAAGACGTGCAATTCCCAACCGGAGGAATTACTTCGCAATGGCCAAGACAATTGCGTATGACGAAGAGGCCCGTCGCGGCCTCGAGCGCGGGCTCAACGCCCTCGCCGACGCGGTAAAGGTGACGCTGGGCCCCAAGGGTCGCAACGTCGTCCTGGAGAAGAAGTGGGGCGCCCCCACGATCACCAACGATGGTGTGTCCATCGCCAAGGAGATCGAGCTGGAGGACCCGTACGAGAAGATCGGCGCCGAGCTGGTCAAGGAAGTCGCCAAGAAGACCGACGACGTCGCCGGCGACGGCACCACCACCGCCACCGTGCTGGCTCAGGCCCTGGTTCGCGAAGGCCTGCGCAACGTCGCGGCCGGCGCCAACCCGCTCGGCCTGAAGCGCGGCATCGAGAAGGCCGTGGAAGCAGTCACGGCCAGCCTTCTGAAGTCCGCCAAGGAGATCGACACCAAGGAGCAGATCGCTGCCACCGCCGGTATCTCGGCCGGTGACCAGTCCATCGGTGACCTGATCGCCGAGGCCATGGACAAGGTCGGCAACGAGGGTGTCATCACCGTCGAGGAGTCCAACACCTTCGGCCTGCAGCTGGAGCTCACCGAGGGCATGCGCTTCGACAAGGGCTACATCTCGGGTTATTTCGTGACCGACGCCGAGCGTCAGGAAGCGGTCCTCGAGGACCCGTACATCCTGCTCGTCTCGTCGAAGATCTCGACCGTCAAGGACCTGCTGCCGCTGCTGGAGAAGGTCATCCAGTCGGGCAAGCCGCTGCTGATCATCGCCGAGGACGTCGAGGGCGAAGCCCTGTCGACCCTGGTGGTCAACAAGATCCGCGGCACGTTCAAGTCCATCGCCGTCAAGGCCCCGGGCTTCGGTGACCGCCGCAAGGCGATGCTGCAGGACATGGCGATCCTCACCGGTGGCCAGGTCATCAGCGAAGAGGTCGGCCTCTCGCTCGACACCGCCGACATCACCCTGCTGGGCACCGCCCGCAAGGTCGTCGTGACCAAGGACGAGACCACCATCGTCGAGGGCGCCGGTGACTCCGAGGCCATCGCCGGCCGCGTGGCCCAGATCCGCAGCGAGATCGAGAACAGCGACTCCGACTACGACCGCGAGAAGCTGCAGGAGCGCCTGGCCAAGCTGGCCGGTGGCGTTGCCGTCATCAAGGCCGGCGCTGCCACCGAGGTGGAGCTCAAGGAGCGCAAGCACCGCATCGAGGACGCCGTTCGCAACGCGAAGGCCGCCGTCGAAGAGGGCATCGTCGCCGGTGGTGGCGTGGCCCTGCTGCAGTCGGCTCCGGCTCTCGACGAGCTGAAGCTCGAGGGTGACGAGGCCACCGGTGCCAACATCGTGCGTGTCGCCCTGTCGGCTCCGCTGAAGCAGATCGCCTTCAACGGTGGTCTGGAGCCGGGCGTCGTCGCCGAGAAGGTGTCGAACCTGCCCTCGGGTCACGGCCTGAACGCCGCGACCAACGTCTACGAGGACCTGCTGGCCGCCGGCGTTGCCGACCCGGTCAAGGTCACCCGCTCGGCGCTGCAGAACGCGGCGTCCATCGCGGCGCTGTTCCTCACCACCGAGGCCGTCGTCGCCGACAAGCCGGAGAAGGCCGCGGCTCCCGCCGGCGACCCGACCGGTGGCATGGGCGGTATGGACTTCTAGGTCCAGCTCTTCTACGAAAAGCCCCGGCGTGCTCTGCACGCCGGGGCTTCTTCGTTGCGGTTGGTTGCTGAACGGCCACGTAGCTGCTGGGAATCTGCTAACAATTGACAGTGAAGTCAATATTAGGCGCTTCGAGGGGGTCGCTCTCATGACTGCTTCTGTTCGACTCATGCCGACCAAGTTGGCGGCTGCGGCCCTGGCGGCCGGTGTGGTCGCGACCGGTGTCTCGATCGGCGCGGCGGAGCGCGCCGTACCGACCATCGAGGCCAACGTCGTCCCCACGTCGCTGATCACCGATGCGCTGGCGGGCGCGGGCTGGGTCGTCGACGGCCTCGCGGGAAGCGTCGCCATTCCGATCGAAGCGCTCGTCTCGCTGCCGTTCGATGCGCTGACCGCCATCGCCATCTCGGTGCAGCGTCCGGACTACGCCCCTTCGGTGTTGAGCTGGCTGGTCAACCGATACGCCAACCCCGCCGAGTCCTACCCGCACTACACGTTCCCGTGGGATTTCAAGGCCAACGCGATCGGCAACATCGCATTCGGGCTGCCCTATCCGCTGGGCCCGAGCGCCACCCAGCTGGGCCTGATCAACAGCATTGCCGACGGCATCGCCAACGTCATCGGCGCCGCCCTCGGCGGGCTGCCCGACCCGACGACCGGCGTCGACGCGACCGACGCCTTCTGGGCCACCACACCCGGTCGCATCATCACGTCGCTGAACAACGTGCCACTGGCTCCCGTGTGGGCGGCGTGGGATGTGGTCGACTATGTGGGCTTCCTGCCGTACAACGTGGCAGCGACCATCGAGGCGGCCATCAAGACCCCGCAGGAAATCCCCGGCCTGCTCAGCAATCTGGTCTACGGTCTCCTCGGGTCGGACACCGAGGGCGGACTGGCCGGCAACCTGATTGCCGATCTCAGCTATCCGTTGACGACCCTCCCGGGTCCCGTCGGTCAGTTCGCGACGGCCTTGGTCGCGAATGTCCAGCAGGGGCTTGACAATCTGCTGGCGAGTCTTCCGATGCCGGTACCACCGGCGCTGGCGAGTACCGCGGCCGCGAAAACCGCTGTCGTGACCGGGCCGGCGCCGACCGCCGCGGTCACCGGTGTGGCCGCCGGCGACATTCCCGCGGTCAACGCGCCGAGCGCGAACACGGTGACGCTCACGGTCTCGGACACTCCGAAGACTCCGGATGCGACCAAGACTGGGGATGCGACCAAGACTCCGGACACCGCCAAGACGCCGGATGCTGCGAAAGCGCCGGAGGCGCTCGATACGCCGAAGACGCCGGAAGCACCGGCCACCCCGGAGACGCCCAAGGCGCCCGACACCTCGAAGGCTCAGGACACCTCGAAGACGCCGGAGACGAAGCCGGACACGCAGGGCAGCACCACCGGCAAGCCCGACAAGAAGGCCGGAAAGGTCAAGTCGGGCAACAAGGTTCGGCCGGGCAAGTCCGCCCAGACCGGCACGGCCACGGGCCGACCCGGCAAGCCGGCGACGCCCGCATCGGAGCCGGGCGGGACCAGCAAGCCTGGCGACGGTGCCCCCGCCGGTGCGCCCGGCTCCAACTCCGGAGCCGATCAGTCCGGCGCAGCTGCCTGATTTCGTGCCGGCGGGCCGATCACTCCTTGAGCGAGACGCAGTCGTGGACGCCTTCGGGGCTGCGGTGCAGCACCGCTCGTGTCGGCGCGATGCGCAGGCCCGTGTCGGTGGCTTCGGCAGTCCCGTCGACGATCAGTGAGTAACCGGTGGGTTCCCGTGGCGGCCACAGCACCGTCACGGCCGGGTGGGCGCCGGCGTTGCGCCGGGTGGTGTTCCCGACGGGCTCGATCGTCACCGCGCCGCCGTCGAATGCCGGGACGACGGCCACCGTGTGCGGACGGAAATCGTCACCGACGGTGATCAGGAAGCCGACCGGGAAGTCGGCCAGGGTGTCGCCCAGTTTTTCCAGGTCCACCTTCACGCTCATGAGGCCAGGATAGGTCGCCGCCGCTCACGCCGGCGCGGGTTGGCGGCCGCGCACGAGCCGCCCCGGCCGGGCCGCCGTGGGTACACCGTTCTCCGCGATGATCTCGCCGGACACGATCGTCGCGACGTAGCCGTCGGCGGTCTGGTCCAGGCGGCGCCCGCCGGCGGGCAGGTCGTGCTCGATGGTCGGTTTGTGCAGCGTCAGCGCGTCCTGGTCGATGACGTTGAGATCGGCCTTGTAGCCCACCGCGATCCGGCCGCGGTCGTTCAGGCCCGCGACGCGCGCGGGTACCGACGTCAGCTCCTTGACGGCGTGTGCCAGGTCCAGCCGGCCGGCGGGCCGGTCGCGCACCCAGTGCGTCAGCAGGTACGTGGGAAATGATGCGTCGCAGATCATTCCGTAGTGCGCGCCGCCGTCGCCGAGGCCCAGGATGACGTCGTCGCGCTGGATCAGTTCGGCGACGGTGTCGAGGGAACCGTCGCGGAAGTTGGCGAGGGTGACCAGCAGCATGGCGTGGCCGTCGTCGTCGAGGACGCGGTCGTAGGCCTCCTCGAGCGGGCTGACGCCGCGGGCGGCGGCGCGGGCGGCGATCGAATCCGACGGTGCCGGTTCGTAATTCGGGGGAGTGCCCAGGGGGAACATGTAGTCCCACGCCTGCGCCGCGAACATCAGCGGGTGGCCGTCGGCGGCCGCCGTGTCGTTCAGGATGCGTTGGCGTACTTCGGGTTTGCGCATCTCGGCGACGCGCTCGGCCAGCGGCAGGTCCGCGATCTCGCGGTACGACGGATACAGCACGAACGGGTTGCCGGAAAGTTCGAGGCCGATGACGAGGCCGATGGGCCGCGGGAAAATCTGCGCGCTGATGCTGCCGCCGTCGGTGTTGGCCTTCTCGACCATGCGCAGCGCGTCCTCGAACGTGGCCGGCCCGGCGTTGCCGACGGCGAGCGTGAACGTGACGGGCAGGCCGACGTCGGCGGCGACGTCGAACACGGTCTTCAGTGCGACCTCGTAGTCGCCGGCCAGCAGGTCGGGTACGAACTGGATCAGGCCGCCGCCGCCGTCCTCGACGCCGCGCGCGATGGCCTCGATCTCGACCTGCGCCGCGTCGTGGCTGGGGATGGGCTGTCCGCCCGAGGTCTTGTGCAGCGTCAGCCGCGACGATGCGAAGCCCAGCGCGCCGCACTCCACGGCCTCGGCCGCGAGCTTGCGCATCAGGGCCAGGTCCTCGGGGGTGGCGGGCTCGCGGTCGACGCCGCGCTGACCCATCACATAGACGCGCAGCGGCGAGTGCGGGAGGAATGCCGCCACGTCGATGTCGCGGCGTCCGGCATCAACGGCGTCGAGGAACTCGGGGAAGGTCTCCCACGTCCACGGCAGGCCGTCGACCATCACCACGCCGGGGATGTCCTCGACGCCGGCCATCACGTCGACGAGCACGTCGTGATCGTCGGGGCGGCAGGGCGCGAAGCCGACGCCGCAGTTGCCCATCACAGCGGTGGTTACGCCGTGAGCGGAAGACGGGGTCATCCGGTCGGACCAGATGGCCTGTCCGTCGTAGTGCGTGTGCAGGTCCACGAAGCCGGGGGTGACGAGCCTGCCGGTGGCGTCGATCTCGCGGGCGCCGGTCCCTTCGACGGTGCCGACCGCCGCGATCAACCCGCCCTGAACTGCGACATCGCCGCGGAAGGGCGCGCCGCCCAAGCCGTCTGCGATGAGTCCGTTGCGAATGACGATGTCGTAGGCGGCGCCCGCTGCGTTCATGTGAACAACGTACGACTCAGGCCGTCATCAGATCTGTGAGTTGGCTTTGAGTTGAAGTTAGAACGACTAGGCATCGCCAAACCGATGTATCGTGATAGGTACAAGATGCATCGAACAAATGAAAGGAATAGCGATGTTCTCAGCTGGTTTCGGCCCCGGTTTCGGTGGGGGCTTCGGTCCCGGATTCGGGGGCTTCGGTCCCGGCGCGGGTGGTCCCGGCGCCTGCGGCCCGGGCTTCGGCGGTGGTTTCGGCGGCGGCTTCGGGCCGGGGGCCGGACATCACTTCTTCCGGGGTCGTATCAAGCGTGCCGCGATTGCGGCGGCCGCGCTACTACAGGAAGGTCCGGCCACGGCGGAGCAGCTCTCGCAGCGGGTTTCGGAGATCACCGACGGCGCGTTCACGCCGCCGGTGGACAAGGTCGAGTTCGTCATCTCACTGCTCGCGGCGCGTGGCGTGGCCACGGTCGAGGACGGTGTCGCGACGCTGACCGAGTTCGGTGAGCAGTTGCTCGCCTGGCGCGGCGTCAGCAGCGAGACGGTGCAGGCGTTCCTCGGGCAGGCGGGGAAGTTCGGCGATGTCATCAAGCTGCGCAAGGACTTGTTCGAGCTCGCCGGGCTGGCGCGCACGATCAAGTTCACCGGCAACGACGCGCAGAAAGCCGACCTGAAGGCGGCGGTCGCCACCCTGTCCGGCGCGGTGGCCGAGGCCAAGAAGGCGCTCTACCGCACCTTGGCTGACAACTGACCGAGGCCGACGATCGGAGCGGCGGACCCATGCGGGTTCGTCGCTCCGATGTTGTCGGTGCCCCGTGGCACGATCTGGGCATGATCGACCACTTCGGTATCAACTGCAGTGACTGGGCCAAGTCCCAGCAGTTCTACGACGCCGTGCTCGGCGTGCTCGGCTTCAGTAGGCAGATGGACTTCGGGGTCGCCATCGGTTACGGCCGTGACGGCAAGCCGGATTTCTGGATCGCCGACGCCAGCGCGGGGGAGGCCTCGGGGCCGAACCGTGAGGTGCACTTTGCCTTCCAGGCCGCGGACACCGACGCGGTGACGGCGTTCCACGACGCCGCCGTCGAGCTCGGCGCCGAGTCGTTGCACGCGCCCCGGCTGTGGCCCGAATACCACCCCGGCTACTTCGGTGCGTTCGTCCGTGACCCCGACGGCAACAACGTCGAGGCGGTCTTCCACGGCGCGGCCGGATAGCTGCGAGCTCGGGTAGCGTCGGCGATATGTCTGACACCGCTGCGGCGCGGGAACTGTTGCGCGACTCGTTCACCCGACTCATCGAGCACGTCGACGAGGTCACCGACGGTCTGACCGACGACGTGTCGTGGTGGCGGCCGACTCCGGAGGCGAACAGCATCGCGTGGCTGCTGTGGCACAGCGCGCGGTGCCAGGACATGCAGCTGTGCGATGTCGCGGGCGTCGAGCAGGTGTGGACGAGTGAAGGTTGGGAGCAGCGGTTCGCTCTCGATCTGCCGCACAGTGACGCGCCCGGCTATGACATCGGATATGGCCACACCGCCGAGGATGTCGGCAAGGTCCGGCCGCCGGTCGAACTGCTGGTCGGCTACTACCGCGCGGTGCACAAGGTGACGCTTGAATATGTCGCGAGCGTGACCCCCGAGGCGCTCGAGCAGGTCATCGACCGGCGCTGGAACCCTCCGGTCACCGCGAGCGCGCGGCTCGTCAGCATCGTCGACGATTGCGCGCAGCATCTTGGGCAGGCCGCGTATGTGCGGGGCATCGCCGCGCACAGATGACAGGTGCGAAGTTCGTCCGCTGGTGGCCGCCGGTCGGACTGGTGCTGATGGCCCTGTTGGGCTGGGGTGTCGGTAGGGCCTCGACACCGGTCGACGACGTCTTCCAGGACGCGGGCCGGGCCGGAGAGCCGTATACCGGTTGGCTGCTCTTCTTCACCGATCCGCGTGTGCTCCTGGTGATGCTCGTGATCGCGGTGGGAATCGCGTTGTGGCACAAGCGCTGGCGGCTGGCCGCGGTCATCGCGTTGACGCCCCAGTTGGCGGTGGTCATCGAGCGCGGGCTCAAGGAGCTGTTCGGCCGGCACAAGGGTGGGGCGCTGGCCTATCCGAGTGGGCACACCGTGCTGATGGTGACGGTGCTCGGCGTCATCGTCGTCGCCGCCGGGGCGGTGCTGTGGGCCCGAGTGCTGGCCGGCGTCTTCGTGCCACTAGGCATGCTCGGCCAGGCCTTCACGTACCACTACTTCACCGACACCGTCGGCGCGCTGCTCTTCGGGTCCAGCCTGGTGTGCCTGGCGGCGCGGCTGCTCGCGGTGCCGGCGGGCCGGGAAGCCGGGGCCTGATCTGTCGGAGCCGTGTCCGGCCCGGCCATTTTTGACACGCGTCAAGCCGGGTGCGACCCGCGTCACACCCGGTCGTTACGATGGCGGTATGACCGCTACGTCTGACGTCCAATCGCCCGGTTCCGGCACCATTTACGACCCCGCCACGGGTGCCATCGCAGGAACCGTGAGCTGGACCGATCCGGCCGACGTGCCGCGCATCGCAGCCGGCCTGCGCGCCGCGCAGCGCGAGTGGGAGGCCCGCGGACCCCAGGGCCGGGCGAAGGTGCTGGCCCGGTTCGCGGTGTGGCTGAACGATCACCGCGATGAGGTCGAGGCCCTGCTGATCCGCGAGACCGGCAAGTCGACGGTCGACGCGAAGGTCGAAATCCCGCTGGTCATCCTGATCATCTCGTACGTGGTCAAGACCATGGAGAAGGCGCTGGCGCCCGACACCCGGCCGGCCCCCATGCCGATGCTGTCGATCAAGAAGATCACCGTGCACTACCGCCCGCGCCCGGTGGTCGGCATCATCGCGCCGTGGAACTACCCGGTGGCCAACGCGTTGATGGACGCCATCGGCGCGCTCGCGGCCGGCTGCGCGGTCCTGCTCAAGCCGTCCGAGCGCACTCCGCTGACCGCCGAGCTGCTGCTGCGCGGCTGGACCGACTCCGGCGCGCCCGAGGTGCTGGCCCTCGCACAGGGCGCGCGCGAGGTGTCCGAGGCCGTCATCGACAACTCGGATTTCGTCCAGTTCACCGGCTCGACGGCCACCGGCCGCAAGGTCATGGAGCGTGCGGCCCGTCGTCTCACACCGGTCAGCCTCGAGCTCGGCGGCAAGGACCCGATGATCGTTCTCGAGGACGCCGACGTCGAGCTCGCCGCCAACGCCGCGGTCTGGGGCGCGATGTTCAACGCCGGGCAGACCTGCGTGTCCGTCGAACGCGTCTACGTGCTGGAACCGGCCTACGACGCGTTCGTCGATGCCGTCGTCAAGGCGGTGCAGAACCTCAAGGTGGGTGCCGGCGAGGGCTATCACCTGGGCGCGCAGATCGACGCCGGCCAGGTGGACATCACCGAGCGGCATGTCAACGAGGCCGTGGCGGCCGGCGCCCGCGCGCTGACCGGCGGCAAGCGCCCCGACGGTCCGGGCAGCTTCTATCCGCCGACGGTGCTGGTCGACGTCGACCACACGATGGCGTGCATGACGGAGGAGACGTTCGGCCCGACCTTGCCGATCATGAAGGTCGCCACCGTCGGCGAGGCGGTACGCCTGGCCAACGACAGCCCGTACGGTTTGAGCGCGACGGTGTTCTCGGGCGATGTGCAGCGCGCCAAAGACGTTGCGCTGCAGCTCGACTGCGGCGCGGTGAACATCAACGACGTGCTGGCCAACCTGATGTGCACCACCGCCCCGATGGGTGGCTGGAAGACGTCGGGCATCGGCGCGCGGTTCGGTGGGGCCGACGGCATCCGCAAGTTCTGTCGCCAGGAGACGGTCGTCGAGCCGCGCACGAGCAAGGGCGCGGGCGGCAACTACTACCACAATTCGATGAAGGCGCTGGCCCGCATGAACAGCGTCCTGACCAAGGTGTCGCTGATCCGGTCCAAGCGCACCGCCAAGTAGCGCCACCAGTTGTTCACCGTGACGTCACCGCCAGGTTCGGCCCGGCGGTTACGTTCAGCCGGTGATCCTGGACGCCTCTGCCGCCGACACCTACACCGTCCGCGACGATGACGACGACGACCCCGAACTGGTGCTGCTGCCCAGCGGGGAAGTGGTCGACACCTGGCGCGAGGGTTACCCGTACGACGAGCGGATGAACCGGCACGAGTACGAACAGCAGAAGCGCCTGCTGCAGATCGAGCTGCTGAAGCTGCAGAAGTGGAGCCAGGCCAACGGGCTGCGGCACGTCATCGTCTTCGAAGGCCGCGACGCCGCAGGCAAGGGCGGCACCATCAAGCGGTTCATGGAGCACCTCAACCCGCGTGGTGCCCGCGTCGTCGCGCTGGAGAAGCCGACCGAGAGGGAACGCACCCAGTGGTACTTCCAGCGGTACGTCACGCATCTGCCGGCCGCCGGCGAGATCGTGCTGTTCGACCGCTCCTGGTACAACCGGGCCGGTGTCGAGCGCGTGATGGGTTACTGCACGCCCAAACAGCACGCTGAATTCGTCCGCCAGGCACCGCTTTTCGAGCAGATGCTGGCCAACGACGGCATCAGCCTCACCAAGCTGTGGTTCTCGGTGACCCAGGCCGAGCAGCGCACCCGCTTCACGATCCGTCAGGTCGACCCGGTGCGGCAGTGGAAACTCTCGCCGACGGATCTGGCCTCGCTGGACAAGTGGGACGCCTACACGGCGGCCAAGGAAGAGATGTTCGCCTGGACGGACACCGAGGTCGCGCCGTGGACCGTGGTGAAGAGCAACGACAAGAAGCGCGCCCGGATCAACGCCATGCGGCATGTTCTCGGTAAGTTCGACTACGACAACAAGGACCATGAGGTGGTCGGACACGCCGATCCGCTGATCGTGGGACGGGCGCTGTCCGACTGAGCAGCGCCCACCAACGTAGGAGGGCGCTTGCGATTCGTCGCGACACTGCTGTTGTGGCTGGTCACCACCGTCGCTGTGGCGGTGGCTGTGCCGGTCTGCTGGGCGCAGCACACACTTGTCGACCGGGGCGGCTACGTCGCCCTGGCCACCACGGCAGCCAAGAACCATGAGCTGCAGAAGGCCACGGCCAGCGAGCTGGGCATCCAGGTCAACAGGCTGGCCACCAGCGCGGGATACGACCTGAGCACCGGCACCGTGTCGAAAGCCGCCGGTATCTACACGTCCAGCTCGGCCTTCCCGGGCCAGTTCGGCGCCGCGAACGGCTACGCGCACGACTGGCTGTTCACCGACACCATGGCGCACTCGGACTCGTCCGGCCGGTGGACCATCGACCTGTCGCCGATGCTGTCGGACCGGTCGTTCAAGGCGACCTTGGCGGCGTTCGGGGTCCGCGTCCCGTCGAAAATCGAGGTACCGATCACCGATTCGGCGCAATCGTTGCGGCCGGGTCAGTTCCGCGCCGCGACGACGTGGGGACCGTGGGCTCGGGTCGGCATCTGTGTGCTGACGGGCGTGTTCGCTCTGCTCACGCTGGCGGTGACGCGGTCACGCGGTAAAACCGTTGCCGCCCTGGGTATCTCGACCATGATCGTCGGCGCCGCGGGCTGGGCCGGCATCGAGGCGGGGCGGCGTTACATCAACGACGGGCTGAACCGCACCACCGGCAACGTCCGCCAGGTGGCCGACGTCATGGTCGACACGGCCATCGCCAACGCCCACCAGTGGCTCAACATCACCCTCGCGATCGGCGGCGGGCTGGTGGTGCTGGGCGTGCTCGTCACGCTGCTGGGCAACCTCGGCCGACGCGTCGTCCGCAAGCCCAAGCCGGTGGCGGCTCCCGCCGCCTGACAGTGATTTGTGCACGAAAATCCGCGGTCAGCGCGGAAAATCGTGCACAAATCACGATCCGACGGTGCGTTCCAGGAACGAGTAGACCAGCGCGGCTTTGAACGCGGCCTGCGAATTGTCCGCGGCCCCGCCGTGTCCGCCCTCGATGTTCTCGTAGTAGCTGACGCGGTGGCCGGCGGCCTCGAGGGCCGCCGTCATCTTCCGTGCGTGACCGGGGTGCACCCGGTCGTCGCGCGTCGACGTGGTCATCAGCAGCGCCGGGTACTTCCGGTCGGCCGAGATGTTCTGGTACGGCGAGTACTTCGAGATGAATTCCCAGTCGTCGGGGTTGTCGGGGTCGCCGTACTCGGCCACCCACGACGCGCCGGCGAGCAGCAGGTGATACCGCTTCATGTCGAGCAGCGGCACGCTGCACACCAGGGCGCCGAAGAGTTCCGGATACCGCGTGAGCATGACGCCCATGAGCAGCCCGCCGTTGCTGCCGCCCTCGGCGGCGAGTTGTTCGACGGTGGTGATGCCGCAGCGTACCAGATCGGCTGCGACGGCGGCGAAGTCCTCGTACACCAGGTGGCGGCCCTCGCGCATGGCCTGCGTGTGCCAGCGCGGCCCGTACTCACCGCCGCCACGGATGTTCGCCTCGACGTAGGTACCGCCCTGCGTCAGCCACAACCGGCCGAGCACCCCGGCGTAGCCCGGCAGCATCGACGACTCGAAGCCGCCGTATCCGCTCAGCAGCGTCTTGCGTGGCTCGGTGACACCGCGTTGTCCCACAACGAAGTACGGGATGCGCGTGCCGTCGGCGGACGTCGCGAAATGCTGTGACACCTCGACTTCGGAGGCGTCGAAGAATGCCGGGGCGCGCTTGATCTCGGTGACCGCGCCGCCGGCGTGGCCCCACAGCAGGCGCGACGGGCTGTCGAATCCGCTTGAATCCAGGAAGATTTCGTCGCCGTACTCGTCGACGTCGACGATGACCGTGGTGGCGTGCTCAGGCACGCCCGGAATGTCCGTGCGTTCCCAGGTGCCCGGCGTGACCAGCTCGATGTGGCCGATGACGTCGACCAGCGTCTGCAGCAGCAGCCGGTCGCGGGTCCACGCGAAGTTCTGCATGCTGCTGTGGTCGTCGGGTTCGAAAATGACACTCAGCTCGCGGTTTCCGGCGAGGTAGTCGTCATAGCGTGCGGCCAGCAGCGTGCCCGCCGCATACTTCGTCTCGCCGACGGTCCATTCGACGCGCGGCCGGATCAGCAGCCAGTCCCGGTGAATGGAGATCGCGGCATCGGTGGGGACGTCGATGCGGATGAGCTCGTCGCCGCGGACCTCGTAGCGTTCGCGGTTGAAGAAGTCGGTGGACCGTGACACCAGCAGCCGCTCGAAACCCGGTGTGCTGTCGTAGCCGGCGCCGACGCTGACGTCGGAAGCCTCGCCTTCGAAGATCGTCACGGCGTCGGCGAGCGGCTGCCCGCGGTGCCACCGCTTGACGATCCGGGGGTACCCCGACTCGGTCATGGCGCCCGGCCCGAAGTCGGTGCCCACCAACACCGTGTCGGGGGTCTCCCAGGAGACGCTGGACTTGGCTTCCGGCAGGTTGAAGCCGTCGTCGACGAACTGCCTTGTCTCCATGTCGAACTCACGCACCACGGTGGCGTCGGCCCCGCCGCGCGACAGCGCGATCAGCGCCAGGTTCAATCCGGGTTCGATGACGTCGGCGCCGGCCCACACCCAGTTCTCGTCCTCGTCGGCCGCGAGCTTGTCCAGGTCGATCAGCACGTCCCACTCGGGGGCTTCGGTGCGGTAGCTGTCGAGCGTCGTGCGACGCCACAGCCCGCGCGGGTTCTCCGCGTCGCGCCAGTAGTTGTAGAGGAACTCGCCCCGCCGGCGGACGTACGGGATGCGGGCGTCGGTGTCCATCACCTCGAGGGCATCGGCGCGCATCTGCTCGAAGCGCTCGCCGCCGAACTCGGCGATCGTCGGCTCGTTGTGCGCACGCACCCAGGCGAGGGCGTCGTCACCCGTGACGTCCTCGAGCCAGAGGTAGGGATCAACTGGGGATTCAGAACTCACCTGGTCATTCTTACTCCCCGGCGTAGGGTGGCCGTATGCCATCTCGGGCACTGATCACCGC
Source organism: Mycobacterium sp. SM3041 (assembly GCF_039668335.1). Lineage (NCBI taxonomy): Bacteria > Bacillati > Actinomycetota > Actinomycetes > Mycobacteriales > Mycobacteriaceae > Mycobacterium > Mycobacterium sp. SM3041. The sequence continues at coordinate 49,418 of NZ_JAYXBQ010000050.1, read as the reverse complement.
CGAGGCCGCCGAGCTGCTGCGCGCGCTGCAGAACCAGCACGGCCCCTTGATGTTTCACCAGTCGGGCGGATGCTGCGACGGCTCGTCGCCGATGTGCTATCCCGACGGCGACTTCATCGTGGGGGACCGGGACGTGCTGCTGGCGGTTCTCGATGTCGGCTCCGACGGCGTCCCGGTGTGGATCTCCGGGCCGCAGTTCGAGGCCTGGCAGCACACCCAGCTCATCATCGACGTGGTCGTGGGCCGGGGTAGCGGGTTCAGCCTGGAGGCGCCCGAAGGCAAGCGCTTCCTGTCGCGCGGGCGGGTGTTCAGCGAGGCGGAGAACGCCGCGTTGGTCGCGCAGCCGCCCGTCACCGGCGCGCAGTACGCGCAGGGCGTCAGGCCGGTGCGGGACGGCACGCTGATCGTCGATCACGCCGAGGAGGCGTGCCCCGTGCCGGGTGTCAGGCCTCTGGCTTGACGTAGGTCACCAGATTGACGTCGAGCATCTCGTCACTGAAGTAGTGCCGGCACCCGCGCAGGTACCGCATGTAGCGCTGGTAGACCTCCTCTGAGGTGACGGCCAGGGCCTGCTCGCGGCGCGCCTCCAGCTTGTCGGCCCAGATGCCGAGCGTCTGGATGTAGTGCGGGCGCAGCGAGAGGCATTCCGGCACCTCGAATCCGGCTTTCCTTCCGTGCTCGACCATCATGTCGGCGGTCGGGATCCGGCCGCCCGGAAAGATCTCGGTGACCATGAACTTGATGAAGCGCGCGGTCTCGAACGTCAGCGCCTTGCCCCGCCGGTTCAGGTCGTAGGGGTGGTATCCGGTGCTGCTCTGGATCACCATCCGGCCGCCAGCGGGCAGGATGTCGAAGCAGTTCGTGAAGAAGTCGTCGTAGCGGTCGAACCCGAAGTGCTCGAAAGCCTCGATGGAGACGATGCGGTCCACCGGTCGGTGAAACTGCTCCCAGCCGTGCAGTTGCAGTTCGCGGGTCCTCGGACTGTCGACGCCGTCGAGCAGGCGCTTGGTGTACGCGAACTGATTCTTGGACAGGGTCAGGCCGATGACGTTGACGTCGTACTTCTCGACGGCCCGGCGCATGGTCGCGCCCCAGCCGCAGCCGATGTCCAGCAGCGTCATTCCCGGTTCCAGGTTCAGCTTGTCCAGATTCAGGTCGATCTTTGCCACCTGGGCGTCTTCGAGGCTCAGCCCGGGCGGTTCGAAATAGGCGCAGCTGTAGGTGCGGCTGGGGTCCTGGAACAGGCCGAAGAAGTCGTCGGAGATGTCGTAGTGGGCCTGGATATCGTCGAAGTGCGGCTGCAATTGTGTTGTGGCGGAGGTGGTCTCGTCCATGGTCACTTACTTCTCCAACGTGAACTGGACGACGTCGGCCTGCTTGTTGCGGAACAATTCGGCGCAGCCGGTCAGGTACTTCTGATAGCGGTCGTAGACCTCTCGGGACTGGATTCTGATGGCCTCGTCCCGCTGGTCCGCCAGGTTCTGCGCCCAGATGTCGAGCGTCGTGGCGTAGTGCGGCTGCAGTGAGTGTTTCCGGGTGACGGTGTATCCGGCCGCCGTTGCGAGTTCCTCCACCACGGGGATGATCGGCAGCCGGCCGCCCGGGAAGATGTCTGTCAGCAGAAACTTCACGAAGCGGGCGAATTCGAACGTCAGCGGTATCCCGAGCTCCTTGGCATCACGGAAGTCGAAGCCGCAGATGGTGTGCAGCAGCATGACGCCGTCGGGCGGCATGGCCGCGTACGTCCGCCGGAAGAACTCCGGATAGCGGTCCGGACCGAAGTGCTCGAAGGCGCCGATCGAGACGATCCGGTCGACGGGCTCGTCGAACTGTTCCCAGCCCTGCAACCGGACTTCCCGGCTGCGGGCGCTGTCCATCCGGTCGAAGGTGCGCTGCACGTGGGCCGCCTGGTTCCGCGACAGCGTCAGGCCGATCACGTCGACGTCGTACCGTTCGACGGCGCGCAGCATCGTCGACCCCCAGCCGCAGCCGATGTCCAGCAGCTTCATCCCCGGCAGCAGGCCGAGCTTGCTGAGCGCCAGGTCGATCTTCGCCAGCTGCGCTTCCTGCAGCGTCATGTCGTCGCGCACGAAGTAGGCGCAGCTGTAGGTCTGGGTCGGATCGAGGAACAGCCGAAAGAACTCGTCAGAGAGGTCGTAATGCGCCTGCACATCGCTGAAGTGCGGCATCAGGGAGTTGGACATGGGACATCGACCCTTTCTGGCGATAGGTCCCCGCCGTATACCCCGTTTCGCAAAGTTGAATCGGTCTCCCGACCCTCCTCGCCGCCGCGCCTATAAGGTGTGCATGTGACTCACTATGACGTCGTCGTTCTCGGAGCCGGTCCCGGCGGATATGTCGCCGCAATTCGCGCAGCCCAGCTGGGGCTGACCACCGCCATCGTCGAACCGAAGTACTGGGGCGGCGTCTGTCTCAACGTGGGATGCATCCCATCCAAGGCCCTGCTGCGCAACGCGGAGCTGGCCCACATCTTCACCAAGGAAGCCAAGACCTTCGGCATCAGCGGCGAGGCCACCTTTGACTTCGGCGCGGCGTTCGACCGCAGCCGCAAGGTCGCCGAGGGCCGCGTCGCGGGCGTGCACTTCCTGATGAAGAAGAACAAGATCACCGAGCTGGAGGGCTACGGCACCTTCACCGGCCCCAACTCGATGCGCGTCGCGCTGAACGCCGGTGGTACCGAGGATCTCACCTTCGACAACGCGATCATCGCCACCGGTTCGTCGGTGCGGCTGGTGCCCGGCACCTCGCTGAGCGAGAACGTCGTCACCTACGAAAAGCAGATCATGACCCGGGAGCTGCCCGGCTCGATCATCATCGCCGGCGCGGGCGCCATCGGCATGGAGTTCGCCTACGTGCTGAAGAACTACGGCGTCGACGTGACCATCGTCGAGTTCCTGCCGCGCGCGCTGCCCAACGAGGATGCCGAGGTCTCCAAGGAGATCGAGAAGCAGTACAAGAAGTTGGGCGTCAAAATCCTCACCGGTACCAAGGTCGAGTCGATCGAGGACAACGGTTCCGAAGTGACCGTCGTCGTGAGCAAGGACGGCGCCAAGCAGGAACTCAAGGCCGACAAGGTGTTGCAGGCCATCGGTTTCGGCCCCAACGTCGACGGCTACGGCCTCGACACGACGGGTGTGGCGCTCACCGACCGCGGCGCCATCGCGATCGACGACAACATGCGCACCAACGTGCCGCACATCTACGCCATCGGTGACGTCACCGCCAAGCTGCAGCTCGCGCACGTCGCCGAGGCGCAGGGCGTCGTCGCCGCCGAGACCATCGCCGGTGCCGAAACCCAGACGCTCGGCGACTACCGCATGATGCCGCGCGCCACGTTCTGCCAGCCGCAGGTCGCCAGCTTCGGACTCACCGAGGAACAGGCCAAGGCCGAGGGCTACGACGTTGTCGTCGCCAAATTCCCGTTCACCGCCAACGGCAAGGCGCACGGCCTGGCGGACCCGACCGGTTTCGTGAAGCTGATCGCCGACAAGAAGCACCTCGAACTGCTCGGTGGACACCTGATCGGCCCCGACGTGTCCGAGCTGCTGCCCGAGCTGACGCTGGCCCAGAAGTGGGACCTGACCGCCACCGAACTGGCCCGCAACGTGCACACCCACCCGACGCTGTCGGAGGCGTTGCAGGAGGCCATCCACGGCCTGGCCGGCCACATGATCAACTTCTAGGTCGGTCTTGCGCGCGAATGTCGTTGCCGCGATAGGCGGTTTGGTCGTCGGTCACATGCTGTGGCTGCTGGCCATCTCGCTCGCGATGGACACCACCAGCATCAGTTCCTGGGTGCTGGTGGTGTCCGCGGCGGTCGTCGTGGTGGCCGGCGTCGCCGTGTTCTTCGCGCGAAAGTTCCAAGAGCGCAAGGCTTTTGCCAAGTCCGCGTTCCTGTGGTGCCTACCCGTCGCGCCGGTGCTGATGACGCTCGCGGTGCTGGGAGTCACCTACCTCTAGCTAGTCCGGGAAATCGAGCGGCACACGCAGCGTCGCGATGGTGGCCGCCAGGCCGTCGTAGTGCGCGGCCAGCAGGCAGAAGTCGATGAGCTGCTTGCGGTCGAGGTACGACGCCAGCGACTTCCACGTCTGGTCGGACACCGACCGGGTGATGACGAACTCGTCCGTCGCGGTGATCAGCACGCGCTGCCGGTCGGTGAGGCCCTCGGCGTCGGGGCCCTCGAAAATGCGGGCCTGCGTCTCGGCGTCGACGCCGCGGCTGCGGGCGAGGCGGCGGTGCTGCTGCAGTTCGTACTCGCTGCCGCGCAGATGCCCGACGCGCAGGATCACCAGTTCGGCGTCCTTGAGCCCCAGCTTGCTGCGGCCCAGCAGCATGCCGGAGTAGGGGAGGAACGTCAGGAACAGCAGGTGATGCTGGCCGAGGACGTTGAAGAGCGCGAACCTCGGGGCCCGGATGGTCTTGGCGCCGATCTTGGCGATGACCCAATTCAGCGGGCCGAGTTCACGGAAGCCGCCGGGTTCGATGCGGGCCGGCTCGATGCTGTTCACAATTCCCGAGTCTGGCACAGGCGGCGGGGTCTTAGGGTCGAGCCATCGAGTGATGCAGGTGAGTCGCAAATTGGTCGCAAATTGCTGGTAGCGGCGGCCGACGGCCTATCGTCTATGCGTGTTCACCGAACATTCACCCTTCCTTAAGGAGGGTGTACCGCCCCGGACGAAGGTCGCGATCGGCATAGCGCTGGTCGCGACATTCATGTGCGCACTGCAGATCACAGCGATGCTGTGTGGATTCCGGGGTCCGATCGAGCGCCTGATCAGCGATTACGTCGGAACTCCGGCAGGGTTCACGGTGCCGTGGGCGGCGTTGGTGGTGGCTCTGGTCGCAGTGCCGCGGCAGTACCGGTTGCCGGCGGCGGGCGTGGCGTTGGGGCTCGATGTGGCATTTGTCGGTGGCCGCGAGTTTCTCGGTCTGCCCTCGGCGATGGGCAGCGGCGCGCTGGTTGTGCTGACTGGCCTGGGCGTGCTTGCCCTGCTGCGGTGGACCGGCCCGCAGCGTGACACCGCGCTGAAGGGTGTCGCCACCGGCCTGCTGCTGGTCCTCGCGACCAAGGCCGGCGACGCGTGGCTGACGATCACGTCTCTGACGCGCCCTACTGTTCTCGATGAGTTCGCGGCGCGGGCCGACGTTGCGCTCGGGCAGCCGTCCTGGGTGCTGGGGCAGCTGGTGCAGCACCACTCGGTCCTCTACATCGTGCTGCACTGGGTGTACCTCGAACTGTCCGCCGCCGCGACTGTGGTGGCCATCTATCAGCTGCGCAACGTCACCACCGGTGGACGGTGGCCGCAGCACTTCGTCGTGCGGACCTTTCTGGTGCTGGGTCTGATCGGGCCGCTGATCTATCTGATGTTCCCGTTGGTCGGGCCGACCTATGCGTTCGGCGCGGCCGGGGGCGGCTTTCAGGTCGGGGACTTCTGGCCGGCGCTGCTGCCGCCGGTTGACGGGTCTGCGGTTCCCATCGCGTTCGACACATCGACCCCGCGCAACTGCATGCCGTCGCTGCACACGGCGTGGGCGCTGGCCGTGTTCATCCATTCGCGGTCCGGTCCGCGGTGGCTGCGCATCGGCGGCACCTGCTGGCTCGTGGGCACCCTCGCCGCGACGCTGGGCTTCGGCTTCCACTACGGCGTAGACCTCGTCGTCGGTGCGGCGTTGTGCCTGACGGTGGAATCGGCGCTGCGGGAACCGGTTCGGCCGGCACCCCATGCCCGGCTGCGACTGATTGCCGGTGGCGTGGCCATCATCGTCGGCCTGATGCTGTGCGTTCGTTATCTGTCGGAATGGATGGCGCACTATCCGGTCATGTTCGGGCTGCTCATCATCGGGGCGCTCGCGACGCTGACGTACGGCTTCTACGGCACGTTCTTCTCACGTCCGGGCACCCCTGCGCCGGCGATTGAGCGATTGACGGGCGAAGAGTCAGAAAGTCCAGCTGCGTGACGGCTGCAGGACGAAGCCGTGCTTCTTGTCGTCGATGTACGCAACGAGGTTGACGTCCGCAGCGCACGTGAAGTACGTGACTCTCGGGCGTCGTAGTTGATCTTGGTGCCGTTTGGAAGTCGCTTCTCCAACGGACCCGACGTGCATGAGGTGTTGGATTGCCGAAACCGATAGGGCTGCGGATCCCCGTCCCGCAGCGGCACACTGTTGGGCCCGACCGACGTGCAGCTGCTGTCGGTACTTCCCGAGTTCGTACCGGGCTATGCGAATGGTGTCGAGCAGCTCTTCGCCGTGTACCCGTTGATGCTGCAACGGATACCGTCCGCGGTGGAGAACTCCTCGGTTGACCCGGTGTGCTCCTTGACGTCGTAGTCGTGGCTGTTGACCAGAACGTAGTCATTCAGATTCGGGAAGCTGGTCAGCTCGGCGCGGGCAGTGGTCGGCGTGGGGCTGGCCGGGTGGTTGGAGCAGGCGGCACCCGCGAACGTGGCGAATCCCGCGATGATGACCGCGGAATGTACTCTCATCGTGATCAGACCCGCGGAAGCCAGGCAGATCCGTTGGGAGACAAGACGAAACCCCGCCCCTGGGAGTCCTTGCATGCAGTCGTGCGCTTGTCGTCAACGCCGCAGATCACTCCATTGACGGTAAGCGTGTGGAACGGCGGGAGTGTCTTGAGGCTGCTTCTCTGCGGGATGCCAGAGCCGATTGCGGCCAATCCATAGTCTGTCCCGATCGAATTGACGCCAACTGTGGCCGGCGGAACCGACGGAAAGTTGTTGCCCGTGCAGATCGCTGCAGGCGGAGCCATGTAATCGCAGGTGATGCCGTCAGGAGTCAGGAAAACAACTTGTGTGGCGTGGATGCCTGGCGTGGATGCGTCGACTTCGTAGTCGGCGGCGTTAACCGGTACGTAGCGGCTCATGTCGGGAAACGGCGGCGGATCCGCCCAAGCGCTGGGGTGGGCGGCGCTGCTGAGCAGGGTCATCACCGCGACGATGAAAGATGCTCTGGGGAGTGCTCTCATGTCAGATCCTTCCAGAATCAGCTGAACGGTAATCGCGTCGCGCCCGATCCGCGTTACCTGGACGCATTGACCTGTACCTGCTGAGTGTCGTATGGCGCGCCGAGCGGTTGGCCGTCGGGGCCATTTTGAGTATTCCATTGGCTGACAAGGATATTCAGGTCGTCGAGCGATGATCCCGGCATGATGTAGCCGCCGTACGGCTGGAAGACGTAGCCAGGCGCCGCTGGCGAGTTCTGTTGGGCCGCAATGATCGGCGGCGGTGCGAAGATCTTGGTCGGGTCATCGGCCACGCGAACTTCGACCTGATTGACACCTGGAGTGCTGTTGAACCCTGACAACACGGGGTGGCCATCGATCTCGCGGAAGCTCAATTCGCCGAAGTTCTGTCCACGACTCAATACGGCGGGTACGTCGCGGGGCTGCCCCCAGTCGTTGCCGGTCCACGGCTGCCATGCACTGCGATCCGCGGCGTGCGCCGGATCGACTCGGTACATAGTGACGCCCTGGCTGCGGTCGAACGAGTCTCCCGCTATGTACACCATTCCGTCTTTGCCCTGGTAGCCGCTCACCTGTGTAGGCGGGTTTCCGGGCAGGCCGGGATAGGAGGGACGCCACGAGCCGGGCACGGGTTGCCAACCTTTGGACGGATCGTTTGAGACCTCGACGAGCCATGAGCCAGCTGTCGGCTTCAGGCCGGAGGTTCCGCTGACCATCATGTAGGTCTTGCCGTTGGCCTGAAATGAGCCGGCTGGCAGGGGATTGGTGTTCGGGTCGATCGCCAGTGCTTCCGGTGGGGGTGGGAACAGGACACCTGGGGTCCCGGGGCCGCCGGGGCTGTTGAGCGGCTGGCCGAAGATGGGCCTGCCGTCCTTGTCCCAGCCGACGATCGGCACGGCGACCGAGCGGTAGTGCTCGTTGTCTGGCCCGCCGACCTTGTCGCCCTTGAAGGAGTCGCCGAAGACGGCTACCAGCCGACCGTCTGGAAGCTCGACAATCTCGCCGAGATCAGCGGCCCCGATGCCCGGAATACCCGGCTGAGCGCCGGTGCCGGCGATGGGCCCGAGGTTCTTGACTCCGCCCGGCGGCACCGAACCGTCGGCCCCGGGACCACCGCCCCCGGGGCCGAGTTTGAATCCGTTCAATTGCGTGCCGATCAGCTTCAGTGCCGCGGCTACCTGAGCATCGATGCTGGCCAATTTCATCGCCAGACCACGGATCGCTGCCTGGTATGCGTGCCGCGCGAGCTCGCGCACGAGCAGCATCGGGGCCACAAGAATTTTCGGCAGTCGATCGGTGACCGTTAGATCCTCGCTGACGGAGAACATCTCGTCCTCGGCGTCGTCAATCGCCTTGATCGCGTCGCGTTTTGCGTTGCCGATCGTCTGGGCGCCCCGGGTGGCCGTCGTTTGAGCGTGCTCGATCCGTTCCAGAACCGAATGGACCTTGGCTACATCAGCCTGCATACGTGCCTTGGCCTGTCTACCCGCGGTGCCGCTCCAGTCGGCGTTCTCGAGTCCGTGCTGGGCTTTGTCGTAGGCGTCCTTCAGTTTCGTGGCGCGTTGGCCCCAGTCCTTTGCCGCAGCGTCCAGCAACTCGGTGTTCCAAGACTGGACCTGTGACTTCGTCGGCATCGAGATCGGTGCGGTCAAGACTCCTACCGACCCGGCATCGCCCGCGATATGCCTGCGCCGCCCGCGGCGTCAGCGGCTTCGTATTCTGTGGCGGCCTTGGTCAGGTTGCCACCGAATTCGGTCAGGGCCGTCGCACATTCACCATCGACATGATCAATCCCGGCGGACACAGCACCCACGGCCGCGGCGCTTGGTTGCCACGATGGGCCAGCCGTGACTGGCGAGGGCGCTGCCTTCAACCCGCCGGCGATCTCGTTGAATTCTCCGGCGAGTGACCGCAGACGGGCAGGATCGACCTTCAGGTTCGAGAGAGCCACGCATCAAGCCTATGCCCGCGCTGGCGCGCTGCCTGTCACTAATTCGCCCGCTTCACGACGTACGGCGTCACGGTGCTGCGGTGTTCGTCGAGGTCGAGTTCCCGGCCCAGCGCGGGGAACGCGCGTTGCGGACAGTTGTCGCGCTCACACACCCGGCAGCCCGAGCCGATGGGCGTCGCGGCGCCGCCGGACAGGTCCAGCCCTTCGGAGTAGACCAGCCGATTGGCATGGCGCAGTTCGCAACCCAGCCCGATGGCGAACGTCTTGCCCGGCTGGCCGTAGCGCGCGGCGCGTCGTTCCACGGTGCGCGCCACCCACATGTAGTTGCGCCCGTCGGGCATCTGTGCGATCTGCACCAGCATCTTGCCGGGGTTGGCGAACGTCTCGTAGACGTTCCACAGGGGACAGGTGCCGCCCGACGACGAGAAATGAAAACCGGTGGCGGACTGGCGTTTCGACATGTTCCCGGCCCGGTCGACGCGGACGAACGACAGCGGCACGCCGCGCATCGACGGCCGCTGCAGCGTCGACAACCGGTGTGCGATGGTCTCGTAACTCACCGAGTGATACGCCGACAGCCGCTCGACGTCGTAGCGGAATTCCTCGGCGACAGCATGGAATTGGCCGTAGGGCAGCACTGCGGCCGCGGCGAAGTAGTTGGCCAGCCCCATGCGGGCCAGCTTCACCGACTCCTCGCTGGTGAAATTGCCTTCGGCTACCAGGCTTTCCAGCAGGTCGCCGAATTCCAGGTAGGCGAGCTCGGCGGCCAGTTTGAACACGTACTGTCCCGACGACAGGTGGCCGCCGATCTCCAGCGTCCTGGTTTCGGGGTCGTACCGGTGCAGCACATTGTCGCCGAGTTCAAGCCGCTGCACGATGCGCACGTGATGGACGCGGCTCAGCCGCTCGGCCAGCTCGCGGGACAGCTCGGATCGGCGCATGTGCATGCGGAGGATGAATTCCTCGGCCGCGGTGTCGAGTTCGTGGAGGTAGTTCTGGCGCGTGTAGAAGTAGTCGCGCACCTCCTCGTGCGGCATCGTGATGGCCCCGCTGCCACTGCCGTCGGAGAACCGGTCTTCGGTGGCGGCGGCCAGTTGTGCCGTGGACAACCGGTAGCGGCGGTGCAGGTCGACCATCGCGCGCGCCATCGTCGGGTGGGTGCTGACCAGGTCGGCGATCTCCGGGATGTCGACGTCGACACCCAGGTCGCGATCCATCAGCGCTTCACGCAACTCCGCGACCAGGCGGGTGTCGTCCTGGGAGGCGAAGAACGTGGCGTCGACCCCGAACACCTCGGTGATGCGCAGCAGCACGGCGACGCTCAGCGGCCGGACATCGTGCTCGATCTGGTTGAGATAGCTGGGGGAGATGTCGAGCATCTGCGCCAGCGCCGCCTGGCTGAAGCCGCGTTCGCCCCGGAGCTGACGCACCCGGGAGCCAACGAAAGTCTTCGCCACGAAACCAGGCTAGCAATCATGTGAATACCGTCTTCGCACAATTGGCAAAAATGGGCTGTGGCAGGATCGGGCCCGCGGGTGAGTTGGACGATCCAGCCGCGTTGGCCCGCTGGGAAAGGGGCCGCCATGAGCACCGCGGAGACCATCGACAAGGTCGTCGAAAAGACCACTGCCGCACCGGCAACGGGCCTGGCCAAGACCCTCGCGCCGGTCCCGGAGGGGCATCCCGACGTCTTTGACACCAGCTGGCCGCTGCGGATGGCCGACGTCGATCGCGACGGCCGCCTGCGGTTCGACGGTGCCTGCCGGCACATCCAGGACGTCGGCCAGGACCAGCTGCGCCAGATGGGCTACGAAGACGTCCACCCGGCCTGGGTCGTCCGGCGCACCATGGTGGACCTGATCCGTCCGTTCGAGCGCGGCGACATCCTGCGGCTGCGGCGCTGGTGTTCGGGCACGTCGAACCGGTGGTGCGAGATGCGGGTGCGCATCGACGGCCGTAAGGGCGGACTGATCGAGTCCGAGGCGTTCTGGATCAACATGAACCTCGAGACGCAGGGACCGGCCCGCATCTCGGACGACTTCCTGGCGGGTCTGAAGCGGACCGCCGCCACTGATCGGCTGCGCTGGAAGGGCTACCTCAAGGCCGGCGGTCGCGACGACGCGCTCCGGATCGTCGACTTCCCGGTCCGGGTCAGCGACATCGACCTGTTCGACCACATGAACAACTCCGTCTACTGGTCGGTGGTCGAGGACTACCTGCAGACCTATCGCCCCGAACTGCTCGAAGCACCGCTGCGGGTCACCATCGAGCACGACGCCGCGGTGGCGCTGGGGGAGCGGCTCGAGATCATCACGCACGAGTACCCCGCCGGATCGACCGAGAAATTCTCTCCCGAGCTATGTGACCGCAGTGTTACAACGCTCACATATGTCGTCGGTGACGAGGTCAAAGCCGTCGCGTGCCTGTTCGCGCTCTGAGAGCGCGGATTTAACAGTACGAGCGTACTGACCAGCGCGTTTCGGTTACCGTTCGGTAGCTTCTGAACCGGTCAAGCACCTCAGCAACTTCGCAATCTTCGCAACTTCGCTACATGTGTTGGCGAAAGTTGGCACTTGTAACCGCTGGACCTGCGGGTATGTGCTGTGTCATCGTCGTTAACAGCACACAAGCGAAGTCGCCAAAGCGTTAACAATCAGTTTGAATCTTGGCGCCCACGGCGACGCGGCCTCACGAAGGAGCACAATGTCCAACGTCGGAAAGCCACGTACCGCCGCTGAGATTCAGCAGGACTGGGACACCAACCCCCGCTGGAAGGGCATCACCCGCGACTACACCGCAGCCCAGGTTGAGGAGCTGCAGGGCAGCGTCGTCGAGGAGCACACCCTCGCGCGTCGTGGCTCCGAGATCCTGTGGGACGCGGTCACCAAGGGCGACGGCTCCTACATCAACGCGCTGGGCGCCCTGACCGGCAACATGGCCGTTCAGCAGGTCCGCGCCGGCCTGAAGGCCATCTACCTGTCGGGTTGGCAGGTCGCCGGTGACGCGAACCTCTCCGGCCACACCTACCCGGACCAGAGCCTGTACCCGGCCAACTCGGTGCCGGCCGTCGTTCGCCGCATCAACAACGCCCTGCTGCGCGCCGACGAGATCGCCCGCGTCGAGGGTGACAAGAGCGTCGACAACTGGCTCGTCCCGATCGTCGCCGACGGTGAGGCCGGCTTCGGTGGCGCCCTGAACGTCTACGAACTGCAGAAGGCCATGATCGCCGCGGGTGCCGCCGGTACCCACTGGGAGGACCAGCTGGCCTCGGAGAAGAAGTGTGGCCACCTCGGTGGCAAGGTGCTGATCCCGACCCAGCAGCACATCCGCACCCTGACCTCGGCTCGCCTGGCCGCCGACGTCGCCAACACCCCCACCGTCGTCATCGCGCGTACCGACGCCGAGGCCGCCACCCTGATCACCTCGGACGTGGACGACCGCGACAAGCCGTTCGTCACCGGTGAGCGCACCTCTGAGGGCTTCTACAACATCCAGAAGGGCATCGAGCCCTGCATCGCGCGTGCCAAGGCCTACGCCCCGTACGCCGACATGATCTGGATGGAGACCGGTGTGCCGGACCTCGAGGTCGCCCGCAAGTTCGCCGAGGCCGTCAAGGCCGACTTCCCGGACCAGCTGCTGTCCTACAACTGCAGCCCGTCCTTCAACTGGAAGCAGGCGCTGGACGACTCGACCATCGCCAAGTTCCAGAAGGAACTGGGTGCCATGGGCTTCACCTTCCAGTTCATCACCCTGGCCGGCTTCCACGCCCTCAACTACTCGATGTTCGACCTGGCCTACGGCTACGCCCGCGAGGGCATGACGGCCTACGTCGACCTGCAGGAGCGCGAGTTCGCCGCTGAGGCTCGTGGCTACACCGCCACCAAGCACCAGCGTGAGGTCGGCGCCGGCTACTTCGACAAGATCGCCACCACCGTGGACCCGAACACCTCGACCGCAGCTCTGAAGGGCTCGACCGAAGAGGGACAGTTCCACTAGGCAGCCGACGAGTGTGAGTGCTGTGCACGTTTCGCGACGAATTCCGTACACAGCCCTCACGGTCGCGACAGCTTGATACGGCAGGCCCCGCCCAGAAACTGGGCGGGGCCTGTCGCATATCTTCAGAAGTAATCACGAGGAGAGGACAGCGGTGAGCAACGCAATCGAACGAGTCGGGGTCATCGGGGCCGGGCAGATGGGCGGCGGTATCGCCGAGGTCTGCATCAAGGCAGGCGCGCAGGTCCTGGCGTTCGAGCCGACCGACGCGCTGACCACCGCCGGCCGGGAGCGGATCACCAAGTCGCTGGACAACGCCGTCAAGAAGGGCAAGCTGTCCGAGGCCGACCGCGACGCCGCGCTGGGTCGCCTGAGCTTCACCAACGACCTGGCCGACATGGCCGACCGGCAGCTCGTCATCGAGGCCATCGTCGAAGACGTCAACGTCAAGGCGAAGGTTTTTTCTCAGCTTGACGAGATCATCACCGATCCCGACGCGGTGCTGGCGTCGAACACGTCGTCCATCCCGATCATGCGCATCGCCGCCGCGACCAAGAACCCGAGCCGGGTCCTCGGTCTGCACTTCTTCAACCCGGTGCCGGTGCTGCCCCTGGTCGAGCTCATCTCCTCGGTGACGACCGCCCCCGAAGCCGCCGCGCGCGTCGAGACTTTCGCCGCCGAGGTGCTGGGCAAGAAGGTCGTGCGGGCGTCCGATCGCTCGGGCTTCGTTGTCAACTTCCTGCTGGTTCCCTACCTGCTGGCCGCCATCCGGATGGCCGAATCGGGCTTCGCCACCGTCGAGGACATCGACACCGCGGTCGTCGCCGGGTTGGCGCATCCGATGGGCCCACTGAAGCTCGCTGACCTGGTGGGCCTGGACACCATGAAGCTGATCGCCGACTCGATGTACGACGAGTACAAGGAGCCGCTGTACGCGGCCCCGCCGTTGCTGCTGCGCATGGTCGAGGCCGGCCAGCTCGGCAAGAAGTCCGGTAAGGGCTTCTACACCTACTGACAGACGCCGGGTTGGAGCCTGACAGTAATTTTCGTTAACCTTGCGTGCGGGTTGTTTTTCGCTGGGCCCGTCAGGGCGCGCACGTACGGGTATGTCAGCTGGCCGCAGCATGCGGTCGCGCCGCCCGCCCGGCGAACGTAAACGCAAAGGATAGATACCGATATGTCACAAGCCGACATCGATTTGACCCCCCATTACGAGGAGTCGCAGTCGATCTACGACATCTCGAATGAGTTCTTCGCCCTGTGGCTCGGCCCGACCATGGGTTATACCTGCGGCTACTACGAGCGCGAAGACATGACTCTCGAGGAGTCGCAGAACGCCAAGTTCGACTTGGCGCTGGGCAAGCTCGACCTCAAGCCGGGCATGACCCTGCTCGACATCGGCTGTGGCTGGGGCGGTGCGCTGGAGCGGGCCATCACCCAGTTCGACGTGAACGTCATCGGCATCACCCTGAGCAAGGCGCAGTCGGAGTACGCCCGCGCTCGCCTCGCCAAGCTCGACACCAACCGCAGCATCGAGATCCGGATGCAGGGCTGGGAAGAGTTCGACGAGCCGGTCGACCGCATCGTCTCGATCGGCGCTTTCGAGGCCTTCAAGCAGGAGCGCTACCCCATCTTCTTCGAGCGCGCCTACAACATCCTGCCGGAGAACGGCGGCCGGATGCTGCTGCACACGATCCTCGCGCACACCCAGCAGTTCTTCCGCGAGAACGGCATCAAGCTGACCATCAGCGACCTGAAGTTCATGAAGTTCATCGGCGACGAGATCTTCCCCGGCGGCCAGCTGCCGGCAGTCGAGGACATCGAGGTGCTCGCCGCGAACTCGGGCTTCACCCTGCAGCGCACCCACCTGCTGCGTCCGCATTACGCGCGCACGCTGGACATGTGGGCGGCCAACCTGGAGGCGGCCAAGGACGAGGCCATCGCCCTGCAGGGCCAGGAGGTCTACGACCGCTACATGAAGTACCTGACCGGTTGCGCCGACTTCTTCCGCCGCGGCATCACCAACATCGGCCAGTTCACGCTGGTCAAGTAGCGCCGAGACAGCAACTTATGCCGCTATTCCTCTTGAATATCGGCATAAGTTGCTATTTGGGGGAAGTCGCATGGCATCCGGCAGCTGCTAGGGCGGCCCGCACCCGCTGAAGTACCTCCGATTGCCGATAGCGCAGTTGATTGCGGCTCACCCGGATGATCGTCCAGCCTTGCGCCGCCAGGAACTCCAGCCGCTCGATGTCCTCCTCATGCTGCCGTGCATCGGTCCAGTGCTGCTCCCCGTCGTACTCGATCCCGACCATCCATTGCGGGTAGCCCATGTCGATACGCCGACGCACGCGGCCCCACTGATCGACCACCGGTATCTGGGTTTCTGGCCGGGGCAGCCCGGAATGCACGAGCAATAACCGCAACCGCGTTTCCTGCGGAGATTCGGCGCCCGCATCGGCGACAACGAGGGCGGTCCGCAGGCGCCGGATGCCGCGTGCCCCGGCATAGCGTTCGGCAATCGCCGACACCGCGGTGACCGTGGTGCCGGTGGCGTTCAGCAGAGCATCGATGCGAATGACGGCAGTCTCGAAAGGCAATCGACGGCCGAGGTCGTAGGCGGTGCGGGCGGGCGTGGTGCATGACATCGCATCAACGACCGTCAACTCGTCGTCGGTGATCTCGCCGATATGGATGACGATCCGGGATGTCGACGATTGGTAAACGCGGGCCAGCTCGGGCTTTGCGTCGGCCGGCAGCCAGCGAGTGCCGAAGGCTGCTGCGGCCGAGAGGCCGGCCAGCGTTGCTCGGCGTCCAGACCACAGCCAAGCGGCTACCGCACGGTCATATGCAGTAAGCGTCAATCCCTTTGGGGCGTAGACGTTTTGGTGGAGTTTCACGAACTTGGTCTGCAGCGCGTGCCGGGTTACCGCACCGCGCGAGAGGGCTTCGGTGCCCACGATGATTTCCCGCACACCTATACTGACGGTGGAAATCGACGCACGGTTCCATCAATCTCTCGGACGTCGAGACCGAAACTTCTGGCGAAGAATTCGCCGGATAACGGCAAAAGTTGCTATCTCGGCGCTATGCGGACTCCAGCCGCTTCTTCTCGGCCTCGACATCGAAATCTGCTGGCGGCCAAGATAGTTCGAGCCGCTCGAGCGCCTCGATCAGCAGCTCGGTGATGGCCAGCCGGGAGTACCACTTGCGGTTGCAGGGCACGACGTGCCACGGCGCGTAGTCCGTGGAGGTGCGGTCCAGCACGGCCTGGTAGGCCTCCTGGTACTTGGGCCACAGCAGCCGCTCGTCGATGTCGCCGGGGTTGAACTTCCAGTATTTGTCGGGCCGGTCGAGTCGCTCGGCGAGCCGCTTCTTCTGTTCGTCGAGCGAAACGAACATCGCCACCTTGATGATCGTCGTCCCCGCGTCGACGAGTTCGCGCTCGAAGGCGTTGATCTCGTCGTACCGGGCTTCCCACACCGGCGGCGGCACCAGGTTGTGCACCCGCACGATCAGCACGTCCTCGTAGTGCGACCGGTCGAAGACGCCGATGTGCCCGGCGGTGGGCAGTGCGTTGCGGATGCGCCACAGGTAGTGGTGCGACAGCTCTTCCTCAGTGGGCTTGCCGAAGCTGGAGTATCGAATTCCCTGTGGATTACCCGCTCCCACAACATGTTTGACGATGCCGCCCTTGCCGGCGGTGTCCATGCCCTGCAACACCAGCAGGATCGAGCGGGTGTCCCCGGAGCGGCTGCCCGCGTAGAGCATCTCCTGCAGTTCGGCGAACCGCGCGTTGCGTTCGGCCTGTAGCTCGGGGGCGTCGGCCTTCTTGCCGCGGAATCCGGGAGTCGCGTCCGGGTCGATGTCGCTCACGCGCAGGCCGGGTTTGAACTCCAGGTGCTTGTGCGGTTCGTGGGTCCACAGCGACGGCAGATCGGAGGTCACGCGATCAGTGAAGCAGATGATCCGGCAGGGTCGGGGACGGATGCGGTTGTGCGTTGAATTCCGCAAGTGATCCGCCCACTTCGACGATGCCGCGCAGCGCACTCCAGGACAGCAGGGTCAGGTAGTCGATGAGCTCCTTGGCCGTCATCCGGGGATTCGACATCCACGAGTGGGTGGCCAGCTGTACACCGCCGACGGTGTGGAACGCGAAGGCTTCGACGCCGCCGGTGTCCATGCGGGCGTGCGACATCCGTCGGCGCAGCACGACGGCGAGCATCCGCGCGATGATCCGCTCCGAGTCGGCGATGGCCTTGCTCTTGCTCGCCGAGCTGTTGGCGAAGACGAACGGATAGATCTCGGGTTCCGCGGCGACGGTGTCGACGTACACGCGGATGATCTCGCGGGTGAGTTCGAAGCCGTCGAGGTTGGACGACAGCGCCGACGCCATGTTGGGGATCAGCGTGGTTTGCGCGAACCGCATCATCACCGCGGTCGTGAGATCGTTCTTGTCGACGAAGTAGCGGTAGAGCACGGTCTTCGACACGCCGATCTCGGCCGCGATCTCGTCCATGCTGACGTTGCTGCCGCGGCGCCGGACGGCCTCGAGGGTGCCGTCGACCAGTTCGTTGCGGCGGTCGACCTTGTGTTGGTGCCAGCGTCGTTTACGCCCGTCGGCTTTTGCCGACGAGGGTGCGTTTTGCTGTGCCACGGTCGCAATACGTCCATTCCGCTAGGTCCGCTTAATAATACGGGGCGACCATGCCGGGCATACAGGATGATGGAAGCGTGGCACACCGACCCAGGCCGGGACCTGGACCTCAGCCGAGGCACCAGGCGTCCCTCGAACCGCACGTCAGTCTCGCGGAGTCGTTTGCCGGCGCCGACCGGACGGCCGACGAGGAGCGGCGTCGCAATCTGCGCCGGATGAAGGCGGTCGCGCTGAGCTTCCTGCTCGGCGCGACGGTCTTGTTTGCGGTGTGCACATGGCTGCAGGCCCGCGGGGGCGCGTACAGCTGGACGGGCCCGTGGGTGGGATACGTGCGGGCCGCCGCCGAGGCGGGCATGGTCGGCGCGCTGGCCGACTGGTTCGCCGTGACGGCGCTGTTCCGTCATCCGCTGGGCATCCCGATCCCGCACACCGCGATCATCCCGCGCAAGAAGGACCAGCTCGGTGAGGGTCTGGGCACCTTCGTGCGCGAGAACTTCATGTCGCAGGAAGTGGTCGAGACCAAGCTGCGCGACGCCCAGGTGGCCAGTCGGCTGGGCAAGTGGCTCTCCGAACCGGTGCACGCGGCGCGGGTGGCGGCCGAGGCGTCGACCGTGTTGCGCGTGCTGGTGGAACTGCTGCGCGACGAGGACGTGCAGCACGTGCTGGACCGGATGATCGTCAAGCGCATCGCCGAACCGCAGTGGGGTCCACCGATCGGCCGGGTGCTGGAGAGCCTGCTGGCGGAGCGGCGGCAAGAGGCACTGCTGCAGCTGCTGGCCGACCGGGCGTTCCAGTGGTCGCTCAACGCCGGCGAGATCATCGAGCGCGTCATCGAGCGGGATTCGCCGACGTGGTCGCCGCGCTGGGTCGACCACCTGGTGGGCGACCGGATCCACCGCGAGCTCATGGACTTCACCGACAAGGTGCGCCGCAACCCCGAGCACGAGCTGCGGATGTCGGCGACGAAGTTCCTCTTCGATTTCGCCGACGATCTGCAGAACGACGAGGACACCATCGCGCGGGCGGAGCGCATCAAGGAGCAGATCCTGGCGCGCGACGAGGTGGCCCGCGCGGCGGAGACGGCATGGAGTACCGCCAAGCGCATCATCCTCGAATCGGTGGACGATCCGACGTCAGTTTTGCGCACCCGGATTGCAGATTCGGTGGTGCGGATCGGGGAGTCCCTGCGGGACGATGCGGAGCTCCGCGACAAGGTCGACAACTGGCTCGTCAGGGGCGCAAAACACCTTGTAGCGCAATATGGGACGGAGATCACAGCGATCATCACGGAGACCATCGAGCGCTGGGACGCCGACGAGGCGAGCCGGCGAATCGAGCTCCATGTGGGCCGTGACCTGCAGTTCATCCGGATCAACGGCACCGTCGTCGGATCGTTGGCGGGCCTCGTCATCTACACGATCGCCGAGCTTTTCGTCTGACGGTGCCAGCGGGCGCTTGCTAGCGCTTGCAATAGTTAGCACCCCCTCGTACCGTTGTTTTGGTACGGACCGCCAACCAAAAGCGGTCGACGAAGACAGGGGAACGACATGGCGCAGGATGCAGATATCGCCGCCGTCATGTCGAATGCAGCCCAGGACATCGGCAGCTTCATCCGCACCCAGCGGGAGGCTGCGCAGGTCTCCGTCCGCCAGCTCGCTGAGAAGGCGGGTGTCAGCAACCCCTACCTGAGCCAGATCGAGCGTGGCCTGCGCAAGCCGTCGGCCGATGTGCTGAACCAGATCGCCAAGGCGCTCAGGGTTTCGGCCGAGGTGCTCTACGTGCGGGCCGGAATTCTGGAGCCCAGCGCCGCCGGCGAGGTGCGCGACGCCATCATCGCGGACCTCTCGATCACCGAGCGGCAGAAGCAGGTGCTGCTCGACATCTACACATCCTTCCGGCAGCAGAACGATGCCGAGTCCAAACCGCTTCCTGATCAGCCTGAATTGGAAGCCGCCAGTGAGGAGCAGACAACGGCGACTGACACTCACCAAGTAGCGAACTGACCAACGCAGTACCCGAGAAAGGAAACAACGAACATGGCAGAGAACAAAGAGACCAGCCAGCCCACCATCGAAGACCTGAAGGCCCCCCTGTTCGCCGCCGTCGGCGCCGCGGACCTCGCCCTGGCCACCGTCAACGAGATCGTCGCGAGCCTGCGTGAGCGTGCCGAAGAGGCCCGCACCGATGCCAACGCGCGTGTCGAAGAGGGCCGTGCCCGCCTGACCAAGCTGCAGGAAGAACTGCCGGGCCAGGTTGAAGAGCTGCGCGAGAAGTTCAGCACCGAAGAGCTGCGCAAGGCCGCCGAGACCTACGCCGAGAACGCCCAGAACACCTACAACAAGCTGGTCGAGCGTGGCGAGGCTGCCCTGGAGCGCCTGCGCACCCAGTCGTCGATCGAGAGCGTCCGCGAGCGCGTCGAGGACGTCCGTGAGCGTGTCGAGGACGTGCGTGAGCAGGTCACCGAGCTGACCCAGGACGCCCTGGGCAACGTCGCCAGCCAGACCCGCGCGGTCGGCGAGCGCGCCGCCAAGCTGGTCGGCGTCGAGCTGCCCGAGAAGGAAGAGGCCCCGGCCAAGAAGGCCGCCCCGGCCAAGAAGGCGCCGGCCGCCAAGAAGGCTCCGGCCAAGGCTGCTGCGACCAAGGCTGCTCCGGCCAAGGCCGCTGCCAAGGCTCCGGCCAAGAAGGCCGCTCCGGCCAAGAAGGTCACCCAGAAGTAGTCAGGTTTTCCCGGGGCGAGCGAAGCGACGGGACAGTTAGACGTCAGGGACGTAACCCACATAGGCTGAGGGCGTGTACCTCGGAAGCCTGGTGGGTTACGTCCTTTTCGCATTGCAGATCGCGGTGCTGGCCACGACCGTTTATGCGTTCGTGCATGCCGCCATGCAGCGGCCGGACGCCTACACGGCCGTCGACAAACTGACCAAGCCGGTGTGGCTCGCGATCCTGGGCGGCGGTGCCGTCCTGGGCTGGATCATCGGCCCGCCCGTCGGTGCGGCCATCGCGGCCTGCGCCACCGGTGTGTATCTGGTCGATGTGAAGCCCAAACTTCTTGAGGTCCAAGGGAAATCCCGGTAGTCGGTGCGCTCGATCTGGTGCGGGGTGCTGGCTGCCGCGGCGTTGACGCTGGCTCCGGCGCCGCTGTCCACAGCTGATCCCGGCGAACCCATTCCACAACCCGCCCCGGCGCCGCCCTACATCGACCACACCCGGTGGACGCAGTGGGACGGTTCGAAAAGCCTGCGGGTGTACCCGACGTGGGCCGGCCGGCGCGCGTCCGGCCTGGGCGCCACGCAGCCGGGAGACGAGGCCTGGTCCGAGGTCTTGAACCTTGCCCCCGACGCCGACACCCCCGGCATGCGCGCCCAGTTCATGTGCCACTGGTATTTCGCCGAAGCGGGCGCGCCCGGCAAGACCAGCTGGAATCTCGAGCCGTGGCGCCCGGTGGTCGACGACAACCAGATGGTGAGAGCACGTTGCAATCCCGGTGGCGCAGAGGAGCCGTTCTGATGAGTTGGACCCGCCAGCAGGTGGCCGCACTGGTCGACCACACCTTGCTGAAGCCCGAGGCGACCGCCGCCGACGTGGCGAGCCTGTGCTGGGAGGCCGCCGATCTGGGGGTGTGCGCGGTCTGTGTGTCACCGTCGATGCTCGGCGCGGTCGAGGTGCCCGAGCGGGTCAAGATCGCGACCGTCGTGGGATTCCCGTCGGGCAAGCATGATTCGCAGATCAAGGCGCGCGAGGCCGCGTTGTCGGTCGTCGGGTCCGACGGCCGGCGCGGTGCCGACGAGGTCGACATGGTGATCGACGTGGGCGCCGCCATCGCCGGCGACATCTCGGCGGTGTTCGCCGATATTTCCGCGGTCCGCGGGGCCGCCCCGATGGCGGTGCTGAAGGTGATCGTGGAATCCGCGGCGCTGCTGAACATGGCCGGCGCGCCGACGCTGGCCGACGTCTGCCGTGCGGCCGCCGACGCTGGCGCCGACTTCGTGAAGACCTCCACCGGTTTCCACCCGGCGGGTGGTGCGTCGGTGCAGGCCGTGGAGATCATGGCCCAGACCGTCCCGGCGCTGGGTATCAAGGCCAGCGGCGGTATCCGTTCGGCCGCAGACGCCGTCGCGATGCTGGACGCCGGCGCCACCAGGCTCGGCCTGTCCGGTACCCGCGCCGTCCTCGACGGGCTCAACTAGGGATTTGTGCACGATTTTCCGCGGTCACCGCGGAAAATCGTGCACAAATCCCTGGGGTCAGCGGGGGATCAGAGGCCGGAGAAGCAGGTGTCCTGCTGGCCCAGCGGGATCGTCGCGTTCTTGGTGCCGAACTTCGCGGTCACGCCGGTACCGGTCACCTGCAGGGCCTCCGGGCGGATGCCCATCGGGTAATCCTTGGTCAGCTGCGACGCGAACAAGTCCAGCGCCGGCTGGATCGACTCGCGCGGCAGCAGGAAGCCCAAGCCGGTGAGCTGCTCCACCTTGAGCGAGATGGTGCCGTCGGACAGCGTCGGCTTGGCCACGATCTGGGTCATCGGCGCGTCCAGCACGATGGTGCCCGACGACGGGTCGGTGGTGACGTCGGAGACCAGGCCACCCAGCACCGGGACGGTGTCGGCGATGGTCTGCTTGATGCCGTCGGCCGACCAGGTGACGGTCGCATCGAGGGACCCGATGGTGCCGGCCGACTTCGCCGTCTTGTCGAGCTTGACGTCATCGATGTTGATCTGGGCCTTCATGCCCTTGGCGAACCGCAGCTGGTTGCCGGCCGTGGTGACCGTGATGTGGTCGTAGTGCTTGTTGGCGACCTGCCACAGGAACGGGGTCGCGCCGAACTGCACGTCGACCTTGTCCTGGACGACGCACTGAACGGACTGCGACACGACGCTGTTGCCGCGGCTGCGCGCGTAGAACTCGCCGCCGACCACACCGGCCGCCGACAGCGCGAGGGCGATGACGATGATCAGGATCAGCGACATCGGGTCGCGCAGCAGCTCCATGACGCCGCGGCGCTTCTTCGGCGGATCGGTGGCGGGCACCTGCTGCGGAGCCGGGTAGGACGTCGGCGGGACGTCGCCGCCATAGGGGGCCGCGGCGGGAGCGTCGGCGCCGTAGGCGGGCGGGACGTCGGCGGCGGCCGGTGCCGGTTGTTCGGCGGCCGTCAGCACCTCGGTGGGCTGGGCACCCGGAGCCTCCGGCGCCTGCGGCGCGGGCTCGGCAGATGGTGCGGCGTCCTCATTGGCGGGGCGGGCCCAGGGGTCAGTCACCCTTGCGATTGTGCCTTACGCGGAATCGTGGTGCGGTTGCGCAGCACGGCGATGGTCTCGCGGGCCCGCTCGACGGCGGCCAGGTCGACGTCGGTGACCAGCAGTTCCGGCTCGAGGCCGGCCTGCACCACGATGTCGCCTGTGGGGGAGGCCACCAGACTCCCGCCGTTGCCGGTCGGACCCTTCTTGGCGAGTTCGTCACCGGGGTACGGCTGGTCGACGGCGGCGACGAAGCAGCCGGTGTCGAGCGCGCGGGCGCGGGCCAGCAGCGTCCACTGCTCGAGCTTGCCCGGGCCTGATCCCCACGATGCGTGGACGGTCAGCAGCTTGGCCCCGCGTTCGGCGAGCTCGAGATGCAGCTCCGGGAACCGGACGTCGTAACACGTCGTGAGGCCGACGGGCACGGTGCCGTCGGCGGTCGGAACGTCGATCACGACGGGCTCGAAACCCCTTGCCACAGTGCGGGATTCGGCGAATCCGAACGCGTCGTAGAGGTGAATCTTGTGGTAGTGCGCGTCAAGGCCCGGGCCGGTGGCGAGCAGGGTGTTGGTGACGCGGCCGTCGGCGGTCGGGCAGAACATCCCCGCCACCACGGTGACACCCGACCGTTCGGCGAGGTCGCGGACGGCGTCCGCCCACGGGCCGTCGAGTGGCCGCGCCACGGGCGCGAGTGGCACCCCGAAGCGGCACATCGTCGCCTCGGGGAACAACACCAGGTCGGCACCGGCGTCGGCGGCGCGCGCCGTGTGGTCGGCGACCAGCGCCAGGTTGGCCTCGGGGTCGGTGCCGGCGCCGATCTGGGCCAGTGCGATGCGCATGCGCCCCAGCGTAATCAGCGGGTGCAGGCCAGGGACGGATCCTTGGTCAGCGCCATGTGCCGCACTGCGTCGTCGACGCGTTCGGTGGGCAGCTCGCCGGAGTCGACGGCCTGCTGCAGCCGGTCGAGGACGTCGGGCACCTCTTTGGTGGTGATCCACAGCGCGGTGTCGGCGCCGGCCTGCAGGGCTTTGAGCACCGCCTCCGGCACGCTGTAGCGCTGCGTGATGGCGCCCATGCTGGAGAGGTCGTCGGTGAATACGGCGCCGTCAAAGGGCTGCCCGCCGTAGCTGCCGCTGCGCAGCAGGTCGTACGCGGCCTTGGACAGGCTGGCCGGGTCGGTCTCGGTGAGGCCGGGCACCTGCATGTGGCCGACCATCACGGCGACGGGCTTGCGGGTCGTCAGAGACTGGTAGGGCACCAGGTCCAGCGTCTCGAGCTGGGCCAGCGGCGGGGTGACGACGCCGCCTTGGTGCGAGTCGCCGGAGGCGTGGCCGTGGCCGGGGAAGTGCTTGAGCACCGGCAGCACGCCGGCGTCACGCAGGCCGTCGGCGTATGCCCCGGCGTAGGCGGTGACGACCTCGGCGGTGTTGCCCCACGACCGGTCGCCGATGACGGTGCCGTCGGCCGCGTTGGTGATGTCGACGACGGGCGCGAAGTCGATGGTGATGCCGAGTTCCTTCATCGCCTGCCCGCGCAGCCTGGCGATCTCGCGAACCTGTTCCGGGCTCTTGCCCGCGGCGACGAGCGCGCGCGCCGACGGTTGGCTGCCGATGAGGCCTTTCAGCCGCTGCACCCGGCCGCCCTCCTCGTCGACGCTGACCGCGATCGGCAGTGGCCGGGGTTCCTGCGCCAGCGCGGTCAGGGGAGCGCCGAGCATCGAGTGGTCGGTCCAGCTGGTGATGAAGATGCCGCCGACCTCCTGCTGCCGGACGACGGCCTCCGCGTCGGCCAGGTTCTTGACCCCGACCATCAGCAGCTGGGCCAGTTTCTGGCGCACGCTGAGGGCTGTCACGACGGTGTCCAGCCGGCACGGGGCAGGCGGCGGTGCCGCGGTGGGCTGGTTGGGCGCCGGAGGCGGGGCGTCGACGGGCCGCGGCTTGCTCAGGACGGCCGCGACGATCAGGGCGACGACGATCACCGCCGCGGCCGAGGCCAGGACGACCGGCGATCGCAGTCGGCTGCGGGGTGACGGCATACGGCGAACCCTATGCGCTCGTCGTCACGGTGTGGGCGCGACGGCCGACCACGGCACGGTCAGCACGCCGTCACGCAACCGGCGACGTGGCGGCTCCAGCGGTTGGCCCTCGGCGACCAGCAGGTCGAGCATCGCGCGCCAGCGGACCCGCGGGCCGAACACCCCGTGCCCGGCCGTGGTGGCCCAGGCGCGGTCGGCGGCCTGCAGCAGCTGGTGGATCGGCTGACCCGGAACATTGTGGTGGATAAGCACTTTCGGCAGTCGCTCCGCCAGATCGGAGGGCCGCTCGATGGCGAACGGGTCGCACGACAAGGTCAGGCTCACCGGCCCGTCGGCGTCGAGCAGGACCCAGCAGCAGCGCCGGCCCAACTCGTCGCAGGTGCCGTCGACCAGCAGCCCGCCGGGTGCGAGCCGGCCCGTCATCTCCGCCCACGCGGCGGGTACGTCGGCGACGTCGTACTGCCGCAACACATTGAACGCGCGCACCAGAACCGGTGTGTGCCCGGCCAATTCGAAGCCGCCGAGGCCGAATTCGGCGACGTCGCCGGCCAGCTCCCGGGCCAGCCGCACCCGGTCCGGGTGAATCTCCAGGCCTACCACTCGCACGTCGGCCCGGACGGTGCGCAGCCGGGACGCCAGTTCCACGGTGGTCACCGGAAGCGCGCCGTAGCCGAGGTCGACGACCACGGGATCCGGCGCAGCGCGCAGCAGCGCCCGCACCCGCGGCGAGTG
The DNA here is from genome assembly GCF_039668335.1 of Mycobacterium sp. SM3041. Lineage (NCBI taxonomy): Bacteria > Bacillati > Actinomycetota > Actinomycetes > Mycobacteriales > Mycobacteriaceae > Mycobacterium > Mycobacterium sp. SM3041. The sequence continues at coordinate 23,813 of NZ_JAYXBQ010000050.1, read as the reverse complement.
GACGAGCCAGCGGTCGCTGCGGCGCAGGCGGTTGTATCCCGTTGTGCCGCGCGTCGGCTGGCCGACAGGAGTACCCCGTGGCTGGCCGACAGGTGTACCCCGTGGCTGGCCCAACGGCGAACTCATGGCCCGAGTTTATGGGCGGCTCACCGGCGGGCGGCGATCCAGTCGCTGGTGAATTTCTGCTCCAGCTCGATCAGATAGCCGAGTTGCTGCCCCAGCATCGCCTCGAGCTTGCCGCCGACCAGCGGGATGCGGACCTCGACATTGGCCGAGAAGTCCAGTCGCGCACCGTCTCCGGTGGCGGTCAGGACACCCTTGCCGGTGATGGTCGCGGGCGCGCCGGGGACGCGGCTGCGCACCGTCCCGACGGCACGCCCGTCGGAGAGCGGGCCCCAGTGCTCTTCGCGGACCAGGCTGAGGTCACCGAAGTGGAACTGGGTGACGATGCTGGGCAGGCCGGCGGCGCGCATGGTCTGCGTGGTGGTGATGTCCGTGCCGCCGTGGCCGTCCTCGGCGAACGAGTCGAGGGTCGACACGTCGGCGCGGCCCTCTGCCAGCCGGTCCAGCCAGTAATCCTTGCTGCAGAACGCGCTGTGCACCTGCGCCACGGTCCCGAGGTATTCGGCAACCATGTCGAAAGAGCGGGCCATACTCGGCCACGCTACCGTTAGCGGCCGTGGTCAGTTCGGATATCGGGGGCGCGGCGGTCGACTATGACGTGCCGCTGGCACCCCTGACCTCGTTCCGTGTCGGACCGGTGGCAGCCCGTCTGATCACCTGCGATACCACCGCCAAGGTGGTCGGCGCGCTGACCGCGCTGCAGGACGGCCCGGGTCCGCTGCTGGTCCTGGCGGGCGGGTCGAATGTGCTGGTCGCCGATGATTTGACCGAGCTGACCGTCGTCCTGCTGGCGAACACCGAGATCACTGTCGAGGGCAACGTGGTGCGGGCCGAGGCCGGCGCGCTGTGGGACGACGTCGTCGTGGCCTCGTTGGCGCACGGGCTCGGTGGTCTGGAATGCCTGTCCGGTATCCCGGGCTCGGCCGGGGCGACGCCGGTGCAGAACGTCGGTGCCTATGGGGCCGAGGTCGCCGACACCATCAGCCGGGTGCGGCTGTTCGACCGTGCGACGGGTGCCGACAACTGGGTGAGCCCCGAGACGCTGGATTTCGGCTATCGGCACAGCGTGCTGAAGAACTCCGACCACGCCGTCGTCCTGGAGGTGGAGTTCACCCTGAACCCCGACGGGCTCAGTGCCCCGCTGCGGTACGGCGAACTCGCGTCCCGCCTGGGCGCCGAGCCGGGTACCCGGGTCGATGCGCTCGCGGTCCGCGAGGCGGTGCTGGCGTTGCGGCGCGGCAAGGGCATGGTGTCCGACGCGGCCGACCACGACACCTGGAGCGCCGGGTCGTTCTTCACCAACCCGGTGGTTCCGCCCGACGTCTTCGAACGGATAAGGGACGCATCGGACGGTCCCGTGCCCAATTACCCGGCCCCGAACGGGGTCAAGCTGGCTGCCGGCTGGCTCGTGGAACAGGCCGGTTTCGGCAAGGGATACCCGGGTGACGGCGCTCCGGCCCGGCTCTCGACCAAGCATGCGCTGGCCCTGACGAACCGGGGCTTTGCTGGCAGCGCTGACGTATTAGCGCTGGCCAGGACGGTTCGGGACGGCGTCAAGGCCGCTTTCGGGATAGATCTCACACCGGAACCGTGCTTAATCGGCTGTTCGCTGTAGTAAAATTCATTCCTGTGAGTGTGAACCGGCGACAGATGCTGACCGCGATTGCCGTCGGCACTTCCGGCGTGCTCGCCGCGTGCTCCGACAAGTCGAACGGATCTGGTTCGTCGGCCCCTGCCAAAGAGACCGCGGCGCCCGTCATCACCTACCGGCCCGCCAACGGCGCCACCGACGTGGTGCCGACCAGCAGCGTCGGCGTCGACGTCACCGACGGCTGGTTCCAGAAGCTGACCCTGACGAACGGCGACGGCAAGGTCGTCGCCGCGGTGTTCAACAAGGACCGCACCTCGTTCAACGCCGCCGAGCCCCTCGGCTTCGGCGCGACGTACACGTTCACCGGTTCCGCCGTCGGCCGGGACGGCAAGGCCGTGCCGGTGTCCGCGACGTTCACGACCGTCAACCCGACCAAGCAGGTCAACGGTCAGTTCCAGCTCGCCGACGGGCAGACCGTCGGGGTGGCGGCGCCGATCATCCTGCAGTTCGACTCGTCGATCAGCGACAAGGCCTCGGTCGAGCGCAACGTCAAGGTCGTCACCGAGCCGCCCGTCGAGGGCAGTTGGGCCTGGTTGCCCGACGAGCGCGAGGGTGCACGCATGCACTGGCGTCCCCGCGAGTACTACCCGCCGGGCACCAAGGTCAGCGTCTCGGCGAAGTTGTACGGCGTCCCGTTCGGTGACGACGCCTACGGCGCGCAGGACAGCACGCTGGAAATCACGATCGGCCGGCGCCAGGTCGTCAAGGCCGATGCGACCAGCCACCGCATCCAGGTCATCACCGACGGCGGCGTGCTGTTCGACTTCCCGTGCAGCTACGGCGAGGCCGACAAGCCGCGCAACGTGACCCGCAGCGGCACGCACGTCGTCACCGAGAAGTACGCGGACTTCTGGATGTCGAATCCGGCCGCCGGATACTCGAACGTCCACGAACGCTGGGCGGTGCGCATCTCCAACAACGGCGAGTTCATCCACGCCAACCCGGCCAGCTCGGGCGCGCAGGGCAACACGAACGTCACCAACGGCTGTATCAACCTGTCGACCGACAACGCCCAGCAGTACTTCCAGACCGCCATCTACGGCGATCCGGTCGAGGTGACGGGCACGTCGATCCAGCTGTCCTACGCCGACGGCGACATCTGGGACTGGGCCGTCGACTGGGCCACCTGGGTCTCGATGTCGGCGCTGCCGCCGGCGAACGCCGCGCCGCCGGAGACCTCGATCCCGCAGAGCGCGCCGGCCACCCCGACCGACGCGCCGACCTATTCGGGCACGCCGACGACCACCACGACACCGCCGCCGACGGGTCCGGCCACCACGTCGACCACGCCGTCGACGTCGTCGTCCACCTCGACGACGACCTCGACAGCGACGTCGACTTCGACTTCGACTTCGAGCCTGCCGGCCCCGACGACGACTACTGCGGCCGGCGGCTGAAGCGGCTGTAGGGCGCCTGGTCGCGCGGCCGCATGACGATCTGGTCCAGATCGACGTGCGGCGGCCGTGACGCCACGAAACCGATGACCTCCGCGACGTCCTCGGCGACCAGTGGCGTGATGCCCTGATACACCGCGTCCGCGCGTTCGGCGTCACCGTCGAACCGCACCAGCGAGAACTCCGTCTCGACGGCGCCGGGCGCAATCTCGGTGAGCCGCACCGGTTTTCCCAGCAATTCGCCGCGCAGCGTGCGGTGCAGCGCGCCCTGGCCGTGCTTGGCGGCGATGTACCCGGCGCCGTTGTCGTACGTCTCCAGTGCCGCGATGGACGTGACGGTGACGACCAGTCCGTCACCCGAATCGATCAGCGCGGGCAGCAGCGCGCGCGTCACCCGCAGGGTGCCCAGCACGTTGGTCCGCCACATCCAGTCCCAGTGCTCCAGATCGGCCTCCGCGACAGGCGCCAGACCCTTGGCGCCGCCGGCGTTGTTGACCAGGACGTGTACCGGTCCCAGGCCTCTGACCTGGGCCGCAAGCGCGTCCACCGACTCCTGGTCGGTGACGTCCGTCACAACCGCGGTGCCGCCGATCTCGGCTGCGAGGGTGGTGATCCGGTCCGCGCGGCGGGCCGCACAGACGACATGAAAACCAAGGGCGGCAAGGGTTTTCGCGGTGGCGGCGCCGATTCCGGAACTGGCGCCGGTGACCACCGCGACGCGTACGGAGCGTTCGTCAGCTGGCATATGACCGACCTTAGTGGGCGTGCTAAGTTCCTTCCGTGATCATCAGTCAGGCATCCGGCGTCGCTGTGCGGCGTTCGTGTTGTTGTTGTCGCGCTTCGCGCTGCGCCTGACTCACGACACGGATATCTTCGTCCTAGCTGTCGGCAGGTGTGGCCCCAGGATCCACCAGCCCGACTTCTTCCCTAGGACACCCAAATGCCTGCTTCCGTCTCCACCGTTTCTGCCCCCTCCGGCGTCCGCTCTGCCGCACACGCCAAGCGCACCCTCCTGGCCCGGCACCACATCGTCGCCCCGTCGCTCCGCGTCGCCGACGCCGCCGCCGGCTCGGTCTTCAGCGCGGCCCGGCTGCGCGGCCCCATCGCCCGGGACGTGATCGCGCAGGCCACCGGCCTGAGCATTGCCACGGTGAACCGCCAGGTCACGGCCCTGTTGGACGCCGGGATGCTGCGTGAGCGGGCCGACCTGGCCGTCGCCGGCGCCATCGGCCGCCCGCGCATCCCGGTCGAGGTCAACCACGAACCGTTCCTCACCCTGGGCCTGCACGTCGGCGCCCGCACCACCGCGATCGTCGCGACCGACCTGTTCGGCCGCACCCTCGACGTGGTCGAGACGCCCACGCCGCGCGGCGACCAGAACGCCGCGCTGGCATCGCTGGCCGGCAGCGCGCAGCGTTACCTGAGCCGCTGGCACCGGCGCCGCCCGCTGTGGGTCGGCGTCGCCGCCGGTGGTGTGGTGGACAGCGCCACCGGTCACGTCGACCATCCGCGCCTCGGCTGGGTCGACGCGCCCGTCGGCCCGGTGCTGGCCCAGACCCTGGGTCTGCCGGTGTCGCTGGCGTCGCACGTCGATGCGATGGCCGGCGCCGAACTGCTGCTGGGCGCGCGCCGCGGCAAGATCGGCGCCGAGGCCTCGTCTGAATCCATGACCAGCCTGTACGTGTACGCCCGCGAGACCGTCGGCTACGCGCTGTCGATCGGCGGCAAGGTGCACTCGCCGGCCAGCGGCCCCGGCACCATCTCGGGCCTGCCGGCGCAGTCGGAACTGCTCGGCGGCAGCGGCCGGCTCGAGTCCACCGTGAGCGACGAGGCCGTGCTGGCCGCCGCCCGCAAGCAGCGGATCGTGCCGGCGGACGGACCGTCGTCGACCATCGCCGCGGTGCTGCGCGCCGCGCGGTCCGGCAACGCCGCGGCCGTCGAACTGCTGGCCGAACGGGCCCGCGTGCTCGGTGGTGCGGTGGCGCTGCTGCGCGACCTGCTGAACCCCGATGATCTGGTCGTCGGCGGCCAGGCCTTCTCCGAGTACCCCGAGGGTCTGCCGCTCGTCGAGCAGGCGTTCGCGGAGCGAACGGTGTTGGGCGTCAGGGACATTCGCGTCACCACGTTCGGCAACCGCGTGCAGGAGGCCGGCGCCGGAGTGGTGTCCCTCGGCGGGCTGTATGCCGACCCGATCGGCGCCATGCGCCGCGCCCTGCGCGCCGCCTGATCCGATTTGCCGCACTCCTCATCGCGGCTCGTTCCTCGCCGCTTGATCGTCGCGCGGCCTAAACAGCGCCGAAGGCGCTGACGATGTGCAGCGCCAGTTCGAGGTAGACGCGGCGGTGGTCGACGGAGTGCCCGAGCAGCCCTTCGGCTTGCCGGACGCGGTAGCGGACGGTATTCGGGTGCAGGTTCAGGATTTCGCCGACGGCCCGGGCGTCACCCGCGTGCTCCAGATAGAGCCGGAGCGTGTCTCGCAGGCGTGCCGCCCCGTCGTCGGCCGCCGCGAGCGCGCCCAGTTCCCGTCGCACCAATGTGGCCATGCCGTCTTCGCCCGCGATACCCGCTGCCAGGCAAGCCAATTCGACGTCGTCATAACGAACTGCGCCGGCGCCGCGGCGGTGCGCCACCGCCTGGGCGGCGAGCGCTTCGGCATGGCTGCGGCGGAATCCGTCGACACCCGGATGGCACGTGCCGAGCGCGACGTGGACGAACTCGGGCAGTGCGGCAATATCGTTGTCGGGCAGGGGTTTCGACGGTCCGGCGGTGGCCGACCAGCACCACACGGTACGGGCTCCGCTGGTTATCGTCAGCGGCCGGCCGGCACCGAGGGCCGCGCTGACGGTGACCGGGGTGGCGTCGAGTAGCCGTTGCACGTCGGCGTCGGCCACCGGCTCGTCGACCCACACCGCAAATGCGGTGTGCCGCTGGCGAAGTGGATACGACAGCGCGGTGGTGGCGTCGTCGATGTCGACGGCCTGGCCCGCGAGGATGGTCCGGACGGTTTCGGCGCGCCGGGCCCGCGCGCCCCGCTGCCACTGGTCGCGTTCGTCGGAAAAGGTGACGATGAGCGCCTCGACCATGGTGTCCAGCCAGCCCGCCAGCCGCGGCCAGAGCTGCATCAGCACCGCCGCGCGCAGCTCCGGGTCACCGATGGCGGCGACCCGCGTCTCGGTGATGAACTGCCACGCGGACCGCTGCCCGATGCGGTAGACCGCCAGCAGCACCGGCAGTTCGTAACCGCGGCGGGCGAGGGTCCGCGCCAGATCGTAAATCTCGGGTGCCGGTCGCACGTCGACGATGTCGCGCGTCACGACGGCGAGGAAACCCTTCCAGTTCGAGCGGGTGCTCGCATCGAGATCGCGGCGCAGCGTCGGGTCCGTGAACATCGGCAACGCCTCGGTGATCTCGTCATCGACGACGGTGACCAGGTGGTCGAGCGTCTCCCGGTGCTCCGACGCCTCGGCGAACTGCGCCAGCCAGTCCGTCACGGCCGGATCGGTCCGCATGCATTCGCTCCTCATTTGTCCGCGCGAACAACGTCGCGCGATTCGTTGTCCCGCCAGACCAAGAATATGGCGGGCATCACATCGCACCCTGGCAATGGCATAGGTCGCAGTGACAAATCTTTGACGATCCCTGACAGGAGCAACCCGATGATCGAACACGACTCGCACTACATCGACGGCCGGTGGCAGCCGTCGATCGGCACCGAGCGATTCGAGGTCGTCAACGCTGCCACCGAGGACGTCATCGCGACCATCCCGCTGGGCGACGCCGACGATGCCGACGCGGCAGTGGCCGCGGCGCGCGCCGCGTTTCCCGGGTGGGCGGCGACGTCGGTCGCCGAGCGCGCCGGGTACCTCAAGCTGGCGGCCGAGGAACTGCAGCGTCGGCAGACCGAGATCGCCACGCTGATCAGCCAAGAGGTCGGCATGCCGTTCGCGTATAGCAACGTGATCCAGGCGGGGTTGCCGGTGCAGTCGTTCGTGTCGATCGCCGATGTGGCACTGAGCTTTCCGTTCGAGGAGCAGGTCTACAACTCGCTGGTGGTCCGTGAGCCGATCGGCGTCGTCGTCGCGATCACGCCGTGGAACTACCCGCTGCACCAGATCGCCGCCAAGGTGGCGCCGGCGCTGGCTGCGGGCTGCACCGTCGTGCTCAAACCCAGCGAGGTCGCACCGCTCAACGCCTACGTACTGGCCGAGGTGTTCGATGCGATCGGCCTGCCGCCGGGCGTCTTCAACCTGGTCACCGGCACCGGCCCGGGCGTCGGCGAGACGCTCGTCGCGCACGAGCAGGTGGACATGGTGTCGCTGACGGGGTCGACGGCCGCGGGCCGCCGCATCGGCGCGGTGGCCGCACAGACCGTCAAGCGCGTCGGCCTGGAACTCGGCGGCAAGTCCGCGCTGGTGGTGCTCGACGACGCCGACCTCCTCGAGGCCGTGCGGGAAGGGTTGACCCGGTGCTTCCTCAACTCCGGTCAGACGTGCATCGCGCTGACCCGCATGATCGTCCCGCGCGCGAAAGTCGCTGAGGTGGAAGCGATTGCGCGCGCCGGCACCGAGGCGCTGCGCGTCGGCGATCCCTTCGACCCGGCCACCGAACTGGGCCCGCTGGTGTCCGCGGTACAGCGCGACCGCGTCGTCGGCTACATCGAGAAGGGCATCGCCGAAGGTGCGCGCCTGGTGGCCGGCGGCCCGACCCCACCCGACGGCCTCGACTGCGGTTTCTACGTCCGGCCGACGGTGTTCTCGGACTGCACACCCGACATGGCCATCGTGCGCGAGGAGATCTTCGGGCCCGTCCTCGTCATCCAGGCCTACGACGACGAGGACGAAGCCGTCCGCCTCGCCAACGACAGCATCTACGGGCTCAACGCCGGCGTGTACTCGGCGGACCGGGAGCGCGCGATCGCCGTGGCCCGCCGGCTGCGGTCCGGCCAGGTGCAGATCAACGACGGCGCCTTCAACATCCATGCCCCGTTCGGCGGCTACGGCCAGTCCGGGAACGGGCGCGAATTCGGCAAGTGGGGCCTGGAGGAATTCCTCGAGACCAAGTCCCTGCAGCTGCCCTGAAACTTCCCTATCCCCAACGACTTTCGAAAGCAACTCCCATGGCCAACGCATTCACCACCAAACAGCGCGCGACCCTGAAGTCCATCGTCGACACCTACGTCGCCGCGGTGCCGCGCGACGACGACCCCACCGGATTCTTCGCCGCCAAAGGCAGTGACCTGGGCACCGACGCCGTGCTCGAGCAGTACCTGACGACCAAGCTGCCCGCCGAGCAGTTCGCCGGGCTACAGCAGCTGCTGGACACCGCCGAGCTGGTCGGCCTCAACAACCAGCCGCTGAATGTGCGCGAGGTCATCGTCGGCAACCTGTCGCGCATCTCGCCCGAGACCACCGCGGCCATGACGGCCCTGTACACGCTGTCGGTGCTGTTCTCCTACAGCCTGCCCGGCGGCGAGAACGGAAACCCGCTGTGGGCGGGCATGGGGTACCCCGGCCCGGCGCAACAGCCGCCGCAGACGCCGAAGACGCTGTCGGTCATCACCCCGTCGGCGGATACGACGCTCGACGCGGACGTCGTCATCGTCGGATCCGGGTCGGGCGGGGGCGTTGCCGCTGCGGTCCTGGCCGCAGCGGGCAAGCGCGTCATCGTCCTGGAAGCCGGCGGCTACCGCAACGAATCGGACTTCGTGCAGCTCGAGCCCGTCGCCTATCACAACCTGTTCCTGCGCGGCGGCTTCTTCCCGAGCGCCGACGGCATGGTCTCGATCGCCGCCGGGTCGACGGTCGGCGGCGGCAGCACCGTCAACTGGTCCAACTCGCTGCTGACGCCGGCCACGGTCCGCAAGACCTGGGCCGAGGAGTACGGGCTGACCGACGTCACCGGCCCGTCGTTCGACGAGCACCTGGCCGCGGTGTTCGAGCGCATCGGCTGCTGCGACAAGGTCGCCGTCCAGAACGAACCGCACCAACGCCTGTCGGAAGGCGCCGCGGCACTGGACTATTCGTACGGCGTCGCGCAGCTCAACATCGACCCGGAACGCTTCGACCCGGCACTGGTCGGCTACAGCGGCATGGGCGATCAGACAGGGGCCAAGCAGGGCACCATGAAGACGTTCCTGCAGGACGCCTCCGACGCCGGCGCCCAGGTGCTGCCCGACACCCGGGCTCACCGGATCGTCACGCGCGACGGGGTGGCCGCGGGCGTCGAGGCGACGTACACCGACCCGGCGACCGGCGCCGCGCACCGCGTGCTGATCAACGCCCCGCAGGTGGTCGCGGCCGCGGGCAGTCTGGAGACCCCGGCGCTGCTGCTGCGTTCGGGCATCGGCGGCCCCGCCGTCGGCACCGGCCTGCGGTTGCACCCGGCGACCCTGGTCAGCGGCATCTACGACGACCGCCAGGACCCTTGGTCTGGCCCCGCCATGGCCGGCGTGATGAACGAGTTCGCCGAGGCCCACGACGGCCACGGCTACCTCATCGAATGCGTGCAGCACCTGCCCGGGCTGTTCACCGCTACCGTCCCGTGGCTGTCGGGCGCACAGCACAAGGAACTCGCCCGGCAGTACCAGAACCGCGCCGACTGGGTCGTCCTGGTCAAGGACCGCGGCGACGGCAGCGTCACCATCGACGCCGACGGGGAGGCGGTGCACTGGTACCCGTTCACCGACGAACTCGACCGCCGCCATTTCCGGGAGGGCATCGAGACGTCCATCCGGATGCACGCCGCCGCGGGCGCGCAGCAGATTTACGCGGCGGGCCAGCCGTTCGCGCCGTGGCAGCGCGGCGAGGACCTGGAGGCGTTCATCGCGAAGGTCAACCAGCTGCCGATCGGACCCGGCGGCACCCCGGTGTTCAGCGCCCACCAGATGAGCAGCGCGCGGATGGGCACCGACCCGCAGACGTCGGTCGCCAAGCCGTCCGGCGAGCTGCACGACACCCCCGGCGTGTGGATCGCCGACGCCAGCGCCATGCCGACCTGTTCCGGCGTGAACCCCATGATCACCGTCATGGCCGTCGCCCGCCGCACCGCCACCAACATGCTCTAGGTGCCCCACCGTCCCGGCCTGGGGTACTTCCCGCGAGCGTCCGTGTCTGCACGCCGACACTCCGTGTCAGGCGTGCATTCCGCGGCCGCTCGCGGGCGTCGAGCGTCCCCAAAATGCCCAGCTCGGACCACCGGACGGCGGGCGCCCGAAGCGACGGTGTAAGGATGGAGGGCGTGCGTGTCGCCGTCCTGTCGGTCCATACCTCGCCGCTGGCCCAACCGGGCACCGGCGATGCCGGCGGCATGAACGTCTACGTCCTGCAAAGCGCCCTCGAGTTGGCCCGTCGCGGCGTCGAGGTGGAAATCTTCACCCGCGCCACGTCGTCGACCGACGCCCCGGTGGTCCGGGTGGCCCCCGGCGTCCTGGTACGCAACATCGTCGCCGGCCCGTTCGAGGGCCTGGACAAGTACGACCTGCCGACGCAGCTGTGCGCCTTCACGGCGGGCGTGCTGCGCGTCGAGGCCAACCATGAGCCGGGCTACTACGACATCGTGCATTCGCACTACTGGCTGTCGGGGCAGGTGGGCTGGCTGGCCTCGGACCGCTGGGCCGTGCCTCTGGTGCACACCGCGCACACGTGGGCCGCGGTGAAGAACCTGTCGCTGGCGGAAGGCGATACCCCGGAGCCGGCGCTGCGCGCGGTCGGTGAGCAGCAGGTGGTCGACGCCGCCGACCGGCTCATCGTCAACACCGAAGACGAAGCGCAGCAACTGGTTTCGCTGCACCACGCGGACCCGGCCCGCATCGACGTGGCCTACCCGGGTGTCGACCTGACGACCTTCACGCCCGGCGACAAGGCCGAAGCCCGTGCGGCACTGGGGCTTTCGCCCCACGAACAGGTGGTCGCCTTCGTCGGCCGCATCCAGCCGCTGAAGGCCCCCGACGTGCTGTTGCGCGCGGCGGCCAAGCTGCCCGACGTGCGCGTCGTGGTCGCCGGCGGTCCGTCGGGCAGTGGCCTGGCCGTACCCGACGGCCTGGTTTCCCTCGCCGACGAGCTGGGTATCACCGACCGTGTGACATTCCTGCCGCCGCAGTCCCGTGACCAGCTGGTCAATGTCTACCGTGCCGCGGATCTCGTTGCGGTGCCGAGCTATTCGGAGTCGTTCGGCCTGGTCGCGGTCGAGGCGCAGGCCTGCGGGACGCCGGTGGTCGCCGCCGCTGTCGGCGGGCTGCCTGTCGCGGTGCGCGACGGCGTGAGCGGCGTGCTGGTGCAAGGCCACGATCCGGTCGACTGGGCCAACGCCATCGGGCGGACGCTGGAAATGGGTCCGGAATCCCTGCGCGACGGCGCTTTACAGCACGCTGCGACGTTCTCGTGGGCCCACACCGTGGACGCGCTGCTGGCCGGTTACACGCGGGCGATCGCCGACTACCGCGGCCGTCGTCCCCGGCGTGATTCCGCGGCCCGCCGCAGCCGCCGGTTCCTGATCCGTCGGGGCGTGCGCGCATGACGACTGCCGCCACGGTCACGCAGTTGATCGAAGAGACCCTGCGCGCACACGAACTCGACTTCTCGCACCATGACGGGGGAGTGCACGGCCGGCCCGGCATCGTCGTGGCGCTGCCCGGTGAGCGCCGGCTGACCACCAACACGCTGCTCAGCGTGGGCGAGCACGGCGTGCGCCTGGAGGCATTCGTCTGCCGCAAGCCCGACGAGAACTTCGAGGGCGTCTACAAGTACCTGCTGCGCCGCAATCGGCGGCTGTACGGCATGGCTTACACGCTGGACAACATCGGCGACATCTATCTGGTGGGCCGGATGGCGCTGCATGCGGTGACCCCAGACGAGATCGACCGGCTGATGGGCCAGGTCATCGAGGCCGTCGACTTCGACTTCAACACCCTGCTCGAGCTGGGGTTCCGCTCGTCGATCGAGAAAGAGTGGAAGTGGCGGCTGTCCCGCGGGGAGTCGCTGAAGAACCTCAAGGCGTTCGAGCACCTGCGGCCGGAGTAGGGGTTCAGCGCCGAAAGCGGGCGAAATGACCGCACGATCGGCGATTTAGCAGTCATTTTGCCCACTTTCGGTGCGATTTGGGTAGCACTGGCCTGTGGATAACCCTCGGTTTCGTGGCCTGGCTTGTCGGTGGTCGCGCCAACGCTCGAATCATGACCGAACCATTTTTAGGCCGTGCGGCGGTCCGGGCGGGTGAGCTCACCAAGCATCAACTGCTCACTCGGAACCGTGCGATCTTCCGTAACGTCTACGTGCCCAATGACGTCGCGGTGACCGCGGAGCTCAAGGCTCGCGCGGCCTGGCTGTTCGCTGGGCCCGACGCGGTGTTGGCAGGGGTGTCGGCAGCGGCGGTCCACGGCACCAAATGGCTGGATGTCGATGCGCCGGCCGTCATTGTGCGTCAGGAGAAACACGGCCCGCCCGGGCTGACGATTCACTCGTACCAGTTGGCCTCGGACGACATCTGCATCAGGCGCGGCATGCGCGTCACCACGCCGGCTCGGACGGCGTTCGACATCGGCAGGCTGTTGCCCGAGGCCCGCTCTGTGCCGATTCTGGATGCGCTGCTGAACGCGACCAAGCTGGACATCATCGAGGTAGAGAGGCTCGCGCTCAACCGAACGGGTATGCGCGGCATCCGTCAGCTGACGAAGGCGCTGAATCTGACTGACGGCGGAGCTGAGTCGCCTCAGGAAACCCGGCTGCGGTTAGCGCTGATCGCGGGTGGCTTACCGGCGCCCGAAACGCAGATCGAGTTCTTCGATGAGTACGGCGCCGCGCACATCCGCGTGGACATGGGCTGGCGGCAGTGGAAGGTGATTGTCGAGTACGACGGTGTTCAGCACTGGGCCGATGCGCGCCAGCGGGCCTGGGATATCGAGCGCATCGCGATTCTGGAGTCACTGGGCTGGACGGTGATCAGGGTCAGTGCCGTGATGTTGCGGCGGCCGGACGCCGTAGTCGCCCGTGTCAGAACTCGGCTCCGGGCGGCGGGTTGCGCGATCTGAGCTGTCCGTGCCACCGAAGGTGGGCGAAATGGCCGCAGTACCGCCGATTTGTCGGTCACATCGCCCACTCTCGGCGGTGGGCTAGCCAGAGCGCCCCCCAAAAAACCGCACGTGAGAAGATGCAGGCCATGCCGACCTTGATCCTGCTGCGTCACGGCGAGAGCCAGTGGAACGAGAAGAACCTGTTCACCGGTTGGGTCGACGTCGACCTCACCGACAAGGGCCGGGCCGAGGCCGTCCGAGGCGGAAAGCTGCTGGTCGAGCAGGGTGTGCTGCCGGACGTGCTGTACACGTCGCTGCTGCGCCGCGCGATCACCACGGCCAACCTGGCTTTGGACGCCGCCGACCGGCACTGGATTCCCGTGCACCGCGACTGGCGCCTCAACGAGCGGCACTACGGCGCGCTGCAGGGCCTCGACAAGGCCGAGACGCTGGCCAAGTACGGCCAGGACCAGTTCATGTCGTGGCGCCGCAGCTACGACACCCCGCCGCCCCCGATCGAGAAGGGCAGCACCTACAGCCAGGACGGCGACCCGCGGTACGCCGGCATCGACGCGCCGCTGACCGAATGCCTCGCCGACGTCGTCAAGCGGTTCGTGCCCTACTTCGAGCAGACCATCGCGGCCGACCTCAAGGCCGGCAAGACCGTGCTGATCGCGGCACACGGCAACTCGCTGCGCGCGCTGGTGAAGTACCTGGACGGCATGTCCGACGACGAGATCACCGGCCTGAACATCCCGACGGGCATCCCGCTGCGGTACGAACTGGACGAAAATCTGAAGCCGACGGTGCCCGGTGGCGAATACCTGGACCCCGAGGCAGCCGCCGCGGGAGCCGCCGCGGTCGCCGCGCAGGGCGCCAAACAGCACTGACGCCGCGAACAGCTGGTGAACAGCGGTTAACACCAGTGAAACACCTGGATTTGTACGTGTGACTTGTACCGATCCGGCCGCTCGCTGCTGGGATGGCGTTCATCTGATGCGTACGATTTGCCCGTGAGCTTGTCGTACGCGCTGCCTCTGGTGGCCGCCACGGCGCTGCTCGCGTTGGCCCTGGGCATCGCGATCGGCATGCGGTGGGTGCCGCGGCTGAACGAGCGCCGCGAGCGCCGCGCCGCCGAGCAGTCCGGCCTCACGGTGTCCGAGATGTTCGCGCACATCGTGTCCATGTCCCCACTGGGCATGGCGGTCGTCGACACCTACCGCGACGTGGTCTACACCAACGGCCTGGCCAAGGACCTCGGTCTGGTGCGGGACCGGCTGCTGGACGACCGGGCGTGGGAGGCCGCGCAGCGGACCCTCGCGACCGGCGAGGACGTCGAGTTCGACCTGTCGCCGGCCAAACGGGCCAACCCCGGCCGGTCCCGGCTGGCAGTGCGGGGTCTGGCGCGGCAGCTGACGGAAGAGGACGGCCGCTTCGCGGTGGTCTACGTCAACGATCAGTCCGAACAGGCCCGCATGGAGGCCAGTCGCCGCGACTTCGTCGCCAATGTCAGTCATGAGCTCAAGACGCCGGTCGGTGCCATGGGCCTGCTGGCCGAGGCGCTGCTGGCGTCGTCGGAGGACCAGGACATGGTCAACCGGTTCGCCGAGAAGATCGTCACCGAGTCCAACCGGCTGGCCAACATGGTCGGTGAACTGATCGAGCTGTCCCGCTTGCAGGGCGCCGAGCCGCTGCCGCACCTCGACGCGGTCGACGTGGATTCCGTTGTCGCCGAGGTGGTTTCCCGGCACAAGGTGGCCGCCGACAACGCCGATATCGCGATCACCACCGACGCGCCCCGCGGTTACCAGGTGCTGGGCAGTGAGACCCTGCTGGCGACGGCGCTCGCGAACCTGGTGTCCAACGCAATCTCCTACTCGCCCAAGGGTTCCCAGGTATCGATCAGCCGGCGCCGCTACGGCGACAATGTCGAGATCGCGGTGACCGACCGTGGCATCGGTATCGAAAAGGCCGATCAGGAGCGGGTTTTCGAGCGATTCTTCCGCGTCGACAAGGCGCGGTCCCGGGCCACCGGCGGCACCGGGCTGGGGCTGGCCATCGTCAAACACGTTGCGGCCAACCACAACGGAACCATCCGGCTGTGGAGTCAGCCGGGAACCGGGTCGACATTCACCTTGTCGATTCCGGCCTATCTCGACTCGGACGACGTGGATGTCGACGAGGGAGACGACCACTCATTGCCATCACAAGGAGGGCGACCGAACCAATGACCAGTGTGCTGATCGTGGAGGACGAGGAGTCCCTGGCCGATCCCTTGGCGTTCCTGTTGCGCAAGGAAGGTTTCGAGGCCACCGTCGTGACCGATGGTCCGTCGGCGTTGGCCGAGTTCGACCGGGCCGGGGCCGACATCGTGCTCCTGGACCTGATGCTGCCCGGTATGAGCGGCACCGACGTCTGTAAGCAGCTGCGCTCGCGGTCCGGCGTGCCGGTCATCATGGTGACCGCGCGGGACAGTGAGATCGACAAGGTCGTCGGCCTGGAACTCGGCGCCGACGACTACGTCACCAAGCCGTACTCGGCCCGCGAGCTCATCGCCCGCATCCGCGCCGTTCTGCGCCGCGGTGGTGAGTCCGACGACACCGTCGGCGCCGACGGCGTGCTGGAGGCCGGGCCGGTCCGCATGGACGTCGAGCGGCACATCGTGTCCGTCAACGGCGACGCCATCACGCTGCCGCTCAAGGAGTTCGACCTGCTCGAGTACCTGATGCGCAACAGCGGGCGGGTGCTGACGCGCGGCCAGTTGATCGACCGGGTCTGGGGCGCCGACTACGTCGGCGACACCAAGACCCTCGACGTCCACGTCAAGCGGCTGCGGTCCAAGATCGAGGCCGACCCGGCCAACCCGGTGCACCTCGTCACCGTTCGCGGGCTGGGTTACAAGCTCGAGGGCTAGCTCCCGGCGCAAGTCCTCGCGGTTACTTGTCTGCCGCCGCAGTGGCCGGGTGCACGGCGATGAGCCCCAGCCCGGCCCGCCGCTTGCACAGGGCCGCCAGCTCGGCGTACACCTTCGCGCCGAGCAGTTCGGTCAGTTCGGGCCCGTAGGACTCCCACACGGGCCGGGCGCCGACGTGCGCGGCCGGGTCGCCCGTGCAGTACCAGACCAGGTCGTGGCCGCCCTCGCCCCAGCCGCGCCGGTCGTATTCGGTGACGACGGTCCGCAGGATCTCGGTGCCGTCCGGCCGCGTCACCCAGTCCTGTGTGCGACGGATCGGCAGCTGCCAGCAGACCTCGGGTTTCATGGTCAGCGGCTCGACGCCGAGCTTGAGGGCCTTGCTGTGCAGTGCGCAGCCGATGCCGCCGGCGAAACCCGGCCGGTTCAGGAAGATGCACGCGCCCTTGTATTTGCGGGTCCGCAGGTTGGGCTTGTCGTCGTATTCGTCCATCTCGAGGTAGCCCTTGCGGCCCAGGCCCTTCTCCCGGAACTGCCAGTCCTCGTCGGTCAGCAGCTTGACCGACTCCTCGAGCTGCGCGACGTCGTCGTCATCGGCCATGAAGGCGCCGTGGCTGCAGCAGCCGTCGTCGGGCCGGCCCTCGACGGTGCCCTGGCACGCCGGCGTCCCGAAGACGCAGGTCCATTTCGACAGCAGCCACGTCATGTCCGCGGCGATCAGATGCTCCGGATTGTCGGGGTCGAAGAACTCCACCCACTCGCGGGCAAAGTCCAGCCCCACCTCGTGGGAACCGGGCTTCGAAGGCTCGCCGGCACTCTTCTGCGATGCGGTCACAGCACGCAACCGTAGACCCGTTACCGTGGTTTCCGTGCGATTGGGCGTCCTCGACGTGGGCAGTAACACCGTTCATCTGTTGGTAGTCGACGCGCGCCGCGGCGGGCACCCGACACCGATGAGTTCGACCAAGGCCTCACTGCGCCTTGCCGAGGCGATCGACGACACCGGCAAATTGACCCGCAAGGGTGCCGACAGCCTCGTCGCGACCGTCGACGAGTTCGCCAAGATCGCCACCAGCTCGGGGTGCGCCGAGTTTATGGCGTTCGCCACATCTGCGGTCCGGGATGCCACCAACTCCGAGGCGGTCCTGGCGCGGGTGCGGGCCGAGACCGGCGTCCAGCTGCAGGTCCTGTCCGGGGTCGACGAATCGCGGCTCACCTTCCTGGCCGTGCGCCGCTGGTACGGCTGGAGCGCGGGCCGCATCATCAACCTCGACATCGGCGGCGGATCGCTCGAGCTCTCGGGCGGCATCGACGAAGAACCCGACGTCGCACTGTCGATGCCGCTGGGTGCGGGCCGTTTGACGCGCGAATGGCTGCAGGAGGATCCGCCCGGGCGGCGGCGCGTGGCGGTGCTGCGTGACTGGCTCGACAACGAGATTTCCGCCTCGGCGGCCAAGGTGCTGGCGGCCGGTACACCGGAGCTCGCGGTCGCGACGTCGAAGACGTTCCGGTCGCTGGCGCGGCTCACCGGTGCGGCGCCGTCGGGCGCGGGCCCGCGCGTGAAGCGCACGTTGACCGCCGCCGGCCTCAGACAGCTCATATCTTTCATCTCTAGGATGACCACCGCTGATAGAGCCGAACTGGAGGGGGTGAGTGCCGACCGCGCGCCACAGATCGTGGCCGGTGCGTTGGTGGCCGAGGCGACCATGCGAGCGCTGTCGCTCGACTCCGTGGACATCTGCCCGTGGGCATTGCGGGAGGGTGTGATCCTGCGGAAACTCGACAGTGAAGCCGATGGAACCGACTTGGTCGAAACGTTCGCGGGATTGGCTCCCGCCAAAGGCGAGACACGATGACAGATTCAGACGACTTCTCGGCGACGCGACCGATCTCGGTCGCCGAGCTGCTGGCCAAGAACGGCACCATCGGTGCGCCGCCGGTCGGTGGCCGCCGGCGCCGGCGGCGGGGGAACAGCGACGCGGTGACCGTCGCCGAACTGACCGGCGAAATCCCGATCATCCGGCCGGAGACGCCGCACGCAGAGCCGGCTGAGGCCCCTGAGGCCCCGGCTCCGGAGGAAGCGGCTCCCGAGCCTGTCGCCGAACCCGAGCCCGAGCCCGTCGCCGAGCCGGAAGCGGAGGCCGCCGTCGAGGAGCCGGCCGTCGCCGTCGAGGACGAGACGCCGTCGGCGGCCGACGAGATGGAGCCCGACGACACCGGGGCCCACTACGTCGTCGACGAGGAGATGCTGCACACCGACCTCGTCGAACCCGTGCCCGCGGACACCGCGGCGGTCGACGACTACGAGGACCACCTGCGCCGCCGCGACGCCGAGGCCGACCCGGTGGAGTTCGTGGCGCCGTCGCGCAAGCCCGCCTTCCGGTGGTCGTTCAAGCCGGTCCGCGGCGCCGAGGAGATGAGCCCCGACCCGGTCGACGAGGACCTGCCGCCGGCCGACGCGGACATCGACGACGACCTGCTCTCGCTCACGGACGCGGAGCCCGTCGCCAAGCTCGACACCGGCGCCGTCCGCGCCGTCCGCGTCGTCGAGGACACCGAGGACGCCGAGGACACCGTGGCGCCGGAAGCCGCTCCGGAGGCGCCGCGTGAGCCGTCACGCAATGGCCGCGCCGAGCGCTACGACGCCCTGTTCGGCGGCTTCGCGGCCGACGAGGACACCCGGCGGGAAGAGCTGGTCGCCGACCACGACGTGCGCGACGAGGACGTCGACCACGACGAAGCCGACCACGAGGACGACGAAGAGTCCGGTTCCGGCCTGAAGCGCGGCGCGTGGGTCGTCGGGCAGAGCCTGCTGGCCGTGGCGTTCGGCGCCGGCATGTTCTTCGCGTTCGACCAGCTGTGGCGCTGGAACCAGATCGTGGCGCTGATGCTGTCGATGCTGGTGATCCTCGGCCTGGTCGCCGGCATTCGGGTGATCCGGAAGGATCATGATCTGGCCAGTACGCTGATCGCGATTCTGGTCGGCGGTCTTGTCACGTTCGGACCCCTGGCACTGCTCTACTCAGCCTGAACCGGAGGCCTGTGCGTCCCGCCATCAAGGTAGGTCTGTCCACCGCGTCGGTCTATCCCTTGCGGACCGAGGCTGCCTTCGAGTACGCCGCCCGCCTCGGCTACGACGGTGTCGAGCTGATGGTGTGGGCCGAGCCGGTGAGCCAGGACATCGACGCGATCGAGCGGATGTCGCAGCGGTGGGGCGTCCCGGTGCTCAGTGTCCACGCGCCGTGCCTGCTGATCTCGCAGCGCGTGTGGGGCTCCAACCCGATCCCGAAGCTGGAACGCAGCGTGCGGGCCGCCGAGCAGCTGGGTGCGCAGACGGTCGTCGTACATCCGCCGTTCCGGTGGCAGCGCCGCTATGCCGAAGGCTTCTCCGATCAGGTCGCCGAGCTCGAGGCATCGAGCGACGTGCTGGTCGCGGTCGAGAACATGTTCCCGTTCCGCACCGACCGGTTCTTCGGCACCGGCCAGCCGTCGATCGAGCGGATGCGTAAGCGCGGCGGGAACCCAGGACCGGGGATCTCGGCGTTCGCGCCGTCCTACGACCCGCTGGACGGCAATCACGCCCACTACACGCTGGACCTGTCGCATTCGGCGACGGCCGGCACCGATGCCGTCGACATGGCGCGGCGCATGGGCAAGGGGCTGGTGCACCTGCACCTGTGTGACGGCAACGGCGCGTCCACCGACGAACATCTCGTGCCCGGGCGCGGCAGCCAGCCGACGGTGCAGATCTGCCAGATGCTGGCCGCCGGGGAGTTCTCCGGGCACGTGATCCTGGAGGTCACCACGTCGGCGGCACGCAACAACGCCGAGCGTGAGGCGCTGCTCGTCGAGTCGCTCGAATTCGCGCGGCGGCACCTGCTGCGCTGACCCCGCACCGTCCTGGCATGCTGTCTCCCGTGGCGAGAATTGCGATCATCGGTGGCGGAAATATCGGCGAAGCCCTGCTGGCGGGGCTGTTGCAGTCGGGGCGACAGGTCAAGGATCTGGTGGTCGCCGAGGCCAATCCGGCGCGTGCCGCGCAGCTCGCCGAGACGTACTCGGTCCGGGTCACCGATGTCGCGGACGCTGTCGAGAACGCGGCCTACGTGATCGTGGCGGTCAAGCCCGACGCCGTCGAGGGCGTCGTCGAGACGCTGGCCGACGCTGCCGCGGACGCCGACAGCAGCAGCGTCGAGCAGGTCGTGGTGTCGGTGGCCGCGGGCGTCCCCACGGCCTTCTACGAGGCCAAGCTGCCGGCCGGCTCGCCGGTGGTGCGGGTCATGCCGAATACGCCCATGCTGGTCGGTGCGGGCATCACCGCGCTGTCACGGGGCCGGTACGCGACCGACGCGCAACTGGCCGAGGTGTCGGAGATCTTCTCGGCCGTCGGCGCGGTGCTGACGGTGCCCGAGAAGCAGATGGACGCGGTCACCGCGGTGTCCGGTTCGGGCCCTGCGTACTTCTTCCTGATGGTCGAGGCGGTCGTCGACGCGGGTGTCGCGGCAGGCCTGCCACGGCCCGTGGCAACCGAGCTGGCGGCCCAGACGATGGCCGGTGCGGCGGCCATGTTGCTCGATCGCATGACCCAATCCGGGCCTGGTTCCACGGTCGGTCCGCTGGACACCAGCGCCGCGGCATTGCGGGCTTCGGTGACCTCTCCGGGGGGCACTACCGCCGCTGGTCTGCGGGAACTCGAACGTGGTGGGCTGCGGTCTGCCGTCGCAAGCGCGGTCGAAGCCGCAAAAACACGGTCTGAGCAGCTAAGAATTACATCTGAGTAGTTCTAAGATTTCAGATTGATTACCCCACACCCGTCGCAATAACCACATTGGCCACGCTATTCTCCTTCTCGTAAGCACGCGTTGGTGCCAGCGGAGGGGAAGCCGCTGGAGCTGGCCGTGCCTGATTGATTGGGTTGCGATGACGTCTATGAACGGGCCATCGGCGCGTGACGGTGGCGATCAGCCACGAACGCAGTTCCTGACTGTTGCCGAGGTTGCGAGCCTTATGCGGGTCAGCAAGATGACGGTATACCGGCTGGTGCACAACGGGGAGTTGCCCGCGGTGCGTGTCGGCCGCTCATTTCGGGTGCACGCCAAGGCCGTGCACGACCTGCTCGAGTCGTCGTACCACGACGCGGGTTAGTCTCCGCGGGCTCGGCTGAGTGCTGCGCACCTCAGGTGCGCAGCACCGACTCCGCGACTTCGGCGTGAGCCGTCCGGGTCAGCACGGCCGGGGCGCGCTCAAATCACTGATGAGTGGGCGTATCCAGCAGGCGTTTTCGTGGCGGGAAACCCCGCCGGGTAAAGTGGCGGGGTTGGTTTCACACCGATCTTCACGGATCGACGTCTAGTAGCGGAGACTTCAAAGTCTATGGGTTCAGTCATCAAGAAGCGGCGTAAGCGCATGTCGAAGAAGAAGCACCGCAAGCTGCTTCGTCGCACCCGGGTTCAGCGCAGAAAACTCGGTAAGTAGTTCTCAGCGCTCGTTTGCGTCGCCCACTAGGCTGACCAAATGGATGCCGACGGACGCCCCGGAAGCCGGCCCACAGCGCCGGGCGGAAGCGATTCCGGCCCGGACATCCCCGAGACCCTGCACCACCCCAAGGTGGTGCTGGTCACCGGGGCGTGCCGGTTCCTGGGCGGATATCTGACAGCCAGACTCGCTCAGAACCAGCTCATCGAGCATGTGATCGCGGTCGACGCGATCACGCCGAGCAAGGACATGTTGCGGCGTATGGGCCGCGCGGAGTTCGTCCGCGCGGACATCCGCAACCCGTTCATCGCCAAGGTGATCCGGAACGGCAACGTCGACACCGTCGTCCACGCGGCGGCGGCGTCCTACGTGCCGCAATCCGGTCGTGCTGCGCTCAAAGAGCTCAACGTCATGGGCGCGATGCAGTTGTTCGCGGCCTGTCAGAAGGCACCTTCGGTCCGTCGGGTGATCCTCAAGTCGACATCGGAGATCTACGGGTCCAGCTCGCGTGATCCGGTGATGTTCACCGAGGACAGCAGCGCCCGCCGACCACCGGGGGAGGGCTTCGCCCGGGACAGCATCGACATCGAGGGCTACGCCCGCGGTCTCGCGCGGCGGCGGCCCGACATCGCGGTGACGATCCTGCGCCTGGCCAACATGATCGGTCCGGCCATGGACACCGCGCTGTCGCGGTACCTGGCAGGCCCCTTGGTGCCGACCGCGTTCGGGCACGACGCCCGGCTGCAACTGCTGCACGAGCAGGACGCCCTCGGGGCGCTGGAACGCGCCACCCTGGTCGGACGGGCCGGCACCTTCAACATCGGGGCGCCGGGCATCATCCTGATGAGCCAGGCCATACGCCGGTCCGGCCGCATCGGGTTGCCGCTCGCCGGCCCCACCATGTGGGTGCTCGACGCGTGGCGACGGGCGACCGCGGGCGTCGAACTGGACCGCGAGCAGTCCGACTACATGCGCTACGGCCGGGTCATGGACACCACACGGATGACGAGGGAACTCGGCTATACCCCAAAGTGGACGACCATGGAGGCTTTTGACGATTACGTTTCAGGCCGCGCGCTGACGCCCATTATCGACCCGGGGTGGGTAGGCTCAGTGGAGCGTCGTGCAGTGGCCGCAGCGCAGCGGTGGGGACGCTGATTTCGCAAGTTTTTGATGGTGGGAGATATTGACGTGGCGGGCGAATCTAAAGCCAAAGTCATTCCGCTCCATTCGAATTCGACACGCGCTGCCGCGCAACGTCGGGCGTCGAAACGGGATGCAACGCTGCGACATCCTTCGCTGTTGACCGACCCCGGGACTCGCGCATCGGCCGAGCAGATTGCTGCCGTGGTCCGTGAGATCGACCAGCACCGGTTTGCCGCGGCCGGCCCTGCGGCCGACGAGGGGCCCAATGAACTGGCCCAACGCATAAGTGCCGCTTCGGATTTCATCCGCAAGCGACTGACCGGCGACTACCGTGTCGACGAATTCGGTTTCGACCAGCATCTCAACAATGCGGTCTTTCTTCCGTTGCTGCGAACACTTTTCAATTCGTGGTTCCGCGTCGAGGTATCCGGCATCGAGAATTTGCCCGATGACGGCGCCGCATTGGTGGTGGCAAACCATGCGGGCGTATTGCCGTTCGACGGATTGATGACGTCGGTCGCCGTGCACGACAAACACCCGAAGCATCGGGATCTGCGGCTGCTGGCCGCCGACCTCGTCTTCGACCTGCCGGTGGTGGGACAGGCGGCGCGCAAGGCCGGCCACACCATGGCCTGCACCGCCGACGCGCACCGGCTGCTCGAGGCCGGCGAGCTGACCGCCGTGTTCCCCGAGGGGTACAAGGGGCTCGGCAAGCCTTTCAAGGACCGGTACAAGCTGCAGCGGTTCGGCCGCGGCGGCTTCGTCTCGGCGGCGCTGCGCTCGGGTGCGCCCATCGTGCCGTGCTCGATCGTCGGCTCCGAGGAGATCTACCCCAAGATCGGCGACGTGAAGCTGCTGGCCCGCCTGCTCGGGCTGCCGTACTTCCCACTGACGCCGCTGTTCCCGCTCGCCGGGCCTATCGGCCTGCTGCCGCTGCCGTCGAAGTGGTACATCCAGTTCGGCGAGCCCATCTCGACGGCCGACTACGACGAGTCCGCCGCCGACGACCCGATGATCACCTTCGAGCTGACCGACCAGGTGCGCGCCACCATCCAGCAGACGCTGTACCAGCTGCTGGCCAACCGCCGCGGCACGTTCCTGTAGTTC
>NZ_JAYXBQ010000004.1:0-48574 GCF_039668335.1 Mycobacterium sp. SM3041 | reverse complement strand
TCGGCGCCCCCAACTCTTCGCTGACCGTCGCCGCGCATTTTGCGTCTCGCGACGAGACCGGGCTGAGACCAGGGTTTGAACTCGGATCGGCCGACCATGCCCCAGTGAAATCTGCTGTACGCCTCGTATTTTCAATGCACGCGTGAAGTGATGAGTTAGAGTCGACGCTGTTTCTGACGACGCCATCGGCAAGTGCTTACTCGGCCTGCTTGTGCCTAAAAGTGCATAGTTGAAGCTGGCAGAGGCATCGGCAGCGATCTGTTGCCTTCGGAGAGTGCCTCTTGAACAGCTGATCTCATTGACTATGCGGCCTTGGACAATAGCGGTGCAACGGTGGCGGTGGCCGCCAGTGCCTCGCGCGTGACAGGCCGATCATTGATCCACCGCTATCGCGGGGCCAGATAGCGCAGTGCTACCTGCGAGATTCGCCGCCCGGTGGTGTGGGCGTCGGCGGCTGGCAGCACGAGGTGGCTGACGGTGAGCCGGACCAGTACGTCGGCCACTTCATTGACGTCCTCGGGATCGAGCTGGTCGAAGTGCTCGCCGAACCACGCGATTAGCGCGGCCGATGACAACTCAAGCAGTGATGCGGATGTGGGCAACAGCGGAAGGACACCGGTTGCGCTGTCGCGTGTCCCCGTTGTAGTTGTACGGGTCGATGTCAACGCGGCTTTCAGCAGAGGACTGGCCTCAGCTTCCTTGAGCGTGTACTCCACGGCGGCGGTGATTCCACCACCGATATCACCGGTATGCGATGCAAGGACGGCGTGAATTCCTTCCAAGAAGAGCTGACCTTCAGTGACAACCAATGCGTCGCCTAGGCCCTGCTTGTCGGTGAATTCCTTGTACAGAGTTGGGCGAGATACGCCGACGAGCTCTGCAACCTCGCTCATTCGGACTCGCTCCCACCCTTTCTCGATCGTGAGTTCTCGGGCCGCCCGCAACACCTCGTCGCGCATGTGTCGGCGGAATGACATCCGCATGGATTCTGTGGGCATGTGAGCAGGATAAACGCGACGGCGCCGGACGCCGCATCAGAGTGGTTGATCAAGGAGCTAGTGTCTTGAGTCATTAATTCGAGTGCAGTAGTTCCCGATGCTGGCTAGGATTTGGTCGGCGGTCTTCGTCCAGACGTAGGGGCGCGGATTGTCGTTCCAGGTGTCGATCCATGCTCGGATGTCGGCGTTGAGTTGGCGCACTGAGGTGTGGGTGCCGCGGCGCAGTTTCTTGGTGGTCAGCTCGGCGAACCACCGTTCGACCAGGTTGAGCCATGATGAGCTGGTCGGGGTGAAGTGCAGCACAAAGCGGGGATGGCTTGTCAGCCAACGTTTTACGGCGGGGGTCTTATGGGTGGAGGCGTTGTCGAGCACGACGTGACAATCCAGATCGGCGGGGACTTCGGCGTCGATTTTCTTCAAGAAGGCGAGAAATTCAGTGGAGCGGTGGCGCGCGTGCAGTGAGCCGATCACCGTTCCTGTGGTCAGGTTCAAGGCCGCATACAGGCTCGAGGTGCCGTGGCGGATGTAGTCGTGACTGGCCCGCGCTGGGGTACCGGGCAGCATCGGGAACACGGGCTGGGTGCGGTTCAGAGCCTGGATCTGCGTCTTTTCGTCAACGCAGAGCACCACCGCCCGCTCCGGCGGGTCCAGGTACAGACCGACCACGTCGCGGACCTTTTCCACGAACAGCGGATCCTTGGACAGTTTCCATGAATCCTGTTTGTGTGGAGCTAATCCGAATGCGCGCCAGACCCGCGAGACCATCGACTGACTCAAGCCCAGGTGATCGGCCATCGACCGCGTCGACCAATGCGTGGCATCCGGTGGAGTCGTTTCCAACGTTGCAGTGATCAGATCCTTGATCTGCTCATCACCCACGACACGCGGCCGGCCCGGGCGCGGCTCGTCGAGCAATCCGTCGCAGCGGTCCACGACGAACCGATTACGCCACCGACGCACCGTGGTGATCGACAGATCCAGCCGCCGCGCCAGTTCGGTATTGGACCCACCATCGGCGGCTGCCAACACAATTCGCGACCGCATCGCCAAGCCTGCAGCACTAGTCCGACGCCTGGCCCAACCCTCAAGCTCAGCCCGCTCATCAGCGGTCAACACAATCTTGGCAGCACGCGGAGTCGGCACGACCCAGTCTAACAGCTAGATCGTAATTAATGACTCAGGACACTAGACGAGGTCGTCGAGGAAATCGAGCACCGCTTCCGAGAAGACAGCGTTGTCATCGCCGGCGATCATATGGCCTGCGCCCGTGACATCGACAGTGCGCGCATGCGGCACGAGGTCGCGGAAATCGTTCACAGTTTCGTCGGATACCACGTCGGACAGCAACCCGCGCACGAGGAGTGTTGGTGCCGTAACACGCTGCGCACCGTCGACCAACAAAGTGCTCATCTTCTCGAATTCGGCTGTCCCGGCTGCCTGGTCGCCTTGGAGAAACTGGAAATTCGATGCCACGAACGCGGGATCCCAACGCCACACCCACCGGCCGTCGCTTCGTTGATGTAGGACTCTTCGAAGTCCGTCGAGGTTGTTCGGTCTCGAGCGGTGCGGGTTGTATGCCGCGATGGCCTCGGCGGCGGATTCCAGGTTGTCGAACCCGTTGGCGTGCGCCGACATGAAGGCGACGACGCGCCGTGCGCCTTTCATCTCCATACGTGGTGTGACGTCCACAAGAATCACGGCGTCCCACAAGTCTGGCGGAGCTAGCAAGTGACTGCCGAGAATGGTGAGGCCGCCAAGGGATGCCCCGATGGCCACGATCGGCCGTCCCAGGTTCGCGTACGGCCGTACTGCGATCAGATCGGATCCGAGCCGATTCAGATCGTAACGGCCTGTGGGATCCCAGTCGCTGTCACCGTGCCCGCGTGCGTCATACGCGGCCACCGTGAATCCGCGCGCGCAAAAGCAGTGCTGTGACGTCCCAGGCGTGTCGGCTCTGACCGCCGCCGTGGAGTAGCAATACAACCGCGCGAGGTGCGGCACAGCGGTAGAAGTCAACAGCCAGAGTGAGCCCGTCGCTGGTTGGCACGCGCTCAAGCGCAGCGGTCACCCTTTAGCCCTTCCGCTCGCCATTGATCACGAGGTCGGCTTCAGGCCCACGATCGTCACAGTGCCCTGGGCGACACATACTGCGCGACTTTGGTTGGTGATGTCGATCCGAGCAACGCCGCTGGTTCTCCCGAGCGCGACAATCTCGGCGACTGCGACGCACTTGCCGGCGGATACGGGCCGAAGCAGGTTGAGCTTGAACTCTGTTGTCGCAACCCATGAGCCCTCAGGGATGACTGGGTAGAACACGACACCGAGGCAGTGATCAACCATGGCGGACAGGCAGCCGCCGTGCAGGTTGCCGAACGGTGTCTTCAAGTCGTCTCGGGCGTCCATTTCTGCGACCAGTCGGCCGGCGATGAACTCGGTGTGTCGGAAACCGAGGTAGCCCGCGAGTCCGCCGACGGTCACTGTGGAGTCCTTCAACTGTTCGGCGACACGGTCGTTGAATGTGGCGAAGTTCACCGGCATATTCAGCCTTTCAAGACATAGATTGCTGATGAGACAGTACGTCAAGGTTGTTCCGTTGCGCGATCGTTACTGCTGGAGGCGATCGCGGGAATTAGCGGCCGTTCGTCGTACCCGCGTAATCCGTCTCCGCTGCGCTCTCGGGGCCCGCTGGCGGCAAGCAGGCTAAGAATAGTGCGAAGAATCCACTCCGAGCCATGATCGATGGATACGCCGGGCGTCAGCTGTGTCCAGAGCTTCGGGACTGTGGATTTATCGGTGTTTCCGGCCTGACACGCTGAGCGAAGCTCGGCGAGGAAGGTGCCGTGATGACGCCACTGGATGTGGCGAAGAAAAAGTCGGGGCCCTCCGCTGCGCAGCAGGCTGCGGTCGAGCTGGTGCGGCTGGCCCAGCAACAGGGGCCATCGCTGACCGGTCCGGACGGACTGCTCAAACAGATGACTAAAGCGGTGCTCGAGATCGCGCTCAATGAAGAGATGACCGAGCACCTGGGCTACGAGAAACAGCAACACTTTTCGGCTCACTTCCCGCAAGTCCTTGGACGAGATCAAGCGGGACACCAAACCGACCTACACCGCGATCAACGCCGCCGACGCCCGGGCCGCGTTCGACGATCTGACTGAAAAATGGGGCCAGCGGTATCCGGCGGTGATTCGGTTGTGGGGCAACGCCTGGGCGGATTTCATCCCGTTCCTGGACTACGACGTGGAAATCTGCCGAGTCATCTGCAGCGCCAATGCTATTGAGTCTTTGATCGCCCGCTTCCACCGAGCGATCACGGCAGGGCACGATGGGTGATGCGGTGCAAGCCAGCGCTCGACGCGTTTGCAATCACGTTCGGCGACCGATTCCCGGCAGCCGCGACCTACTGATGGAAACCGCCGGAAACACCGTTAACGAGATACTCCGTTGGCAAGTTCGATGGTGACGGGTGGCCGGTAGTGATGCCGTGCGCAGTCACGCCGTTCGGGTAGCTGTCGCTATCCGCAGTGTGGGCTTTCCGCCCGGACCTTCTCCAGCGGTGAGTTTGGCGAGCTGTGCGTCGACGGTCTCGATGGGTCAGCGGACCGCCGAACGGACGAATTGAAGAACCGCCTTGATAGGCGGAGAGGACTTCGCTCAGATCGGCGAGTCGGTCGAGTGGGATCGCGAACTCGTCGGCGGATGCAAGGGGCTTTCGTTCACCGCTGCATTGCAGATCTTATGTAGTAAGCGCTGTGCTCACCGGGGTATCTGGTGTTTTTCCGAGGCATTGGCTTCGGAGTTCCTGATCGGGAGCAGTGACGTCCGCTGATGTTCTCCGTTAAGGGTGAATGCGGGTTGGGCGGTGCGCCTACTGCGAACACTCCATCCGTGGGACGCTCGCTGGTTCTAGCTGGCGTCGGGTCTTGTTGTGGCTGGGTTGACGCTGTAGGTGTCCATGAAGGTGTCGACGAGGCGGATGCAGTCGTTGTGGGTGATGGCGCGGATGCCGGTCAGTCGGGCGAAGACGAGGGGGCCGACGAGCTGGCAGATGGCGAGCTCGACGTCTAGGTCGCCGAGTTCTCGGCGGCCGTCGGCGCTTTGCAGGATGTTGTCGAAGGGTTGCCGGTATTGCTCGACGACGCGGGAGCGCAGCGCGTGAGCGTTGGCGTGCGGGGTGCCTTCGGAGTCGGCGCTGGGGGTTTCGGCGGGGCCCAGGGCCGCCCAGGCGAGGGTGGTGACTTGCACCGGCGCTTCGGCGAGGAGGTCGGCTTGGCGTGACAGCAGTTCGATGAGTCGCTCGCGCAGAGTTCCGCTGGTGGGTTCGGGCGGAATGACTTGCGGCAGTAAGCGTTCGAAGGTCGCTGCGAGTAGCTGGGTGGAGCTATTGAAGTGGCGGTAGAGGGTAGTGCGGGCGACTTTGGATGCCTTGGTGACCGCGTCGATGGTGACTGCTTCAACGCCGCCGGTCTTGAGTAGGTTGGCGGCGGCATCGAGCAGTCGGTTCCGTGACCGCGTGCGGCGCGGATCGATGTCCTCGTCATAGTCGTCCGGTATCGGCGGGGCCTGATTTCTCACTGTGGCTCCTTTGCTGATCCCGGGTGTGTTCGTCGACAACCTCAGTTATGGTACATCGAGTAGCGCAGCGAAACTGAATGTACAGGGGTGTTGAGCGTGCCGGATCAGCAGAGATCATTCTCGCGTGGGCAGCAGTGGACCCTAGTCGTGTCGTGTGCCGCGGTGGCGCTGGTGATTGGTTCGATGGCGGCCCTATATACCGCGTTGCCGAACATTGCCGTTGATACCGGGGCAACGCAGAGCCAGCTGACGTGGGTAGTCGACGGGTACACCTTGGCGATCGCGTGCCTGGTCTTGCCTGCGGGCGCGGTCGGCGACCGTTATGGCCGGCGGGGCGTGCTGATCGCCGGGTTGGCGGTGTTCGCGGCGGCGTCGGTGGTGCCGTTGGCATTCGACACCCCGTGGTGGCTGATCAGTGCGCGGGCGGCGGCTGGGGTGGGTGCGGCGTTGGTGATGCCGTCCACGTTGTCGATCCTGACCGGTGAGTTCGGGGTGGCCCAGCGGCGACGTGCGGTGGGCATCTGGGCGGGCGTGGCCGCCTCGGGTGCAGTGGTCGGGGTGCTGATTTCTGGTGTGCTGCTGCAACTTTGGTCGTGGCGGGCGATTTTCGTGGGGCTGGCCGCCGCGGCGGTGCTGCTGCTGGTCGCGGCGCTGCGAGTGCCCACTTCCCGCGAGGGTGCCCATCCTCGTATCGACGTGGTGGGGTCGGTAGTGATCGCGCTGGCGATCGGTCTGCTGGTGGTCGCTCTTGTCGAGGCGCCGCATCGCGGCTGGACGGACACCGTGGTGATGGCGCTGTTTGGTTGCGCCGCTGGATGTTTGGTGGCGTTCGCGGTGGTGGAGTTGCGGCGTGCTGACCCGCTGCTGGACATGAGGTTGTTTCGCGATCGCAGTTTCACGGCGGGCACGGTGTCGCTGGTGCTGCATTTCGTGGTGATTTTCGGGGTGTTTTTCCTGCTGGTGCAGTACCTGCAGCTGATCAGCGGGTATTCGCCGATCAGGTCGGCGTTGGCGCTGACACCGTTGATTGTGCCGATCGTGGTGGTCTCGGTGGCGGCACCGCAGCTGGCGGCACGCTGGGGGTTGCGCGTGATGCTGGCGGGTGGTCTGGGGATGCTGGCGGTCGGGATGTTTCTGGCGAGCCGGCTCGACGTGCACTCGGGTTATGTAGACATTGTGTGGTCCCTGGTGGCGCTGGGGACCGGTTTGGGTCTGTGTACAGCGCCGTCGACGGCAGCGGTGGTGGACGCCACCCCGGTGCACAAGCATGGGGTGGCCGCGGCGGTCAACGATGCGGCCCGCGAAGTCGGCGCGGCGATGGGGATTGCCATCGCGGGCAGTGTGCTGGCCGCCGGCTACAGCGATCGGGTCGGCGCGACCGCGGCTGCCCTGCCGTCGCCGCTGCGCGCTGCATTCGAGGACTCACTGGCGGCCGCGGCACAAGCGGCGCTTCATGTCGGTCCCGCGGCTGACGCTGCCGTCGCGCAGGCGAAGTTGGCGTTTGTTCATGGTTGCGCGACAGGGGCTTTCGTGCTTGCGATGATCAGCGCAGTGTCGGCATTGATCGTTGCCGTGTGGGCGCCGGGCCGATCAGCACCGCCACCCGAGGCGGCTGCGCCGGTGGTGCCCGCCCCGGCCAGTTCGAGTGAGCCGGCGGGTGCCGCGTGAGCGACTCGGTAGCCGATGAGGATGTGCCACAACAACTTCCCGCGCACACCCCGGTGTGCATGGGATGTGGCCCCGACAATCCGCATGGCCTGCGGTTGACGGCCTATCGCGACGGCACGGAGGTGTTCGCCGATGTGACCTTCGATGAACGGCACATCGGTGCTCCCGGTCTGGCCCACGGCGGCGCGATCGCCGCGGCCTGCGATGACGTGCTCGGCTTCACGCTGTGGATCGCCGGCACCCCGGCGGTAACACGCAGCTTGACGATCGAGTATCTGCAACCGGTCCCGCTGCACCACACCCACCGTGTGCGCGCCCGCGTCGTGGATCGTCGCGGCCGGGTGCTACGCGTGGAGGGAACCGGGGTGGGCAGCGACGGCGTCACCAGGTTCACCGCGGCGGCGGTCTTTATCGCTGTGGACGCGGCCCATTTCGCCGCGCACGGCGACATCACCGGGTTCACGGAGATGTTCGCCGACCTCGCGCGCCACGCCGCCGGCGGCGGCGTCGAGCGCGATAGTGGGCCGCGATGAGCGTGCCCGATGTCCAGATGAGCGAGCCTGATACGTACTTGCGCCCGCCACCGGTGCGTCCGAGTCCGGTGGTCGTCGCGGGCCGCCGCGAAGAGATCCTCGACGCGGCGCTGGAGATCGCCTCGGCGCACGGTTTTGAGGGTGTGCGCATGCGTGCGGTTGCTGCGCGGGCCGGCACGGCCGCGAGCTCCCTGTATCGGCACTATTCGTCCAAGACGCATCTGCTGGTGACGGTGCTGGCCCGCGAAATTGAGCGCCTGGACGCCGAATTCGACTGGAGCGCCGATGAATTGACCCCACCGCAGCGCTGGGCGCAGTTGACGGTGCGGCTGCATCAACGGTGGCTGGACGAGCCCGCGTTGACCGATGCGATGGTGCGGGCGTTCGTGGTGGCCGATACCGGCGCGGCCGATGCTGTGCAGTACGCCGTCGGCGTGATCGAGGACATGTTCGCCCGCGCGCTCGGCGGACCCTCGCCTACGCCGCGCGAGCGACACCTGGCCGGTCTGATCGCCGACATCTGGCTGGCCAACCTCACGGCCGTGATCAGTGGGCGGGTCACCCCCGCCGATGCGCGGGAGCGCATCGACCGCACCGTCGGCCATCTGCTGGGGGCATTGCTGCGCACCGACATTCGATAGCGGAACTTGTGGTATCGCTGCGCTACTTTTTGTACCATGACTGTGCACAACGACGTGCCGAAAGGAGCCGGTCATGCACACTCTTTGGATCACGCACTGCACCATCCAGCGGGTTTCGTTGCACGAGGGGTTGGTGCTCGACTTCGACGACTACAACGAGTTGGTGATCGCCACCGCGATGAAATTGACCCTGCCGCCGGTGGGTCTGTATCCCGAGGAACAGGTGGTGATCGACCCGCACAACTTCGCGCCGCAGCACCGCGCCCTGCTCGACATGGCCGGCGCGACGTGCGCCCACGCCGAATGCGACGACGACGGCGCGCTGCATCTTGTGCTGTCGACCGGGGGCGGTATCGATGTCACCCCCGATGGCGACCGGGCCTCCTGGGAGCTGTACGGCAAACGGCACGGCTACATGGCCTGCCTGCCGCCGGGGCAGGTCCGCATCGTGCGCCATGACCTCCCCATCGGTGATATTGGCGCTGCCGCAAGCTAATTGCTTTGCCGACTCCGCCGTGGGCCGCCAAAATTTTGTTGACGAACGCTGCGCCCGGCGAACGTGGAACAACTAGTATCGGAGGGATACTTTTTGTTCCACTTGTGCGGGAGGCTGGCGATGGGTAAGCGGACCAATAGCTCCACGGCCGCGGCGTCGGCGGTGGGCAAACCGCGCTCCACGATGGCTGATCGTCAGCGCGCCCAACGCGCCGAGCTGGTCCGCGAAGAGGTCATTGATGCTGCATTGGCCGAGTTCGCTGAGCGGGGCTATCACCAGACCTCGATCAGCCACATCGCCGCGCGGCTCGGCTCGGGGCACTCGATGTTCTACCGATATTTCGAGAACAAGCGCGACATCGTCGATCACGCGGTGCGACAGGTCAACGGCCGGCTGGGCGCTGCCATCGATGAGGCCACGCCGTGCCTGGTCACCTCCATCGAGGAGTTCGGTCAGTACCTGTCCTCAATCGGCATGGCCTACACCGATGTCCTCGCCGAAGAGCCGCGGCTGTTGCAGCTGATCGTGGTGCAGGCCGCCGGGGTGGATCAGGAAATGTCGCAGCGGTTTCACCGTATGTATGACAGCGGCGCCGCGATCCTGGGTGCGGCGCTACGCCACGGCATCGACCGCGGCTACATCCGCCCCGACCTCGACATCGGTGCTACCGCCGAGTCGATCGTGGCGATCCCTTTCGGCATCGCCCTGCGCTACGGACACAAACCCGACCGTGACGTTCTGATCGCCCAGACCGCGGCGATCACCGCCCTGGTGTGTCGGGGTATCGCCGTCTAAACGCCAGGCCAGGGCCGGGCTGGAGGCTGCGCCGGCATCGTTATCGTCCACGAAAATAACGCTGCCGCAACTTAATTCGGCGCCCGAAGCCGGAAAAACTATGCACGAACGCTTCCCTGCCGGAAATGGAACAATTAGTATCGAAGCGATACTTTTTGTTCCGTTTTGACGGCAGGGGCAGCATGAGTGATCGCACCGACGGGCCTGGCACCACGCGGCGGGGCCGGGTCACCGACCCGTCCGCGTCGTCGGAATACAGCGCCCGACTCGGGCGCCTCGCGACGTTCACGGTGCGCCACAAGGCTCTGGTGATCGGCGGGTGGATCGCCGCGGCAGTGCTGCTGGCCCTGCTGTTCCCGCAGCTGGAAACGGTGGTGCGCCGCCAGTCGGTGGACCTGATTCCGCGCGATGTGCCCTCGTTTCAGACCGTGGACCGGATGAGCACCGCGTTCGGCGAGCAGGGCTCCAAAACGATGCTGTTCGTGGCGATGGAGGACCCCGCCGGGCTGAGCGATCAGGCACGTCAGCGGTACGGGGTGTTGATCGAGCGGTTGCGCGCCGACCATGCCCACGTGCTGCTCGTGCAGGATCTGCTCGCCGATCCGGTCACCCGAACCCAGGCGGTCAGCCGGGACGGGAAAGCCTGGTACCTGCCGGTGGGCATTGCCGGCGCGCTCGGCGATCCCACTGCGGCCGAATCGGTGGGCGCGGTGCGCGACATCACCACAGCGGTGTTCACCGGATCGGGGGTCAGTGCCCACGTCACCGGCCCGGCGGCCACGTTCAGTGACCAGATCTCTTCTGCCGAACACGATTTGCTGTTAGTGTCGATCGCCACCGCCGGACTGATCGCGCTGATCCTGCTCATGGTGTACCGATCACTGTTCACCGCGCTGCTGCCGCTGCTGGTCATCGCGCTGAGCCTGGCCGTCGGGCGGGGCGTGCTCTCGGGACTCGGGCAGTCCGGGTTGCCGGTCTCGCAGTTCACCGTGGCGTTCATGACCGCGATCCTGCTCGGCGCCGGCACCGACTACACGGTGTTCCTGATCAGCCGCTACCACGAACAACGCCGCGCCGGAACGCCACCGGAGGCGGCGGTCATCACGGCCACCGCGAGCATCGGCCGCGTCATCCTGGCCTCGGCGGCCACCGTCGCGTTGGCGTTCCTGTCCATGGTGTTCGCCACGCTGAGCGTGTTCGCCGCACTGGGGCCGGCCTGCGCGGTCGCCGTCGCCGTCGGATTTGTGGCCACGGTGACCTTGCTGCCCCCGGTGCTGGCCGTGGCGGCCCGCCGCGGCATCGGCGAACCCAAACCCGACCGCACCCGCCGCTACTGGAATGCCGTCGCTGTCGCGGTGGTGCGCCGTCCGGTACCGCTGCTGGTCGCCAGCCTGCTCATCCTGGGACTGCTGGCCGCCGCGGCCACCGCGATGACCATCAGCTACGACGACCGCGCCGGCCAACCCGCCAGCACCGCCAGCAACCAGGGCTACCAACTGCTCAACCGGCACTTCCGCAAAGACATGGTCCTGGCCGAATTCCTCGTGGTGCAGAACCCGACCGACATGCGCACCGCCAAAGGGCTGGCCGACCTCGACGAAATGGCCTCCCGCATCGCTCAATTGCCCGGCGTCGTCTCGATCGCCGGTGTCACCCGACCCACGGGCGCCCGCTTGGAGCAAGCCCAACTGTCCTGGCAGAACGGGCAGATCGGCGACAAGATGGCCCAATCGGTCACCGACGCCAACGCCCACCGCGCCGACCTGAACGCCCTGACCCACGGGGCCGACCAACTCGCCGACGGCCTCGCCCAACTCGACACCGCCGTGCGCACCGCCATGGGACCCCTGGGCGGTGTGCTCACTCAGGCCTCCACTGCCGGCGCCCGCATGCAGCGTTTCGGCCCACTGCTGCAACAACTCTCGGCCACCGCACCTGGTGTGGATCAGGCCATCCAAGCCGGCCCCGGCATCCGCCCCCTGGCCCAGCGCGCCGAGAACGCCATCGGTGTCCTGGACCCGCTGGCCGGTGCCCTCAACGCTGCCCCGTGGTGTGTGGCGACCCCCGAATGCGCCCAAATCCGTGACCAAGTCGCGGTCCTGGTCACCTTGCGCGACAACGGATTTTTCACCCAGATCGCCACACTAGGAGACCACTACAACCCGGCCACCGATGCGACCGTGACCGGCACCCTCACTGACATTCAACACACCGTCACCGCCATGAACGCCGCGTTCAAAACCCTCGGTGACCCCGCCGATCTGGCCGCCAACATCCACCGGCTGCAGCAAGGAATCGGCCAACTGGCCACGGGGTCGCGCGCGCTGGCCACCGGGGTGCACGCCCTGGCCGACAGCAACATCCAGATGCTCACCGGCATGAGCACGATCGCCACCGCCCTGCAGAACTCGGCACGCGCCACCGCCGGCTCGGACGCCGCCGCTGGTTTCTTCCTGCCCGCCACCACCTTCGATGACCGGCGATTCGCTGACCTCGCCAGACACTTCGTCTCACCCGACGGCAAAACCGCCCGCTTCGCCATCGACACCAACGCCGACCCCTACAGCATTCAAGCGATGCGCCTGGCCCAGCAGATCACCGACGTCGCCAACGCCGCCCGCCCCAACACCACCCTGGCCGATGCCAGGGTGGCGGTCGCCGGGTTCCCGGCTGTCAACGCCGACATCCAGCGCCTGCTGTCTGCGGACTTCACCCAACTGGCTATCGCCACCCTGGTGATCGTCGGGCTGATCCTGGTGGCGCTGCTGCGTGCCATCATCGCCCCGCTGTACCTGCTGGGCACCGTGATCCTGAACTACCTGGCCTCCCTGGGCATAGGTGTCATTGTGTTCCAGTGGATTCTCGGCTACCAAATCGCCTGGCCCGTACCACTATTGGCGTTCATCATCCTGGTCGCCGTCGGCGCCGACTACAACATGCTCCTGGTGTCCCGGTTGCGTGAAGAATCCACGGCCAACCTGCGCGTCGGGGTGCTGCGTACCGTCGCCAACACTGGATCAGTGATCACCTCCGCCGGCCTGATCTTCGCTGCAAGCATGTTCGGCCTGATGATCGGGTCGGTGGCGATCATGTTCCAGGTCGGGCTGATCATCGGCTGCGGGCTGCTTCTGGACACCTTCCTGGTGCGAACCCTCACCGTTCCGGCTATCGCCACCCTGCTCGGTCAAGCCAGCTGGTGGCCTCAACGTCCATCCCGGCGCCGGGCACCCGCCACCGCGCCGGCACACCGAGAGCCGGTAGGCACAACGTAAGTCATGGCCGGCCGCGCCCCGCCCGCGGTGCAATTCGGTGGTCTGGGTATGGCGCAGCCGGTGGGTTTGGCTGAACCGCAATGGCCGCCCGGCGCTATCGGTGAGGCCGTGGATGTTATCGAAGCGGCCCAGCACGATGCTGTTGGAATCGCAGCTGCGGGGCCGACGACCCTGGAACGGAAACCGCACTCCCAGAAATAGATACGTTGGCGTCAGCTCGGGGTAGGCGGCGGACCCAGGCTTGACCCCAGTAAAGAAAGTTCTCACATCGCAGGTCAAAGCCGCGTGTGCATGGAATGGACTGAGGCGCGATCACGTCGGTGAGTTGCGTGGTCGGGTCGATCGTCATTGACGGCGTTCGAGGGTGGTCATTTGCCCGCGACGAGCCGACTGAATGACGCTCGACGACGCGTTGTAGCTCGGGATCTGAGTGGTGCCGGCCGGTGTTTTCGCGGGGCGGCGAACGGGAGCGCCAGCGGACGGTAGCCGCCCCGGTCTGAAGTCAGGCTGAAGATGATGCGCTGAACGCGGCGAGCGATTCTGCGTCTGAGGACGGCGGTTTGTGGGCCGGCTCGTAGGCTGGTGTCATGAGTAGCGATCCGGCGGAGCGTGCAAGGCGGTTGGCTGAGCGGCATCTCTCCGGATTGCCGCGCCGCTGGGCTCACGTGCAGGCCGTGGCGGCGGCCTCCGAGCGGATGCGGCCGCACCTGGACGTCGAGACCGGAAACTGCCTGGTGGCGGCGGCGTGGCTGCACGATATTGGGTATGCGTCGGACCTGCGTGAGACTGGTTTTCACCCGCTGGACGGCGCGCGGTTCCTGCGCTCGCAGGGCTTTCCCGAGGCGGTTGTGTCGTTGGTGGCATTCCATACGGGTGCGGCAGTAGAAGCTGAGGTGCGTGGAATCGAAGGGCTGGAAGAGTTCGCCGAGCCCGCCGCCGAGATTCTGGACGTGCTGACGTTCTGCGACTTGACGACCGGCCCCGACGGTTCACCGGTGTCTGCAGCAGCGCGTTTGGACGAGGTGATGGAGCGGTATGGGCCCGAAGACCCCTTGCATCGGGCGGTCAGTTTGTCGCGAGAGGAATTGCTTGCGGCAGTGGGGCGGGTGCAATCGTGGCGGTAAGCCGGCCTGGTTATCCGAGGTAGGGTGCCGACCTCTGGTCCAGGTAGTGGGTGATGCGCAGCCGCATTGAGGGGTGCATGTCCAGCGCGCCTATATCGGCCGGGTCGGTCCAGGCGACGTCGGTACTTTCATGGTCGGTCGCGAGCTGCCCGCCCAGGACCGTGGTGGTAAAGCACAGGGAAAACTGTTGACGCACTTCGCCATCGGAAAAAGCAACCACGTGTGCGGGGTCGGTGTAGACGCCTGACAGGCCAATGACCTGCACGTCGAGCCCAGTTTCTTCTTTGACTTCCCGGATAGCGGTCTGTTCGATTGTTTCTCCGATATCGTGGCCGCCACCGGGCAGAGCCCACAGTGTGTTGTCCCGGCGTTTGACCAGCAGGATACGACCTTGTTCGTCGGTGACGATCGCCGACGCGGACGGAACCACACTGTTGGGGGTGGGGATCGTTGTAATAGTCGGTCCGGGCCATCGGTAGGGCCTCTCGTGTCGCGGTGGATTCTTACGGTCTCGGCGGTGGTCGTGCTTGGTCCCAGACGCGGGTGAACGCGTCCACGAATGTCGCCCACAGTCGCGGCTCGTCGGTACGAGAGAAGATCATCACCGGGTTGTCGCGCCCTGGTGAGCCGTAGACGTGGAAGTTGATGAGCATGCTGTCGTCGACCTTGAAAATTGATGTGTAGAGCGTTGTTTGGTGGGTACGCACCTGCAGACCCGGGGTCTGGACGTGGGGAGCGAGCAGTTCCACGGAGTTGCGAGTGCGGGCCATGACAGAGTCGCCGATACCTTCCTCCTCACCCCGCAGGATCATGTTGTCCCCGCCGGGGTCGCCGACGAGAAAACGCACCTGGGCGCCGCGTTTGGCGGCTTCGACCAGGGTGGTTGTGAAACCATCGAGAGTGTCGAACAAGAACGTGGCGGCGAACTCCAGAATATCGATTGATTTCTTGGCGCTGGAAAAATGCCTCTGTCACAGCTGAACTGGGACCTGGGTGCGGGTTGCGTACATCGTCGGGCTGAACGTTGCTGCGGAATTGGTAACGGGCCGATTGGTGGGTTGTTCGGCCGGGAACTGGGATGGCCACAGGTCATGCAGTGTGCACCCCAGCTCGCGGGCTGCTGCGTGGGCATTCTCCCGCTGGACGTGCCAATCGGCATCGGTGGCCCAGCGCCGCACCGTCTTTTCGTGAATCCCTATGCGCGCGGCAAGCCGGCGCGGGGACAATCCTTTAGCGCGTAGCGCCCGGTCGAGTGCAACGTTCTTGGTTTTGGAGGACGGTAGGTCGCCGTCGGGTGTAAGCGCCACGATGCCACCGTCCCTCCCTGTGCGGTAGTCGCTCGACCCGTAAATCAGCGACTGACCACGATCTTTACATAAACCCCATCTCTGGCGTTGACATCATCGAACTGCGCGCGGAACAGCCGGACAGTTCTATGGCCATGTCCGCACGCATGTCCGCGAATGTCCACGCCGATGTCCAACGTGTCTTCGATGTCCTTCGGTGTCTCTGTGAATGTCCGGGATGTCCACGTGTAGTGATCTCAGCGCTCGCTCAGGGCGCGACGTGACAACGAAAAGGACAGGGAAGCAATGAAACTGAAAATCGATACCAGTGCGGTCTCGTGGATGTGCACGAAAAGTGCTGAGGCGCGAATCGATTTCGAATCGGGTCATCCGAAAATCGACAAAGGTACTGGCTTGCCGCTGTATGCGGTGCAGCTTATGGCCCTCGATACAGACGGGGCCGAGATTCTGGCGGTGACCGTGGCTGGTGAACCGAAAGTCACTGTGGGGCAATCCGTCACGGTATCGAACCTGGTGGCGTTGCCGTGGAACCAAAATGGCAAGAACGGAATCGCCTATGGGGCTGATGCCATTACCGTCGCCGACGCAAAAGCCGTGCCGCCGCGCTCCTAGCGCGCCTAAGGTCGGCCCGCCGGCTACCACGCTGCAGAGGTGGCGGCGGTCGGCGGGCTGATCACTCACTCCCACAGACACTTTCACGAAAGACAGGACGGCATGTCGAACACGGCAAGCAACAACAAGCGGAACGAAGAAAACGAGGACTGGGTCGGCGACCTTCTTATCTCGATCGTCACCGCCTTCGGCCACCTGCTGTGGTGGGCGCTACGTTTCCCGCTGCTCGGGGTCCCGGCCGCGGTCGCGCTGGGGGTCGGCATCTGGCAGGGGTACAACATTGGGATGTTCACCCTGGCCGGGTTCGTTGCGGCCTACATGGGTTGGGCATTCCTTGATGAGGAATCTTTTGAGCATCTGGTGCTAAACCCACCCTGGCACGCCTATCTGCGGTGGTCACGCTATCAACGCGCCTGGGCCCAGGTCTGCGCGCTACACGGCCTGACCACCAAGCACGGCGAGCGGGAACATATTCCCGCCCTGCGGGTGATCGCGATCGGGGACCACACCGACACCATCGATGTGTCGGTAGTGACCGGTCAGTCAATCAGCAACTGGCAGAAGCAAACTGACGCGCTCGCTGCGGCCTGGCGTGCCGAACGCGTCACCGTGACCGCTATCGCGCCCGGTCGGATGCGTGTCACCATTGTGCGCGGCGACCCGCTGGCTGACCCGATTGCGCTACCTATGCCCACCGCTGCCACCCCTGTGGATTGCGGCGCTATACCGACAGGGGTCACCGACAGCCATCAACTGTGGCGGGTACCCGTGTTGGGGCATCACCTTCTGGTGGCCGGGGCTACTGGCTCCGGTAAGGGCAGCGTCCTGTGGTCACTGATCGCAGGCCTGGCACCACACGTGCGCACCGGGCGGGTTCGCTTGTGCGTGATCGACCCGAAAGGTGGAATGGAGTTGGGCGCAGGCGCCACTATGTTCACCGCGTTCACCCACGACGCCGGCAATGCCACCCTGGAACTGCTGCGCGCGCTGGTCGACGTGATGCACCGGCGCGCTGATCGGTTGCGGGGCCACACCCGGCTACACACACCTACTGTCGCTGATCCGCTATTGGTCGTCGTTATCGACGAAATCGCTGCCCTTACTGCCTATCTCACTGATCGGAAACTCCGCGTAGAAATTGAACAGCTCCTGGGCATGCTGCTATCCCAGGGCCGTGCAGTCGGCATCTCGGTGGTTGCAAGCCATCCAAGACCCCGCAAAGGACACCCTCCCGGTGCGCCAGCTGTTCACTGTGCGGGTCGGATTGCGGCTCACCGAAGCCACCCAAACCGCGATGGTCCTGGGGCAGGGTGCCCGCGACGCTGGCGCGGTCTGCGACGACATTAGCGATCACACTCCGGGTGTCGGGTATGTGATGACTGACGGCACCGCCACGCCCACCCGCATCCGGGCGTTCCACGTCACGGACCGTGACATCAGCACCCTGGCTCGCACCTTTCGGGCACCACACCCACGCACCACCGCATCCGGGAACCAGGAGAAGTCGTGACCGGCACAGCCTCAGCGGACCGAGCGGTGGGGAACCCGGAGTGGGTGCTGCCAGGTATGCCCGCCACCGCCGCCAGCGTCGATGTGGACAGGGTGGTGCGTGACATGGTCCGGCGGGCATCATCACCCGGCTTCGACGCTTGGTGGCGTCGCGCCGAATCGGTCGGGTTCTGTGCTCACCCCATCCAACTGAGCGGCGCTGACCTCCACGGCCGGCATCAGGTGGTGTGGACGCGCTGCAACAACCGCCGCGCCCAGGTCTGCCCGTCCTGCTCAGACCTTTACGCCAGGGACACTTGGCAACTTGTGCACGCCGGCGCCGCTGGCGGTCACCACGACGTCCCCGCCACGATCGTGGGACATCCGCAAGTGTTCGTCACGCTGACCGCGCCGGGATATGGCGCGGTGCACCACCACACTGAGACCGCGTGCCGAGATGCCGCCAGAGATGGCGGACACCGGCGTTGCCCGCATGGAAAGCCCCTGTGGTGCAGCACCACCCATTGCCGAGATGACCCGCTGATCGGGCAGCCCCTATGCATTGACTGCTACGACTACATCAGTCATGTGCTGTTCACCTGGTACCTCCCCGAACTCTGGCGCCGCTTCACCATCGCGCTGCGTCGTGCCGCCCGGTGCGAACTGAAGACCGTCGGGGCCGATCCTGACTCGGTCAAGGTGAGTTTCGTGAAAGTCGTGGAGCTGCAGGCCCGCGCCATTCCTCACATCCACGCCCTTATTCGCCTCGACCCTGTCAACGACACCACCACGGCCGGTGACCACACTGGTTACGGCCGTGCCACCTCCGGTGGCGCGGAGCCTCGTCACAACGCACAGTCACCATGGCAATCGCCAATCACCGCGCCGGCTCTGGCAGCACTGATCAACCGCGTCGCGCGCCAGATCGCCATCACGGTTGCTGCCCCTGCCGAAATTGGTGATCTTGATACGGCAAGCGGCACTGTGTTGGTGCGGTTCGGCACTCAGATCGATACCCAGCCTCTGGCCGCAGCCGCACCATCTGGCAACGAAGACTCGGATACCGCTATGGCAAGTGATCATTTGACGCCGCGGCGTGTCGCTCGCTATCTCGCGAAGTACGTCACCAAATCCCTGCAGGACTTCGGTATCGCCGCCCGCCGCCTGTCCGCTGAATCTATTGCTTCCCTTGATGTTTCCGAGCACGTGCGGTCGATCCTGACCACCATCGTTGTGCTTGCTGGCACCCAGTCCGGCATCGGAAACACCCCGGCTCTGGTGGGGATCGACCGATGGCTGCACACCCTCGGCTATCGAGGCCACATCACCACCAAATCCCGCCGTTATTCCACCACCATGAGCGCGCTGCGCAGCCAACGCGCTCAATGGTCTCGTCAGAACAACACGAAACACGTTGTGGACCAACATGCTCAGCCGCAGATTAGTGAAGACATCGGGTGGGAATTCGACCGCGCCGGACACGCTACCGTAGGCGACCGCGTGTTGGCTGTTTCGGCAAGCCTGCGTCATATCGACGCCCGCTTGGAAGGACTTGCTGAACGGCATCGCCAAGTCGGTGACAAACATTGGGACCCGGCGGGGGAATGTGATGGCTGAGAAAGGTCCTCGGCCCGCGCATGGTCGATCGGAATGCGATGCGCCGAACCTGTCAGAGGGAGGTGTTGAAATTGATCTAGTCAACCAGTTTCGACTTCCGCACGAAGCCAACTGCGCGCTGATCAACGTCATACTGGCTGTACGGGACCGGATGCGTGCATCAGGGAGGGAAGTGGCATGAGCCTCAGGTTCGCCTTCTATGGCCGAGTGAGCACAGAGGATGCTCAAGACCCGGAGGCGAGCCGAAGCTGGCAGAAGCGCCGCGCGTTGGACCTGATCACTCCGCACAGGGGAGTCCTGGCGGCTGACTACTTCGACGTGGGACAGAGCCGTTCGCTGCCTTGGAAGCGAAGGCCGGAAGCATCACGTCTGCTTGATGACGTCGCGTCTCGTGGCCGTGGCTTTGATGCTGTCGTGATCGGGGAGCCCGCCCGCGCGTTCTATGGGCCTCAGTTCGCGCTCACTTTCCCTGTGCTGACGCACTACGGAGTTGGGTTGTGGGTACCCGAGGTCGGTGGAGCGGTCGACCCCGGCTCCGAGGCGCATGACCTCGTGATGACGCTCTTCGGTGGCATGAGCAAGGGCGAGCGCGCGCGTATCCAGATGCGTGTCCGCGCCGCGATGTCGGCACTCGCGCAGGACACAACCAGATACCTCGGTGGCAGACCACCGTATGGCTACCGGCTCGTCGACGCGGGCCCACACCCGAACATTGCCAAGGCAAATCTTGGGCAACGGCTGCACCGCCTCGAAGCCGACCCCGCCACGTCACCGACCGTCGAGCGGATTTACCGGATGTACGCCGACGGAGCGGGCCTGCGTTACATCGCGCAACAGCTCACCGACGACGGCGTGCCGTCGCCAAGCCAATATGACCCCGCGAGGAACCCGCACCGTGACCCGCGAGGATGGTCTCATTCGGCTATCCGCGCCATCCTCGACAACCCGGCGTATCAAGGCGTCCGCGTTTGGGGCAAGCAGGAGAAATACGAGGTACTGGTCAACCCCGACGATGTCGCCGCTGGGTATGAAACCCGTATGCGGTGGCGTGCTGAGGCCGACTGGATAGCACCGGACCGCCGTACGCACGAAGCGCTGATCACAGACGAGCTGGCGCAGGCCGTTCGTCTTCGGACACAGGCGCGCCGAGGGCCTGGGCTCGTCTGCAGCAGAGAATCGACCGTGCCCTATGCGCTTCGTGGGCTGCTGTACTGCGCCGCATGTGGCCGGCGGATGCAGGGGGCCGCCCGACCAGGGAAGCAGACAACGCGCATTCTCTACCGATGCGAGCTCGGCAAGTCGCGTTCGGTACCTGTCGACCTGAGTGATCACCCGCGGACGGTGTATCTCCGGGAAGACGAGGTGACCGCGCGACTGGATAAATGGATCGCCACCTTGGCCGATCCGGAAGACCTCGCGCGAGGGCAAGACCTGGACCCGGCGGCAGGAAACGGATATGCCGCCTTGCAGCGTGAGCTCAGCGAGGTGAACAGCAAGATCGCCGCCCTGGTCGCTGCGGTGGAGTCTGGTGTGGCCGTCGAGGATTTGACTGCTGCGCTCCGCCGCCGGACGGCCGAGCGCGACGAGCTGAAGGCGCGTCTTGAGCATGTGGAGCGACCCCACGCGATGTCTGCGGCGCAGATCAGCGAGTTGGTCGGAGAATTGGGCGGGCTTGCGGCGGTGCTCGGCAAGGCAACCGGAGCGGAACGCGCTCAGGTGTACGCAAGTCTGGGTTTGCGTCTTGACTACGACCCGCACCTGCGGCAAGTGAGGGCGACTGCCGACCTAAGTCGTGTCGCCGGATGTGTCCGAGGGGGGACTTGAACCCCCACGCCCGTTAATAGGGCACTAGCACCTCAAGCTAGCGCGTCTGCCATTCCGCCACTCGGACCTGCCCAGCCGTCTGGCCGGGCAGCTTAGGCTAACGGATCGAGGTGCTCAGTCCAAAACC
Source organism: Mycobacterium sp. SM3041 (assembly GCF_039668335.1). Taxonomy (NCBI): domain Bacteria; kingdom Bacillati; phylum Actinomycetota; class Actinomycetes; order Mycobacteriales; family Mycobacteriaceae; genus Mycobacterium; species Mycobacterium sp. SM3041. Next base: position 27,497 of record NZ_JAYXBQ010000004.1, on the reverse strand, counting down.
GAGGTGGTACGAATGTGACTGTGACTGCGCCCGAAGACGAAGTCGTCGACCTCGTCAGCTCCCTCATCCGGTTCGATACGTCCAATACCGGCGAGCCGGAGACCACCAAAGGCGAGGAAGACTGCGCCCGCTGGGTGGCCGAGAAACTGCGCGAGGTGGGCTACACCACCGAGTATGTCGAGGCGGGGGCGCCGGGGCGCGGCAATCTGTTCGCACGGCTCAAAGGCGCCGACCCGAACCGGGGCGCCCTGCTGATCCACGGCCACCTCGACGTCGTGCCTGCCGAGCCCGCCGACTGGAGCGTGCACCCGTTCTCCGGTGCGGTGAAGGACGGCTACGTGTGGGGCCGCGGCGCGGTCGACATGAAGGACATGTGCGGCATGATGATCGCCGTCGCGCGGCATCTGAAACGCAACAACATCGTCCCGCCCCGGGACCTCGTCTTCGCCTTCGTCTCCGACGAGGAGCACGGCGGCACCTACGGCTGCCAATGGCTCGTCGACCACCGGCCCGACCTGTTCGACGGCATCACCGAGGCCATTGGCGAGGTCGGCGGCTTCTCGCTGACCGTGCCGACCAAGGAGGGCGGCGAACGCCGGCTGTACCTCATCGAGACGGCCGAGAAGGGCCTGTCCTGGATGCGGCTGACGGCCCGCGGCCGCGCCGGGCACGGCTCGATGGTGCACGACGACAACGCCGTCACCGAGATCGCCGAAGCCGTCGCCAAACTGGGCCGGCACCAGTTCCCGTTGGTGCTCAGTGAGTCGGTCGAGCAGTTCCTGGCGGCGGTCTCCGAAGAGACCGGCTACGACCTCGACCCGACCTCGCCGGACCTGGAAGGTTCCATCGCCAAGCTGGGCGGCATCGCGCGCATCGTGGGCGCCACGCTGCGCGACACCGCGAACCCCACCATGCTCAAGGCCGGCTACAAGGCCAACGTCATCCCGGCGACGGCCGAGGCCATGGTCGACTGCCGCGTCCTGCCGGGTCGCAAGGAGGCCTTCGAGCGCGAACTCGATGCGCTGCTCGGTCCCAACATCACCCGTACCTGGGAACGGGACCTGCCCAGCGTGGAGACCACGTTCGACGGCGACCTCGTCGACGCGATGAATGCCGCCATCCTGGCCGTCGACCCCGACGCCCGCACGGTGCCCTACATGATGTCGGGCGGCACCGACGCGAAAGCGTTTGTGCGCCTGGGTATCCGGTGCTTCGGCTTCGCGCCGCTGCGACTGCCGCCCGAGCTGGATTTCGCCGCGCTGTTCCACGGGGTCGACGAACGGGTACCCGTTGACGCACTACAGTTCGGCGCCAAGGTCCTCGAACACTTTTTGACGCACTGCTGACCGACCCTGCCCGCCACCGAAGTTTGACCGCCGAAAGGACTCTCAATGACCGTGTCAAGCCGCCGCAGTGGCGATTTGGGGCGTGTCGGGGTGCCAGGTCCGGTTGTCACGGATGAGGGCGTAAAGGACGTTGACGCGTCGGCGGGCCAGGCAGATGGTGGCCGGGATAGCGCGTTTGCCTTGGTCTCGTTTGCGCTGGTAGTACGCCTTCGACGTGGGATCGCAGCGGATCGCGGTCAGCGCGGACATGTACATCACCCGGCGCAGGCGGCGGCTGTAGCGCTTGGGCGTGTGCAGCCGGCCGGTGCGTTTGCCGGAGTCTTTGGATACCGGCGCCAGGCCGGCCCAGGCGGCGAGCTGGTCAGGCGATTGGAGCAGTGCGGGATCGCCGACCACGGCAAGGAATTCGGCGCCGAGTCGGAAGCCGATGCCGGGCAGGCTGGTGATCACCTCGGCGAGCGGATGGCGGCGAAATCGTTCCTCGATGTCCGCGTCGGTGTGTTTGATGCGCTCATCGAGGTTGATCACCCCTTGGGCCAGCTCGGCGACCAATCCGGCGCCAACATCTTCACCCGCGAGGCGGACGGTCTGAGCTTTGGCCGCTGTCACCGCGGCAGCCGCGATCGTGGCGGCGTTGCGCACCCCGGCCGCTGCCAGAACTTTGGTCAGCCGCGAAACACCCGTTCGGCGAATCGCTTTCGGCCGTTGATAGTGCGCCAGCAGCACCGCCCAACCCCGGTCTTGGCTGAGCTCGGCGACGCGTTCGAGGGCCGGGCATACGGCCAGCAGTTGTTGGCGCAGACGGTTGATGGTGCGGGTGCGATCGGCCACCAGATCGGCGCGGTGGGCGGTGAGCATGCGCAGCTCGGTGATCAGGTCATCGCCGGGACGCAGGACCGGCAGGTCCGCACCGCGCATCCGGGATTGATCGGCAATCACCCGGGCGTCTTTGGCGTCGGTCTTGGATTCACCACCCCGGTAGGTGGCCGATGCTTGCCACACCTGCCGGCCCGCAAGGTAACGCACCGTCTTGCCTTCATCGGCCAGCACCGTGAGGACCAGTGCGGCGTACGCGTTGCTCAAGTCCACCGCCCAGGACACCTCACCGGCAAGCTTTTCGACCTCGGCGACCAGGTCGCGGATCGTGCGCTCGTCGTTGACCACCTTGCGCGAGAACACCATGTTGCCGTTGCCGTCCACGACGCACACCCAGTGATGTTCTTTGCCGACGTCGACGCCAGCCCATACCTGGTCTTCGGTCACCGGACCTCTTTTCGCTTGTCTGCCAACAGAATCCCCAAGGACGACCTCGCCGGCATTTCCTTAAACAAGCGATCGCATCGCAGATCTCAATCAGCGGCCCGAGGAAGTCCAGGCAGGCCGGGCGGCCAGTCCTTTCAAGCCGCACCACCAGGGCCGGCACCAACATGGCAGCCATACCCGACCCACCCGGGTCACAGCCAAACGTAACGCTCAGCAATACGAAGTAACTGCAACTACAAACTTAAGGACAACATGACCGCTTCGCCGTATGACAACCTGCCGCAGCTGCCGACCTTCACCCTGACCTCGACATCGCTGACCGACGGCGGCCCGTTGGCCAACGCTCAGGTCAGTGGCATCTTCGGCGCCGGGGGAGAAGACGTCTCGCCGCAGCTGAGCTGGTCGGGCTTCCCGGCCGAGACCCGCAGCTTCGCCGTCACCGTCTACGACCCCGACGCACCGACCGCGTCGGGCTTCTGGCACTGGGCCGTCGCCAACCTGCCCGCCGACGTGACCGAGCTGGCCGCCGACGCGGGCAACGGCGAGGCGCTGCCCGGCGGCGCCATCACTCTGACCAACGACGCGAGCCTCAAGCGCTTCCTGGGCGCCGCCCCGCCGGCCGGCCACGGCCCGCACCGCTACTACATCGCGGTGCACGCACTACCTGTGGAAAAGCTGGACATCCCCGAGGATGCCACCCCGGCGTTCCTGGGCTTCAACCTGTTCACGCAGGCCATCGCCCGGGCCGTCATCCACGGCACGTACGAGCAGAAATAGGCCGCGCGCGCCGGGTCGCGGCTCGTCATCGCCCGACCTACTATCGGACCGAGGTCGGGGCAGCGACGCTTGCCGAACCTGAAGGGGGCCATCAGCTTTGTCCACATCCACTTCGGTGAATAAGCGCTCGGCGCCGACGGACGAGGACCGCCTCGACTACATCGACCAGGCCACCTTCCTGTCGTACCGGGCCAATGGCCGGGTCCAGGTCGGCATGGCGCTGTGGTTCTACGAGGGGCCGGTGGACCTCGACGGGTTGCGCCGGTTCAACGAGAACTTCGGCAAGGGGATGGTGGCGCGGTACATCGAGCGCTCCCCACTGCCGTTCGGCCGTCATCGTTGGGTGGCCGCGTCAGGCCCGCCGCGGCCGGTCGACGTCGCCGAAACTCCCTGTCCACGTTCAGGACTGAGCGACTGGCTGGAGGAGCGTGCCCAGATCCCGATCGATCCCGAGCGCGGGCCGGGTTGGCACCTGGGGGTGCAGCCTTTCACCGATGGCTCGACGGCGGTCGCGATAGTGCTCTCGCACTGTCTGATCGACGGCAGCGGCTCGGTCGTCGCGTTCATGGACGCGGTCCTGGGCAACGAGCGCGACCTCGGCTACGAGCGGCCGCGATCCCGGACCCGTCTGCAGGCGATCCGTTCCGACCTGCGACAGACCTTCAGGGACCTGCCGGAGCTCCGGAGGACGGTCAAGGTCGCCGCCAAACTGGCCCGAGAGCGGCGCGGCGAGATGACGGCAACACCGTCGACAGGAGGGTCTGCCTCCGGTGACGAACTCGTGCACGTGCCGTTCGCGTCCGCCATCATCGACCTCGATCACTTCGATGCGCGTGCAGTAGAACTCGGCGGAAACGGCCATTCACTGGTCGCTGCGTTCGCCACGCGACTGGGCGTACGGATGGGCCGCCAGCGTGCGCGGGACGGCGCCATCTCGTTGATGGTCGCGATCAACGACCGCACGTCCTTCGAGGACACCAGGGCCAACGCGATGACGTTCACGACGTTCACCGTCGATCCCGCTTCGGCCACAACCGACCTGACTGCGCTGCGCGGCGAGATCCGCACCGCGCTGCGCCGCGCCCGGGAGCAGCCGGACGAGTCCTTCCAGCTGTTGCCACTGACGCCGTTCATCCCGCGGCGGGCGGTCCGCCATACTGCGGCCATGGTGCTCGGCGAGCTTCCGGTGACCTGCTCCAATGTCGGCGACGTGCCGGAGCTGGTCGGCCGTATCGACGGAGTCCGCCAGGCCGATTACGTGATCTGTTGGGGTGTCGAGCAGAACGTCAAGAAACGCGACATCGAGCAGCCCGGCGGCCTGCTGGTGGTGACGGCCCTGCGCCACAACGGCAAGGTCACCCTGGGCGTCGTGGGCTATCAGGTAGGCGCCGAGAACACCAAGGCCGTGCTGCGCGAGCACGTGCAGCAGACCTTGGACGAACTCGGTGTCATGCCGCTGGAGGTTTACTAGGCCGAGCTACGCGCCCGAACCCACCGCATCGGCCAGTGAAGCGAAGCCACCGGCCTTCAACTTCGCGGCCACGCCGTCGTGAATGTGCTTGGCCCACAGGCCGCCGCCGTAGATGAAGCCGGTGTAGCCCTGCACCAGGGAGGCGCCGGCGAGGATGCGCTCCCAGGCGTCGTCGGCGGTCTCGATGCCACCGACGCTGATCAGCACCAGCTGATCGCCGACGCGCTTGTGCAGCCGCCGCAGGATCTCGAGCGACCGCGCGGCCACCGGCGCCCCGGACACGCCGCCCGCGCCCAGCTCGGCGACGCCGGGCGTCAGCAGCCCTTCACGAGAGATCGTGGTGTTGGTCGCGACGATCCCCGCGAGGCCCAGTTCGACGGCCAGGTCGGCGATCTCGTCGACGTCGTCGTCGGACAGGTCGGGCGCGATCTTCACCAGCACGGGCTTGGTCGTCTCGGCGCGCACGGCGGCCAGGATCGGTCGTAGCGACGCCACGGCCTGTAGGTCACGCAGCCCGGGCGTGTTCGGCGAGCTGACGTTCACCACGACGAAGTCGGCCAGTGGCCCGCACAGGCGGGTGCTCTCGGCGTAGTCATCGACGGCGTGTTCGGGCGGGGTGACCTTGGTCTTGCCGATGTTCACGCCGATGGGCACGGTGGACTGGCTGCGGGTCAGCTTGATGGCGAGCTCGCCTGCCCCGTGGTTGTTGAAGCCCATGCGGTTCAGCAGCGCGCGATCCTCGGGCAGCCGGAAAAGCCGCGGCGCCGGGTTGCCGGGCTGCGCCTGCGCCGTCACGGTGCCCACCTCGGCGTAGCCGAAACCCAGTGGGCCCCAGGCGTTGATGCCACTGCCGTTCTTGTCGAAGCCGGCTGCCAGGCCCACCGGGCCCGGGAACGTCACGCCGAACACCGTCGTCTCCAACACCGGATCCGACGGGGCCAGCCACTTGGCCAGCAACCGGCGGCTGACGGCCAATCCGGTCGCGACGCGCAGCAGCGCGAACACCCAGGTGTGAATCCGCTCCGGGGACACCAGGAAGAACACCCAGCGCAGGGCGCGATACATCAACGGCTCCTCACATCGACGGCTGTTCGGGCGCCAACCTATCGGGCACCTGGCCCGTCGTTTCGCCCGCCCCGGGCACATTTCCCGTCGCGTCGCCCGTCCTGATCTTGCGGCGGCGCAGCAGCACCCGGCGCGAACCGTCGGTATAGAGGCGCACGCGCGTCAGTTCCCACCCGCGGTATTCGGCCTCGATCGACAGCCGGATCGACGCCGACAGCCTGGTCACTTCCGGCGGCAGTCGGAGCGGAATCCATTCGTAGTCGTCGGACAAGTCCTCCGCCCACGCTGCCGGCATCCGCCCCCGCTGCATCAGTGGCCGCCCGACCCCGGCCCCGCGGCGGCGTTCGCGATCACCTGGACCCCGGCGCCCGACCCCGACACCACGAACAAGGTGCCGGTGCGTTCGTCGAAGGAGAGGACGTCGGGCTGCTGCACGGTGCGATATCGGACTTTCTCGACGGGGATACCAGTCGAAAGATCGTAACCAACCACGCTGTTCGTCGCGGTCTGTGAAACCCAGGCGAGTTTCGCCGATCCGACGATGCCGTACGGCGCGCCCCGCACCGGCGCCTGCTGCCGCAGCATGAGCGGTGTCGTCCCGAAGACCAGCAGGCCGTCGCCGCGCGTGTCGGCCACCAGCACCCGCCCGGCGGGATCGGCGGCCAGCGTGGTGGCGCCTTCACCGGCGCGTAGCGCCTGGGCGACGTCGGTGCCGTCGGCGTTCACCTCGGTCACCGAGGTTTGCCCGCGGTCCAGGACCACGACGGTATTGCCTTGCGCGGCAAGGCCGTCCACGCGGGCGAAGGCCTTCATCCGGGACTTCACCGCGGTGCCGTCGACGATCAGCACCGCCCCGTCGGCGGTGCCCAATGCCAGTTTCCCGTCGGCCCGCCGGGCGATCGAGGTGAAATCGGTGCCGGACTGGCCGTCGACCGTGACCGCTTGCACCGTGCGCTTGCCGATGTCGAACCGCAGGTAGCCGCCGCGGGTGGACAGGAACGCCGTGCCCGCGCCGTCGACTGTGACGCCCGTCGCAGCGGCCGGCAGGACCACCGGCGGTGTGCCGGGCACCGTCACCACCGGACGTCCGGCGTCGGTGCCGAGCACGACGAGCGACGCCGTCGCCGTGTCGAAGGCGGCGCCGGTGCCGGGCCCGGGAAGGGAGCGGACGACGCCGTCGGGAGCGCCGGTGACCGGGGGTGACACCGCGGCGCGTGCGGGCGAGATGGTCGGCGGCGCCGTCTCGGCCGGATGTGACGAGCACGCCGCCAGCGTGCCGACGGCCAGCGCGGCCGTCGCGAATCTCGTTAGACCCACCCGATATTCACGCAGCCGACAATTAATGGGATGGTGATCCATTGACACAGGCTGGCTTTCGGTCGGTGAACGGCGGTTAATCGCTAATTGCCAGTTTAGGCAAATATTTTGACGTCAATTATCTGCTTCAGGCGGGTACGTCACGTACCGGAGGGGTATGGTCGGGACCATGAGCATTGCCACCGACGGCGATCTGGCCAACGGTAATTTTGCTATCGAAGACCTTTCGACAGGTCTGCGGGCCAGCGGGTTTGGCCAAGTTGGCGACGGCCGGAGTTTTTCATTTCGCCTTGACGACAAGCGCGTGTTGATTGTGGAGGTCTACCGCCCGCGTCTGTCGGGGCCGGTGCCGCAGGAAGAGGACGTCGTCGCGGTGTCCTCGCGAAGCCTGGCGCACGTCGACGTGCACGACGAGCGCAGTCTCGCCGCCGCCGTACGCGACGCGGTCGCCGACGCACAACCGGTGCAGCGCAACCACTAACGCCTGCGCCTGCCGCTCACGGTACGGTCGTCGGCGTGACTGACGTGGCAGCCATGAGCTGGTGGCAGACGATCGTGCTGGCCGTCCTCCAGGGGCTCACCGAGTTTCTGCCGGTGTCGTCGTCGGGCCATCTGGCCATCGCCTCCCGGGTTTTCTTCGCCGATGATGCGGGCGCGTCGTTCACCGCGGTCACCCAGCTCGGGACCGAGGCCGCGGTGCTGATCTATTTCGCCAAGGACATCTGGCGCATCCTCACCGCCTGGTTCGCCGGGCTGACCGACGCTGCCCGCCGCACCGCCGACTACTGGCTGGGCTGGTGGGTGATCATCGGCACCATCCCGATCTGTGTGCTGGGACTGCTGTTCAAGGACCAGATCCGTTCCGGCGCCCGCAATCTGTGGGTCATCGCCACCGCGATGATCGTGTTCTCCGCGGTGATCGCCCTCGCCGAGTACGCCGGCAAGCAGACCCGCGACGTCGAGCAGCTGACCTGGAAGGACAGCGTCATCGTCGGCCTGGCGCAGTGCCTGGCGCTGGTGCCGGGGGTGTCGCGGTCCGGCGCGACCATCAGCGCCGGCCTGTTCCTCGGCATGAACCGCGAGCTGGCGGCGCGCTTCGGCTTCCTGCTCGCCATCCCGGCGGTGCTGGCCTCCGGCCTGTTCTCGCTGCCCGACGCCTTCAAGCCCGTCACCGAAGGCATGAGCGCCACCGGCGCGCAGCTGACCGTCGCCATCTTGATCGCGTTCGTCGTCGGCTACGCCGCGGTGTCCTGGTTCCTGAAATTCCTGGTGCGGCACAGCATGTACTGGTTCGTCGGCTACCGCGTCGTGCTCGGCGCGACGGTGCTGGCGCTGCTCGGCACCGGGGTGGTGGCCGCATGACCGTCATCTTGCTGCGGCACGGACGCTCGACGTCCAACACCGCCCACACCCTGGCCGGCCGGTCCGAGGGCGTCGACCTCGACGACAAGGGCCGCGCGCAGGCCGACGGTGTCGTCGCCCGAATCGGCGAGCTGCCGGTCAAGGCCATCGTCCGTTCGCCGCTGCTGCGCTGCCAGAACACTGTCGCCCCGCTGGCCGCGGCGCTCGGTATCGAACCGCGCGTCGACGACCGGCTGACCGAGGTCGACTACGGCGGCTGGACCGGCCGCAAGATCGCCGACCTCGTCAAAGAGCCGCTGTGGCCCGTCATCCAGCAGCAGCCCAGCGCCGCGGTGTTCCCGGACGGTGAGGGGCTGGCCCAGGTGCAGTCGCGCGCGGTGGCCGCCGTCCGCGAGATCGACCGGGCCCTGGCGCAGGAGCACGACGGCGACACGCTGTGGATCGCCTGCACGCACGGCGACGTCATCAAGGCGGTGCTGGCCGACGCCCTGGGCGTGCACCTCGACGGCTTCCAGCGGATCGTCGCCGACCCGGCCTCGATGAGCGTCATCCGCTACACGCCGCACCGGCCGTTCGTCCTGCACGTCAACCACACCGGCACGGATCTCTCCTCGTCGCTTCGCCCCCCGCCCGCGGAACCCAAATCCGACCAGCCCGGCAAGCCCGACGATGCCGTACCGACACACGACGCAACCGTCGGCGGCTCGACCGATTAGACCGGTGAACCGGTATTTTGAAAGGTGCCATGGCTCGCGCAATTCACGTCTTCCGTTCTCCCGACCGCTTCGTGGCCGGGACCGTTGGGCAGCCTGGTAACCGGACGTTCTACCTGCAGGCCGTGCACGACCAGCGGGTCGTCTCGGTCATGCTGGAGAAGCAGCAAGTCGCGGTCCTGGCCGAACGCATCTCCGCCCTGCTGGTCGAGATCAACCGCCGGTTCGGCACGCCGATCCCGCCCGACACCGGCGAGGTGACCGACCTCAACCCACTCGTGATGCCTGTGGACGCCGAATTCCGGGTCGGCACCATGGGTCTGGGTTGGGACTCCGAAGCGCAGACCGTGGTGGTCGAGCTGCTGGCCGTCACCGACTCGGAATTCGATGCCTCCGTCGTGCTCGACGACGCCGAGGAAGGTCCCGACGCCGTGCGGGTGTTCCTGAGTCCGCGGTCGGCCCGGGACTTCGCGAACCGCTCCAACCGGGTGATCTCCGCCGGCCGGCCGCCGTGCCCGCTGTGTGAGGAGCCGCTCGACCCGGAGGGACATATCTGCGTGCGCACCAACGGGTATCGGCGCGGCATGCTGGATGCCGACGGTGAAGAGCCGGATGACGCCTCCTGACGCCGAACGGATTCTGCAACGCGGTGAGCTGACGGCGCTCGGGCGCATCAGGTCGGCCAGCAACGCGACGTTCCTGTGCGAAGCCGAGCTGGACGGCGCGCTGCTGCACTGCGTGTACAAGCCGATCTCCGGGGAGGCGCCGCTGTGGGACTTCCCCGACGGCACCCTGGCCGGACGCGAGCTGGCGGCCTATCTGGTGTCTGCCGCACTGGGCTGGAACCTGGTGCCGCACACCATCATTCGTGACGGCCCGGCAGGCCCGGGCATGGTGCAGCGCTGGGTCGACCAACCTGGCGACGCGCTCAGTGAAACCGAACCGCCGCCCGGCCCGGACCTCGTGGACCTCGTTCCGGCCGGCCGGGTGCCGGCGGGATACCTGCCCATCCTGCGGGCCTACGACCACAAGGGCGACGAAGTGGTGCTGGTGCACGCCGACGACGCCCGGTTGCACCGGCTGGCGGTGTTCGACGTACTGATCAACAACGCCGACCGCAAGGGCGGGCACGTGCTGGCCGGCGCCGACGGCCAGGTGTACGGCGTCGACCACGGCGTGAGCCTGCATGCCGAGGACAAGCTGCGGACCGTGCTGTGGGGCTGGGCCGGAGAACCGATCGACGACGACGTGCTCGGTGCGGTCGCCGCATTGCGGGACGCGCTGCGCGACGGCCTCGCCGCGACGCTGGCCCCGCACCTCACCCGTCCCGAGATCGCCGCGCTGCAAGCGAGAGTTGTTGAGCTGCTTGACAATCCGATCATGCCTTCCCCGGATCGGCACCGGCCGATCCCGTGGCCGGCCTTTTGATCGCAGTTTGCACACAGGTAACCGATTTACGCCGCCCTACCGATCGGTAGTGCTCTAGGCTCGTCGGCATGACCGACCACGACAAGGCCGCAGCCCGCCGCGAGATCACCGATGCGCTCCAGAAAGCACTGGACCGCCGGCACGAGGTGCTCGACGTCATCGTCGAAGCCGACAACAAGGCTGCCGCCGTTGATGCCATCGCCAAGCTGCTGGGCACCTCGCATGCCGGCGGCGAGCAGGTCATGGCGATGTCCTTCGATCTGCTGACCAAGGACGCCCGCAAGCGCATCGCCGACGAGCTCGAAGATCTGAACAGCCAGTTGTCCTTTGCGGTGAAAGACCGCCCCGCCAGCTTCGGGGACAACCTGTCGCTGCGCCCGTTCTCCGGTGCCGCCGACCGCGACATCTTCGCCACCCGCACCACCGATGTCGGTGCTTCCGGTGACGGCTCTGGCCGCGCTGCCGGCGACCTGGACGACGAGATCAAGGCCGCGCTTGCCCGCGTCAACGCCGAGGAAGCGGTGTGGTTCGTCGCCGAGGAGGATGGCGCCAAGGTCGGCATGGTGTTCGGTGAGCTGGACGGCGGCGAGGTCAACGTCCGCATCTGGGTCCACCCGGAATACCGCCACCGTGGCTACGGCACCGCAGCGCTGCGCCGGTCGCGGTCGGAGATGGCGTCGTACTTCCCGGCCGTGCCCATGGTCGTCCGCGCTCCGGGAGCCACCCCGAGTTAGGCTGTGCCGCAACGGAAAAGGGCTCCGGAAATCTCCCGGAGCCCTTTTCGTGCCTGTGGGCGGCTCAGCCGGAATACGGCTTGGCCTTCACCGGCGGGGAAGCGAGGGTGACGGGCTCGACGTTGCTGGGCGTCGTCGGCGTCTCGGTGGCACCCATGTTCATGCCGGCGACGGTCGGCTGGTTGTACTCGCCAGTGGTCGAGCCGTGACCTGACGAGGCGACGGGAGTGTTGTCCGGCGCTGGTGCGTTGGTCACGCCGAGTACGCCCATCGTCACTGCTGCGGAGATGCCCACGAATCCGAATGTCTTCGCCACCTTCATGACGTCCTCCTTGCTGACTACCCGGTAAATAGTTGTTCGAAATGTTATGAGGCCTATTTCGGCAGGACCTGCCAGCAGCCTGCAACGTGCCTGTGAATAGGCGATTTCGGCTGTGACCTTGCCCTCGGCGATACTCATGGGCATGGCGGACAGCGGCAGTGAGCGCAGCGATGTCGCGTTGGCCGCCGAGGTCGCGCAGGAGGCAGGGGAGTTCCTGCTGTCGGTGCGCGACCGGCTCGGCTCCCACGATCCGTACACCCTCGGCGCGGCCGGCGACCGGCACGCCAACACGCTGATCCTCGACCGGCTGCGCACGGCGCGCCCCGACGACGCCATCCTGTCGGAGGAGGCCGCCGACGACCTCGTCCGGCTGCGCTCGGACCGGGTGTGGATCGTCGACCCGGTCGACGGCACGCGCGAGTTCGGCCGTGGCCGGCCGGACTGGGCCGTCCACATCGCGCTGTGGCAGCGCAACGGCAGCCCGCACGGGTCCATCACCGATGCCGCGGTCGCGCTACCGGCGCACGGCGAGGTGCACCGCACCGACACCGTCACCGGGCCGCCGCCGCGTCGTCCCGGCCCCATTCGCGTCGCCACCAGTACCTACCGGCCGCCGGCTGTCGTGTGGTGGCTGCGTGATGTGCTCGACATGGAGCTCGTCGGCATCGGTTCGGCCGGCGCCAAGGCGATGGCCGTGGTGCGCGGCGACGTCGACGCCTACGTGCACGCCGGCGGGCAGTGGGAATGGGATTCGGCGGCACCGGCCGGCGTGGTGCAGGCGGCGGGGCTGTTCGCGTCGCGTCTCGACGGCTCGCCGCTGCGGTACAACCGGCCCGATCCGTACCTGCCGGACTTCGTCATGTGCCGCCCGGAGTTCGCCGACTCGTTGCTCGATGCGGTGCGCCAAGTGTCTCGTGGACCGAGTTGACGCGGTCGATGCGCTGCGCGCCGTCAGGCGTGAGGGCCAGGACGCGATCGGACAGCACGGCAACGAGGCTCATCACCGCAGCGTGGCTGTCGAACGCGCCGGGGGAGACGTTCGGGCATTCGAGCCACCAGGTGGCACGTGCCGCGAGCGCACGCAGTTGGTCATCGGCGAAGAGCGCCAACGGAATTCGTGAGTCGGAAGCCCAGTCGACGAGTTCTTTGGCCCACCGGCCGTGGCGCCGGAACGACATCGCGATGACGAGATCCCGCTCATCGAAGTCCGCGATGTCCTCGGCGACGGACTGACCCGAACTGGGCGCCAACCAGGTGTCGGGCCGGATCTGCGCGAGGTTCAGCCTCAGCAGCGTTGCCGCGGCCAGGCTGCTCCGGTAGCCGCAGACGGCGACGCGACGGGCAGTGGCGATCTTCTCTGCGATGGCCTCGACCACGGCCTCATCCAGCAGCGCGTGCATAGCGTGCAGGTTTGCGATGTCCTGCGAGATGATCGCGCTGACGTCGGGCGTCCTCTCGATGGCGAGGGGCACACCCGACCGGCGCAGGGCGCGCAGGTGCTCACGCATGGCATCGAAGTTGGTGAATTCCAGGGCGCGCACCAGCCGCGAGAACGTCGCCTTCGAGACGTCGGCCATGGTGGCCAGTTCGCTGGCGCGATAGGTGCCGGCATCGCCCGCGTGCGCGAGCAGCACATCGGCAGCGCGGCGTTCCTGTGGACTCAGCGACGCATAGCAATTCGCGATTCTCGCCTCCAGCGAGTCCGGCTCGTCCGCGCGCATCAGCTGCCCTTGTAGGTGGTGTAGGCAAACGGGCTGAGCAACAGCGCGACGTGCGTGTGGCCCGCTCCGATCGTGACGTGCAAGTCGACGGCCGGGTAGAACGTCTCCCGACCGGCACTGGCGAACCAGGCGCCCGTCGCGAAATGCAGTCGGTAGTCACCGGCATCGAGTGGGGCGTCCCAACGGATTCGGCCGTCGCTGTCGGTGTGCGCGGCCGCCACCTGTTCGTTCATTCGGCTCAGCACGACCTCGAGATCCGCGGCGGGTTTCCCGCGGGCGGCGTCGAGCACATGGGTGGACAGCGATGTCTGCGCGGTCGGCGATGTCATGGTGTCACCCGTTCCGCGAGGCGGAGCAGGGCGATCTCACGAAGCTCGCCGATGGCGATGGCGGCTTCCTCTTCGCGGCCCAGTGACAGCCGGTATCGCAGGGCGTCATAGATGTCGGCCGCGCTGCGGCCCTTCGCGCGGATGAGAAAGATGCGCCCGAACTTCGCTTCGTAGTCCGCGTTGGCTCTGGCCATCGTCGCCGCGAGCTCGTCGGGCATGGCTGGTTGTTCGCCGCGGGAGAGCCTGGACTCGACAGCCGGTCCATCGGCGCGTTCGCCGATGCGGGGGTGCTGGGCCAGCGCCTGGTCCAGATTCTCGATGCTCCAGTCGCCGGCGGCGCGCGCGGCCGCCGACTCGAGTTCGCCGACAGTGGCATAAGGCCGCGCGGCGACAACCACGCTGAGCCAGGACGCAATATCGGCGCAGGGGCGCAGCACGTCTTCGGCTTCCTCGGGCAACGCAGAGTTGAAAGTCTGAAGATCCATGGTCTGAATCTAGCGTTGCAGCAAAGATTCGCCCTGACGAGATTGTTACGATCCCTTTACGGCCAGGTCCACGGCATTCCGGGGATCGGCAGGCTGGATGCACCGTCACACGGTTGAAACGAAATGGTGACGCCACAACAAAAACTGAAACGTACGTTGCAGCGGTAAGCCGTTCAACGTGCGTCAGGGGAAATCGTGGCAGTGGGTGACATCGTCCTCGGGTCGAATCAGTACGGCAAGGCGGAGAACCGCCTCGTGCGCATCGTCCGGGACACCCCCGTACATCGCATCATCGATCTGAACGTCACCTCGCAGTTGCGGGGCGACTTCAGCGCATGCCACTACGAGGGCGACAACTCGCACGTCGTCGCGACCGACACGCAGAAGAACACGGTGTACGCCTACGCGAAAGAAGTGGGCGTGAAGTCACCCGAGGATTTCCTGATCGCATTGGGCAGGCACTTCGTCGGGGATTTCGAGTGGGTCACCGGAGGCCGTTGGGCGGCAGAGGAATACGCGTGGGAACGGATCGTCGTCGACGGCAAGCCACACGACCACTCGTTTGTGCGGACCGGCAAGTTCGTCCGGACGACGGTCGTTCAGATGGCCGGCGACACCACCTGGGTGGTGTCCGGCATCAAGGACTGCGTCGTGCTCAAGTCGACCGGATCAGAGTTCCACGGCTTCCCCCGGGACAAATACACCACGCTGGTCGAGACCGACGACCGCATCATGGCCACGTCGGTCACCGCATGGTGGCGCTACCTGACCCCGGACGCCGGCGACCCTGAGCTCGACTTCAACGCGCTGCACGAGGCCATCACCGACGTCGTGCTCGCCACGTTCGCCGGCGTCCATTCGCTCTCGTTGCAACAGACGCTGTTCGAGATCGGCAAGGCGGTCCTCGAGAAGTTCGATGTTGTCGCCGAAGTGAAGTTGTCGTGTCCCAACAAACACCACTTCGTCGTCGACCTCAGCCCGTTCGGTCTGGAGAACCCGAACGAGGTCTTCTACGCCGCCGACCGGCCGTACGGGTTGATCCAAGCCACCATCACCCGCGAAGGCGCGGAGCAGGCGCCCGAGGCGTGGACCACGATTCCGGATTTCTGCTGAGCCATGGACCTGGACACCGTCAGCCGATACCGATTCGCGCGCTCCCGCGACGACCTGCACCTCGCCGACGGCGAGTCCTTCGTCGCCGGCGGGACATGGCTGTTCTCCGAACCGCAGGCCGAAGCCACCGGCGTCGTCGACCTCACGACCATGGGCTGGTGCCCCATCGAGCACACGGACGAGGGGCTGCGCATCGCGGCCACGTGCACCATCACCGAACTCGTGCGCTACCCGCGCCGCGCCGAGTGGCCGGCCCAGCAGCTCTTCGGCGACTGCGCCAACGCGTTGCTCGCCTCGTTCAAGATCTGGAACGTCGCCACCGTGGGCGGCAACATCTGCCGTTCATTCGCGGCCGCATCGATGGTGTCGCTTGCCGTCGCCCTCGACGGCGTGGCCGAGATTTGGACTCCTGACGACCAGACCCGATGGGAACCCGTCGCGGATCTGGTCACCGGCAACGGGATCAACTCGCTGGCCCACGGCGAAGTGCTGCGGGCCCTGCACCTGCCCGAACGGGCGCTGCGGTCCACGGCGGCACTGCGCACCATCGCGCTGGCCGAGTACGGACGCTCCGGTGCCGTCGTCAGCGGCCGCCGCGACGACGACGGATCGGCGGTCTTCACCGTCACGGCTGCGACGCTCGCGCCCACCGTCTTTCGCTATCCGGCGATGCCCGGCGCCGAAGCTCTCCGGTCCGACGTCCTGGCCGCATCCGGTTATTACACCGACCCACTCGGGTCCGCGGATTGGCGCCGCGCCGTCAGCGCGGTGCTGGCCGTGGACATTCGCTCAGAAATTTCTTCTCGCCTGGAGGTGGGCCATGCCGATTGAGACGGACCGAGCCGACGTCGCGCGCAAGGCCGTGCATCCCGTCGACGAAGTGTTGCCGATTCCCAAGCTCGCGGTGTACGGAATGCAGCACGTGCTGGCGTTCTATGCCGGCGCGGTGTTGGTTCCGATCATCGTCGCCGGCGCCCTGAAGCTGTCGCCCGAGCAGACGATCCACCTCATCAATGCCGATCTGTTCACGTGTGGCATTGCCACGATCATCCAGTCCGTCGGCTTCTGGAAAGTGGGCGTCAAACTCCCGTTGATCCAGGGGGTGACCTTCGCGGCGGTCAGCCCGATGATCGCGATCGGCACCGCCGGCGGCTTGTCAGGGGTTCCCGGTCTGCTGTCGGTGTACGGGTCGGTGATCGTCGCCGGACTCTTCACCTTCTTCATGGCGCCGTACTTCTCGAAGCTGCTGCGCTTCTTCCCGCCGGTCGTGACCGGATCGGTCATCACGATCATCGGCATCGCGCTCCTGCCCGTCGCGGCCAACGACATCGTCGGTGGCACGACCACCGAGGCGATGAAAACGGATGTGGCGCTGAAGGATCTCGCGTATGCCGCGGGCACGCTGCTGATCATCATCGTGATGCAGCGCCTCTTCCGCGGGTTCCTCGCGACGATCGCCGTGCTGGCCGGGCTGGTCATCGGCACTGCGGTCGCGGCGCTGCTCGGGGATGTCGATTTCAGTGCGGTAGGTACATCCCACTGGCTCGGCGTGACCACGCCGTTCTACTTCGGCTGGCCCACATTCAGCGCCACCGCGATCATCTCGATGATCGTCGTCATGATCATCACCGCGGTGGAAACCACGGGTGATGTCTTCGCGACGGCCGAGATCGTGGGTAAACGCGTGGGCGCCAACGACATTGCCAGAGCACTGCGCGCCGACGGCATGGCGACCACGATCGGCGGCGTCCTCAACTCGTTCCCGTACACGTGCTTCGCGGAGAACGTCGGGCTCGTTCGCTTGACGCAGGTCAAGAGCCGCTGGGTGGTCGCCACCGCGGGGGTCATCATGATCGTGCTGGGCTATCTCCCCAAGGCCGCGGCCGTCGTGGCCGCGATCCCGCATTCGGTGCTCGGCGGGGCGTCGCTGGCGCTGTTCGCCACCGTGGCTGTGGTGGGCATCCAGACCCTGTCGAAGGTCGACTTCAATGACCACCGCAACGCGGTGATCGTCGGCACCGCACTCGGCCTGGGCATGCTCGTCACCGCCCAACCGCTGTTGAAGTTCAGTTTTCCCGCCTGGGCCCAGATCATCTGTGGCTCAGGGATCACGCTGGGCGCCCTTGCCGCGATCGTCCTGAACATCGTGTTCTTCCACATCGGGCCGAACCGCGGCCCGATGGTTGCGGGCACGCCACGGACCGGCGAAGTCGGACTCGATGCCGTCAACAAGATGACGCAGGAGGAGTTCGTCAAGACGTTCTCGATCCTCTATCAGGGCCTCGCCTGGCCGGTCGAGCGCGCGTTCGCGCAACGTCCGTTCGCCGACACCCGCGCACTGCGTGGTGCCGTCCAGACCGCGCTGCTCGCCGCTACCCCCGCCGAGCAGATGGAGTTGATGCAGGCGTATCCGGACCTCGCCCAAACTCAGGAACACAACGTGTCGAAAGTCGATCTGGCCTACCTGGGTCTCGACGGTCTCACCGAGGAGGAGGCCGAGGAATTCAGCGAGTTGTCTGCGGCCTACGAAGCCAAATTCGGCTTCCCCCTCATCATCTGCCTTCGGGATCTGGAAAGGCGCGAACACATCCTGACCCTCGGCTGGCGGCGCCTGGACAATTCCCCGCAGGTCGAGCACATGGCGGCGCTCGGTGAGATCTCGCGGATCGCGGCGTGGCGATTCGACGACCTGGTTGCCGACGCGAATCCCATCGCCTCCGCCCGACGCCTGCGAATCGCGCGATGACGACCGGCCGGCGGCACCGCGTAGTGGTGTGCGTATGAGATTTGATGTCAACGGCACGACCGTCGAAGCCGATGCTCGCCCGGGGCAGTGCTTGCGAACCCTGCTCCGGGAGACCGGGAACCTCGACGTCAAGAGGGGATGCGACGCCGGCGACTGCGGAGCGTGTGCGGTCATCCTCGACGGCGTGCCGGTGCACTCCTGCATTTACCCCGCCGCCCGGGTGGGCGGCCGCGCGGTCACCACGGTTGCCGGGCTTGCCGACGGCGATGACCTCCATCCGGTGCAGCGTGCGTTCTGCGACAACTTCGCCTTCCAGTGCGGCTTCTGCACTGCCGGAATGATCGTCACCGCCGCCACCCTCGAGCCTGACGACCTCGGTGATCTCGACCGCCGGATGAAGGGCAACCTGTGTCGTTGCACCGGCTACCGCCCGATTCGCGAGGCGATCCATGCGGCCGTCGCGGGCAGTGGCGACGGCGTGGCCGTTGCGGGTCCGGCCATCGGACAGTCACTGCGGCCGCCCGCCGGCCGACGGATCGTCACCGGGTGCGAGCCCTTCACGTTCGACATCGACGTGCCCGGGCTGCTGCATCTCGCGGTGCTGCGGTCACCCCATGCGCACGCCCGGATCCTGGCGATCGATACCGCGGCCGCCGAGCAGGTGCCCGGGGTCGAACTGATCCTCACGCACCTCAATGTCGCGACGCCGCGCTTTTCCACTGCGCGCCACGAGATCCGGACCGACGACCCGGACGACACCCTTGTGTTCGACCCGGTCGTCCGCTTCATCGGACAACGGGTCGCGGCGGTGGTCGCCGACACGCCCGCGGCCGCGCAGGACGCGGCACGCCGCATCGTGGTCGAGTACGAGCTGCTGCCCGGGGTGTTCGATCCGGAGGCCGCGAGGTCGGCGGGCGCGCCGCTGCTGCATCCGGACCGGACGCTCGAAGACGGCGTCGCCGACGCGTCGCGCAACGTGATCGCGGCGATGCATGAGGGTTTCGGCGGCGACATTGACGAGGCCCTGGCGGACGCCGATGTGACGGTCGGCGGTACGTGGCGGACCGCGCGGGTAACGCACGCGCAGCTGGAGGCCCACGGCACCATCGGCTGGTTGGACGACGACGGCCGGCTCACCCTGCGCACCAGCTCACAGGTTCCGTTTCTGGTTCGCAAGGAACTGTGCCTCCTGCTCGGCCTGCCCGAGGACCGGCTGCGCGTATACACCGCGCGTGTCGGGGGCGGTTTCGGCGGCAAGCAGGAGATGTTCACCGAAGACCTCGTCGCGGTCGCCGTGTTGCGCACCGGGCGGCCGGTCGCGTACGAAATGTCGCGGACCGATGAGCTCACCGCAACCGCCCATCGCCATCCCATGCGTGTCGACGTCACCCTCGGCGCCCGCTCCGACGGCACGTTGACCGCAATGAAGCTGGCCGTGCTGAGCGACGGCGGCGCCTACGGAAACCACTCGCCGGGCGTCATGTTCCACGGCTGCGCGGAGTCGATTTCGGTCTATCGATGCCCCGTCAAGCGGGTCGACGCCGAGGCCGTCTACACCAACAACCCGCCGTCGGGCGCGTTCCGCGGGTACGGGCTCGGCCAGGTGATCTTCGCCATCGAGAGCGCACTCGATGAGCTGGCGCTGCAACTGGGTATCGACCCGTTCACCATTCGTCGCACCAACATGGTGCGCGACGGCGACGACTTGTTGATCGCCCATCCCGAACCCGAACCGGACCTGATCTACGGCAGCTACGGCCTTGACCAGTGCCTCGACCTGGTCGAGCGGGCCCTGGCCGGTGCCGACGGCGAGAGCGCCCCGACGGGAGCTCAATGGCGGACAGGTGAGGGCATCGCATTGTCGGCGATCGCCACCATGGCTCCGCGAGGCCATTTCTCCTCGGTCAACGTTCGGCTCACCCCGAGCGGGTGCTATGAGGTGGGCATCGGGACCGTGGAGTTCGGCAACGGAACCACGACGGTGCACACTCAGATCGCCGCTACCGCGCTCGCCACCACACCGGAGCGGATCACGCTGCGCAACGGCGATACCGATGCCGCCGACTACGACACGGGAGCCTTCGCCTCGGCGGGGACCACGGTCGCGGGCAAGGCGTTGTACGCCGCGGCGTCGAGCATGCGCGAGCTGATTCTGGAGACGGTCCTTCAGCTGACCGGCGAAGTCGGCGCGCTGAGTGAACACGGCGTCGAGACCGCCACCGGGTTGGTGCCCTTCGCCGACGTCATCGCCGCTACGCCGGCGCAGCATCGGGTGGGCGACGGCATCCAGACGACCGGAGCCGAAACGGGTGAACTGCGTTCGATCGCGTTCAACGTGCAGGGATTTCGGGTCGCGGTCAATACCGAGACCGGGACGGTCAAGATTCTGCAGTCGGTGCACGCCGCCGACGCGGGCACCGTCGTCAATCCGGCGCAGTGCCGGGGGCAGGTTGAAGGCGGAGTCGCCCAGGGCATCGGGTCGGCGCTCTACGAAGAGATCGTGATCGACGAATCGGGCCGGGTATCGACGCCCACATTCCGCCTGTACCGGGTGCCCCAGATGGCCGACATTCCGGCGACGACAGCGTTGTTCGCCGAGACCGCCGACAACCTCGGTCCGTACGGCGCGAAATCGATGAGCGAATCCCCGTACAACCCGGTGGCGCCCGCTCTGGCCAACGCGATCCGCCGCGCCCTCGGTGTGCGTCCATACGAACTCCCCATGTCGAGGGACCGGGTCTGGCGGCTGGCGCAGGAAGGAAAACCACAATGAACGCTTTCACGGGTACCGATCCGAAGTGGCTCGGCGTCGCGATCGATCTGGCAACGGCCAATGTCGAAGCCGGCGGCGGGCCGTTCGGTGCGGTGGTTGTCGGCGCCGGTGAGCTGGTCTCCACTGGGCAGAACCGGGTGACGCAGAACCTTGATCCGACCGCACACGCCGAGGTCATGGCGATCCGGGCCGCTTGCGAGCGGGTCGGGAACTTCAGCCTTGCGGGGCACACGCTCTACTCGTCGTGCGAACCCTGCCCGCTGTGTCTGTCCGCGGCTTTGTGGGCCAGGGTCGATCGGATCGTGTTCGCGGCGGACCGCCACGACGCGGCCGTCGGCGGATTCGATGACCGGGCTTTCTACGAGTTGTTCGACAAGCCTCGGGCGCATTGGGAAGTCCCCGTCCAGCAGCACCGTTTGGACCGGTCGTTCCTGCCGTTCGAGACGTGGATCGGCAACAGCGCCCGGGTTCAGTACTGATCATGGACGTCATCGAGGACCTGGTGGCCCGCGCCCGGCTCGGTGAGTCGGTGGCACTGTGCACGGTGGTCGCGGCCAGCGGATCCACGCCGCGCGGGCCGGGTACGTCGATGCTCGTGACGGGCGACGGCTGCGTTGTCGGCTCCATCAGCGGTGGTTGCGTAGAGAGCGCGGTGTACGAGCTGGCGCTTGAGGTGCTGGCCTCGGGCGAGCCGAGGCTCGTCAGCTACGGCGCCGGTGACGAGTCGGTGTTCGCCGTCGGTCTGTTGTGCGGCGGAACCATCGATGTGTTCGTCGAGCGCGTCGGCCCGTCGAACGTCACCGAATTCGAGTTCGCGGTGAAAGTCGTCGATCGCGGGCAGACCGCTGTTCTGGCCACGCTCATCAGCTCTACGGTGCCGGCTCCGCTCCGTAGCGGCGCCCACCTGGTGGTCGCCGACCGGTCGGTGAAGGGCAGCCTCGGCGTCGGCGCGCTGGACGACGCCGTCGTCCGCGCCGCGGACTCGTTGACCACCAGCTGGACGCTGAGCGGCCCCGACGACGACGTCGTCTTCGCGCGCGTGCTGACGCCCAAACCGCGGATGATCGTCTTCGGCGCGACCGACTTCGTCGCCGCTGTCGCGCATGCGGCGGCATTCACCGGCTACCGCGTGACGGTGTGCGATGCGCGAGCGGTGTTCGCCACGAAAGACCGGTTCCCGATGGCTGACGAGGTTGTCGTGGACTGGCCCGATCGCTACCTCAGGCAGCAGGTCGATGCCGGGCTGATCGATGCCCGCACCGCGATCTGCGTTCTGACGCACGACGACCGCTTCGACGTGCCGCTACTCGAGGTCGCCCTGGCGTTGCCCGAGATCGGATTCGTCGGCGCCATGGGCTCGCGCAGAACCCATGACGAACGGGTGGCACGGCTGCGCGAGCGGGGGATCGACGACAGTCAATTGGCCCGGCTGTCTTCTCCGATCGGACTGGATCTGGGCGGCCGAACGCCCGAGGAGATCGCGATCGCGATCATGGCGGAGATCATCAGCCGGCGGGAAGGTGGAACAGGTCTACCGCTGCGGGACCTCGACGGCGATGTTCATCAGCGGGCCGGTGTGTCCGTATCTTCACCCGTCGCCAGATCCTCGCAGGGAACATGAAGCACGCCAACGCCGTTCAGGTATTCCTGTGCGCCGCGGTCGCCGCGAGCACTCGCACTGACCAGGTCCCAGTGACTGCGGCCGATGACGACGGGATGCCCAGGCGTGCCGGAGTAGGTCGCCCTGGCGAGCCGGTCCCGATCCGCAAGAGCACACAGGCGCGCGACGACGCCGGGCCCGACATCCGGCAGATCCACGAGATGAATCAGCGCGGCCTCACCGTCGATCGTCGTGAGTCCTGCCCGCAACGATGCCGCGATGCCTTCCTCCCAATCCGTCGCCACGATGGTCGACGCCGTGTCGGGCACGAGCGCCGCGGCGCGTTCGTATTCGGCGCCGAGAACGACGGCAACAGAGGCGCAGCCCCCCGAGAACAACACGTCGACGGCGCGCTCAATTGCGCCGGGCACCAAGGCTTTCGGCATGCCGAACCGACGGCCCGCGCCCGCGGCCAACAACAGCCCGGCGACCCGGGGTTGATCAGGCGGCCTCACCGTGCGGACGATACCGGCCCGGGCGTAGCCATCCGCCCCGAAAACCACCGATGAGGAGTATGCACATGGAACTCGTCCCGAGGCTGCTCGACGTGATCGAGTCCGACATCGTGCCGCTGACCGCGCAGGGCGTTTCCGCGGGCAACAAGGTCTTCGGGGCCGCGCTGCTGCGTAAATCGGATCTGTCGTTGGTGCTGGCGGGGACCAACGCGGAAACGCGCAACCCGCTTTTTCACGGCGAGATCAACACGCTCAACCAGTTCTACGAGATCGCAGACCGCCCGGCGACGCGTGACCTGCTGTTCCTGAGCACGCACGAGCCCTGCACCCTGTGCATGTCGGCGATCACCTGGGCCGGTTTCGACAACTACTACTACCTGTTCAGTCACGAGGATTCGCGCGACAGCTTCGCGATTCCGCATGATCTGCGAATCCTCAAAGAACTGTTCGGTCTGGACCCGGGCGGCTATCGACGGACCAACGCGTTCTGGACAGCGCACGGGATTTGTGAACTTGCCGATGCGCAGCCCGAACCGCGCCGCGGTGACCTGCACGATCGCATCGCGCGGATTGCCCGGCGGTATCAAGAGCTTTCGCAGCGGTATCAGGAGTTGAAGCCAGGCGGCGACATTCCGCTGAGTTGACGACGGCTAAAGTCGATGTCATGCGAGCGTGGCTGGCGCCCAGCGTCCCGAACCTGCCGGGCCGGCCGAAACAGGCCGGCCCCGAACTGCGGCTCTACGACACCGCCGACCGTCAGGTCCGGCCGGTCTCGGCCGGTCCGAAGGCCACCATGTACGTCTGTGGCATCACGCCGTACGACGCCACGCACCTGGGTCACGCCGCCACCTATCTGACGTTCGACCTGGTGCACCGGTACTGGCTCGACGCCGGGCGCGACGTCCACTACGTGCAGAACGTCACCGACGTCGACGACCCGCTGTTCGAGCGGGCCGCGCGCGACGGCATCGACTGGCGCGACCTCGGCGACCGCGAGACCGAGCTCTTCCGGCAGGACATGGCGGCGCTGCGGGTGCTCCCGCCGCACGACTACGTCGGCGCCATCGAGTCCGTCGCCGAGGTCGTCGAGCTCGTCGAGAAGCTGCTGGCGTCCGGCGCGGCGTACGTCATCGACGACGCTCAGTACCCCGATGTCTACTTCCGGGCCGACGCCACCACCCAGTTCGGCTACGAGTCGGGCTACGACCGCGACACCATGCTGGCGCTGTTCGGCGAGCGCGGCGGCGACCCCGACCGCGCCGGCAAGGCCAGCCAGCTGGACGCGCTGCTGTGGCGGGTGCAGCGCCCGGGCGAGCCGAGTTGGCCGTCGCCGTTCGGCGCGGGCCGGCCGGGCTGGCACATCGAGTGCGCCGCGATCGCGCTGAACCGCCTCGGTGCGGGTTTCGACATCCAGGGCGGCGGCAGCGACCTGACCTTCCCGCACCACGAGTTCTCTGCCGCCCACGCCGAATCAGTAACGGGGGAGCGGCGTTTCGCCCGCCACTACGTGCACGGCGGCATGATCGGCTGGGACGGCCACAAGATGAGCAAGAGCCGCGGCAACCTGGTGCTGGTGTCGCAGCTGCGCGCCGACGGCGTCGACCCGGGTGCCATCCGGCTCGGTCTGATGGCCGGGCACTACCGCGCCGACCGCTTCTGGAGCCCCGAGGTCCTCAGCACCGCGCAGGTGCGGCTGCAGCGCTGGCGGGCGGCCACCGCCCTGCCCGCCGGGCCGGATGCGACGGATCTGCTCGCCCGGGTGCGCCGGTACCTGGCCGACGATCTCGATACCCCGAAAGTCCTTGCCGCCCTTGATGGCTGGTCGACGGACGCCCTCGAATACGGCGGGCACGACGCCGCCGCGCCGCGATTGGTGGCCGACACCGTCGACGCGCTGCTCGGGGTGACCCTCTAGTCACTTCGTCGTGAGGGTACGTTTCGGACCATGTCTTCTGTGTACGGAAAAGTCGTCTTCATCACCGGTGGTGCTGCGGGGGTCGGGGCCGAGGTGGCCCGCCGGTTGCACCGCAAGGGCGCCAAGCTGGTGCTGACCGATGTCGACGCGACGGCGCTGGACGCCACGGCCGCCACGCTCGGTGACGATGTCCTGACCGTGGTCGCCGACGTCCGCGACCTGTCCTCGATGCAGGCCGCCGCCGACGCGGCCGTCGAGCGCTTCGGCGGTATCGACGTGGTGATGGCGAACGCCGGCATCGCTACCTACGGCTCGGTGCTGCAGGTCGACCCCGAGGCCTTCAAACGGCTGCTCGACATCAACGTGCTCGGGGTGTTCCACACCGTGCGCGCCACGCTGCCGTCGGTCATCGATCGCCGCGGCTACGTCCTGATCGTGTCGTCGCTGGCCGCCTACACCGCCGCTCCCGGCCTGGCGCCGTACAACGCCTCCAAGGCCGCCGTCGAGCACTTCGCCAACGCGCTGCGCCTGGAGGTCGGGTACCGCGGCGTCGACGTCGGCTCGGCGCACATGTCCTGGATCGACACCGCCATGGTGCGCGACACCAAGTCCGACCTGTCGACGTTCGCCGAGATGCTGACCAAGCTGCCGTGGCCCATCAGCAAGACGACGTCGGTCGACAAGTGCGGCGAGGCATTCGTCGCCGGCATCGAGGGCCGCAAGACGCGGGTGAACTGCCCCGGCTGGGTCGGCGCGCTGCGCTGGCTGCGGCCACTGCTGGCGACGCGCATCGGCGAGGTGCCAGTGGCCAAGTTCGTGCCCGACCTGCTGCCCCGCATGGACGCCGAGGTCGCCGCCCTGGGCCGCTCGTCCAGCGCGCACACCGAGCAGCTCGACAAGCACTGACCATGCGGGCCGGTTTCTTCGCCCTGGGCTTCGTCGCGATGCTGCTGGCGGTCACCGGGTGTGCAGACGAGAAGTCGTCGAGCCCGTCCCCGTCATCCCCGCCGACGCCGGAACAGGTGCGGGCCATCGCGAAATCCGCGTACACATACGGGTTTCCGATGGTCGACAACTACCGGGTCCAGTACTCGTACTTCGCCGACAAGGCCGGGCCCGAGTACAAGGGCGCCTGGAACCAGATCCACAACGTCGCGCGCGTCTTCACTCCCGAGGACAAGGCGATCCAGACGCCCAACTCGGACACCCCGTACTCGTTCCTGGGTGCCGACCTGCGCGCCGAGCCGCTGGTGCTGAGTGTGCCGGACGTCGAGCCGGGCCGGTACTACTCGCTGCAGTTCGTCGACGGCTATACCTACAACATCGCGTACGTCGGTAGCCGCGCGACGGGCAACGGCGCGGGCAAATACCTTCTGGCCGGGCCGAATTGGCACGGTGCGACCCCGCCAGGCGTCGAGCGGGTCATCCGCAGCTCGACCGAGCTGGCCTTCGTGCTGTACCGCACGCAGCTTTTCGGGCCGACGGACATCGAGAACGTCAAGAAGATTCAGGCCGGTTACCAGGTAACGCCGTTGTCGGCGTTCCTGAAGCAGCCACCGCCACCGCCGGCGCCGGCCATCGACTTCGTCGCCCCGCTGTCGGCGCAGGACGAGCGCACTTCGCCGAAGTTCTTCGAAATCCTCAACTTCGCAATGAAGTTCGCCCCGGTGCAGGCTGCCGAGGAGGTGATGTGGAAACGCTTCGCCACCATCGGCATCGGTCCCGACGGCACCTACCGAGCGGACCAGCTGACGCCCGAGAACCGCAAGGCCGTCGAGGCCGGCATCGCCGACGCGTGGGCGGCGTTCGAGACCTTCAAGAAGGACAAGTTCGACACCGGCGAAGTGACATCGGCTCAATTGTTCGGCACCGCAACGGATCTCAGGGGTAACTACCTGTACCGCATGGCCGGCGCGGTGCTCGGGATCTACGGCAACACCGCGGCCGAGGCGATCTACCCGGGCGAGTCGAACGACAGCACCGGCGCGCCCCTGACCGGTGCCAACAACTACACGCTGCGGTTCGCCCCGGGGCAGCTGCCGCCCGTCAACGCCTTCTGGTCGGTGACCATGTACGAGATGCCGCAGAGCCTGCTGGTGGCCAATCCCATCAACCGCTACCTCATCAACTCGGCGATGCTGCCCACCTTGATCAAGGACCCCGACGGCGGCATCACGCTGAACGTGCAGAACAAGTCGCCGGGACCGGCCCGCGAAGCCAACTGGCTACCCGCCCCGACCGGCCCGTTCATCATCGCGATGCGGCTGTACTGGCCCAAACCCGAAGCGCTCGACGGCACCTGGAAGGCCCCCAAGCCCGTCCGCGTCTAGTCACCTCCCCGCGAGCTCGGCCCGGGATCACCACCCCGCGAGCTCGGCCCGTGGTCACCTCCCCGCGAGCGGCCGTGCTTGTACGCGACACGCCGGTGTTCGCGTACAAAGCGGGGCCGCTCGTCGACGTCGAGTGGCCCCAAATTGCTCGCTGAGACCCGCGTGTCGGTGT